>CAZSVU010000297.1:0-10761 GCA_964610275.1 uncultured Polyangiaceae bacterium | reverse complement strand
CGACGTTGCTCCATCTTCTTCACACTGCCCGGCCCGAACTCCGAGCCAGGGTGCGCGGAAACGTGGAACTCCGAGACGTTTCAGCTCTGCCGGGCAACGAGTGGGGGTTGCACCCACAAGCACTTACTGGCAGTTGGCTGGCTGGACCCCCACCGGTCCGTCTGCTAACCCAATGAACGTCTGATCGGGGACGCAGAAGGGCAGTTGAGCAATGAGGAAAGCATCGCATTGGGTGCTTCTGGGCGTGTTGGGATTTGCGCTGAGTGTCGCTTGTTCGTCGAGCGAAGACGACGATGACGACGGCAGCGGGAGTGGCAGCGGCACCGGAGGCGGGACTGGAAGTACTTCGGTCGAAGACTGGCCGACGGATTTCGAACCGGGTGACGAGGGCGGCGGGCTCGCCGTGCTCACGGACGCGGAAGTGGACGCCATGCAGAATGCGGCGTGCACCGGCTGGAGCGCTGAGCCGGAATCCCTTCCGGCGCTGCTCATGCTGTTGGTCGACACCAGCCTGTCGATGGATAGCAACGCCCCCAACTCGAATCGGACCAAGTGGGAGATCACCGCGGAAGCTCTTCACGAAGCCATCGATTCGATGCCCGACGCCGTGCCGCTGGGGCTGATGTTCTACCCCAATCGAGGTCTCTACCAGGAGAGTTCACCGCAGGAGATCGAAGCCTGCGTCGACGTCAGCAGCCTGGTTCCGGTGGCCCCAAACCAGCACGACGCCCTGCATGCCGCCGTGGACGCGGTCAATCCCGACGGGTGCACGCCGACGCATGGCGCCTACGAGTACGCGCTCGCGAACGGCGTGCTGGCCACGAACTATTCCGGCACTCCCTACCTGGTGCTGATCACGGATGGGCAGCCGACGCTGACCATCGATTGCATGGGAGCCTGCAACCCCGCCAATCCCGTTCCGACCCAGCCCATTGCCGATGCCATGGCGGCGGCTTTGGCGGACAACGGAACCCACACGTTCGTGATCGGCTCTCCGGGAAGCGAGGAGAACGAGACGACCGGCGAAGACGTGCGGTCCTGGCTATCCGAAGCGGCCGCGGATGGAGGCACCGCCACCGAAGGTTGCTCGCACGACGGCAATCCCTATTTCTGTCACTTCGACATGAGCCAGGCTACGGACTTCGGGGCGGCGCTGCGTGGCGCGCTGACCACGATCACGGGCCAGGTCATCTCCTGCAGCTACGAGATGCCCCTCCCCCCGGAGGGAGAAACAATCGATGTCAACGAGGTCAATCTGATCGTTCATCCTGGAGAAGGGGGCAACGTGCTGCTGCTCAGGGCGAACAACGGGGACTGCCGCGAAGGTTGGTACTACGACGAGGAGGGCAATATCGCGCTCTGCCAGGACTCTTGCGACCGCGCCCAATCGGACAGTCTGGCCGCCTTGCAGCTCTTCTTCGGTTGCGAGACGCAAATCGCGCCTCCCGAATAGCGGTCTCGGGTCTCGCCGATTCGGTGCATTGTCCCCCTCTTCGTGCGGACCGCGCGTCGGGTCCTACTGTGCCCCGGATTCGAAACGAGCCTTGTACACCAGCCGGCCATACCGGGGATCGTCGATGATCATGTTGTAGGTGCTCGGGACACTCAGAGTGATCTTGCTTCTCCCGGCGAACAGTGGCCGCGCTCCCATCCCACCGCCTTTAAGCTTGAGATCCACGGATTTCGTCGTCTCAGCCGCGAACTGATAGCGGCCGTTGTGTACTTCCTTGAACGCCTCGCCGTCACGACGATAGATGATCCAGCGCACTTCGTCGGCTCCGCGCTTCTGCTTGAAGCGCATCGCGTCGGCCTTGAACCCGTCGCGCTCGCGCTTCAGGCATTCTGCCCGCGCGTCCATGTCGTCGCCGGCTTCGTCACCACACTTCTGCTTGGCCGCATCCGCGATGTCCGAGGCCTGGTAGTCGACCATGAAGATCACACCGGTCGCCGTGATGATTTCGCTCGGCCGTGGCGGTTTCTTGGCCGGTTCCGGCTCTGCCGCAGAGTCGGTGTCACCGGCAACGGGGCCGTCGGCAGCATCCGTCGAATCGGTGGCCTCGGCTGGGTCTGGCGTGTCCGTTGGCGCCGCTTCCGAGGGCACGGCACTGGCCCCCGCGGCAGAATCCTCCTGATCCGGTGCCGCCGCGCTGCCGGTGGGTGCCGTCGCGGGTGTCGGCTCCGCGGGTGTGGCGGGAGCGGGCGGGCCTCCGGCGCAGGCGAGCAGTGCGGCCCCGAGCAGCGACGTCGCCGCGTGGGCGAAGGCACGATTCATCACGAGTGCCATGAGCTACTTCCCTGACTTCTCCTTGCCCTTCTGTTCGGAGACGTGGCCAGCAAGGTAGTCGACGATTTCGTCGGCCGCGGCTTCGAGCACGCGCAGGTCCGGGCGGTCGTCGTCCCCTTCGCTTGGCGCCTCCGCCTGCACGGTGAGGTGAGTCAAGACGGAGCCGTCCGCCTTGGTGAGCTTGACTTCGACGGTGACCTTCGCTTCCCCGGTGAGGGTGAGGGTGCGGCCCACTTCCTTGCCGTCATCCATGTTCTGAATCGTGGCCTGGACCCTGACGGCTCCCCCGGGGCCGATCTGCTTGAAGACGCCGCGCCGTTCCAGCTTCTTGGCGAGCATCTCTTTCAACTTGCCCGCCGCCTTGCTCAACTTGACGCCGTTGCCACGCGCGACCACCGTGGCGGACTGATACTCGTCGAGTTGCACCTCCAGCGGTTTGTTCAAGTACAGCTTGCTCGACGTGCCGCATGCCGGCAGTCCCGCGGCCAGGCTGAGCAGCAATGGCCACGATCTGGCGATAACTCCCCACGACTGCATCATGGTTTTCTCCTCGAACGACCCCCGCGACCCTACCATGGTGGCCCTGCCCCAGCGCGGGGGCTTCCGTACCGCCACCCGCACTTTCGACGCTTACCGAAGCATCGGCCCCTGTGCAATGAGCGAGTGACGGAGCAGAATCTGGCCAATCGCGGGTTGGGGGCGCACTTTTTCGCCCGTTCGGCCCCCGCGCCCGTCGTCGCAACCTTGGAAAGCCTCCCAAAAACCAGGACAATAGCTCCAGCAGCGTCCAATGATCCTCACGGGGCACAGCGGCAGCGGCCTTTCCCCTCGTCGGCTGCGAGGTGAAAGCAATCGGCGAGCAGCCGGTTTGTGTCGGGTCAGCGTGAGCAGGAGGCCGTAGCCGATGGACGATGATACTGCATCGGATCTGGGCGTATTCGACGACCTCGTAGAGAAGCGGGAACGAGAGCGGTCGGCAGGTGACAAGGGCAAGTCGCTCGCGCCTCCTAGCGAGGCGGAGGTCACCAAGGTGGACCGACCGCGGCCGCCGACCCGGCCACCCGTCGACCCGCAACAGTCGACTGCGCCCGGCATGGGGCCTGACGGCAAGCCGCCGGGTCCGCCGCCTCCGTCGAGCTCGGGTGTGGCGTCATTGAAGGGCTCCGCCGCGCCGCCACCGCCACCGCCAGCTCCGTCCAAGCCGAAAGACTCCGAGCCAGAGATTGAGGCTCCTGCCGACAAGCCGGCTGCTCCGCCCGCCGCCGACACAGGCCCGGTGAACACCTTGACCGGGTTGGGCAGGGCGTCGCCGTCGCCGCCTCCTCCTCCCGCACCACCGCCTCCGGCCAAGTCGATCGGCCCGTTCAAGCCGCCTCCGCCGGTGCCGGCGGTGGCCACAACGAACCCGGCCTTTCCGCCGCTTCCGCCTGCTCCGGGCTCTGCGTCGCGGCAACCACTTCCCCCGCCACCGGCTGGCTCCACCGTGCCGCGCGCCAAGGCATCATTGCCGCCGCCCACGCGGCCACCGACGCCACCATCCGTGCCGGTCCTGCCGAAGCCGGTGGCGCCGCTGCCGAAAGTCAGCCTACCGCCCCCGCCCCGCTCGCAGGGGCGACTGCCACCGCCGCCCCAGGCGCCCAGGAAGGGTCGAGCTTGGGACGACGAAGCCTCCTCGCACGCTGCTCGAGTTGATACCCAGCCCGGGACTGCTCCCGAGCGCCGCTCCAAGCTCGTCCCCATTTTGGTAGGCCTTGCCGCGGTCGCGGTCCTCGCGGTGCTCGCCGTGCTGCTGATGCCGAAGGTGGGCACCCTGGTCATCACGGTATCCGGCCCCAATGGAAGCGCCGTGGACGGCGCCAAGGTGCTCGTGGACGGAGAGCTCACCTGTGAGGGCTCGCCGTGTCGCATCGAAGGGATCGCCGCCGGCGCGCACACCGTCCGAGTTGAAGCCCCTGGCTATGCCAGACCCGCAGATCGTGCCGTGGTGATCAAGTCGGGGGCCGACGAAGTGGTCGACTTTGGTCTGTCGCGTGGTGCGACCAGCGTGTCCGCCGACGGCAGCACGGGCATTCGCGTTGGTTCGCTGGGCAAAGACCTGCGTCTGTTCGTGGACGGCAAGGACCGCGGCTCGCTGCCGGTGACGCTCGACGACGTCGATCCGGGCCGCCATTCGATTCGCATTGCGGGCGGTTCGGTGTTCGAGCCCCACGAGGAGCAGGTCGAGTTGCGCGAAGGCCAGATGATGGAGCTGAACCCGAAGCTCAAGGCCAAGCCGGCACGGGTCACCGTTGCCGCCAGCGACGGGGCGGACGGCGCAGCGATCGTTCTGGTGTGTGGCGACGAGAAACAGTTGCTGTTGGATCTGCCCAAGACGGTCGACTTCGATCCGACCCAGAACTGTCGAGTGGAGGCCACCAGGGAGGGCTACGAGCCGTTCTCGACTGCGATCAAGCTCGGTGAGGGCGAGTCGGAAACCACGGTGCGCGTGGCCTTGACTGAGGCGGATCAGGGCAAGTCCGGCGGAGGAGCCGCACGCGGGGGCGGTTCGCGGAAGCAAGCTGGCGCGGGAGGCGGGTCGATCACGTGCAACTCCATTCCGGCGTCCAACGTCATTTTGGATGGACGCCCGATTGGGCGGACGCCGAAGCGCGTCTCGGTGGCGGCAGGGCGCCACTCGGTGATGTTTCTGCATCCGCAGAAGGGCCGACGCTCGGTGGGCGTGACGGTCAAGCCGGGGAAGAACGCCATCGCCGCCGTCCGCTTCTGACGTTGCCGGCGATGCGGCTGCTGCGCGCCCCGAGGCGTCGGTCGTCGTCCTCAAAGTCCGAGAGGACTCCTGCGTCCTCCTCCCTAGCCTCGGTGCGCTCGCGACGCCGCCTCACCGGCAACGTGGAGGCGATGCGGCTGCTGCGCGCCCCGCCGTCGCGGTGCTGGGTGTGGAAAAATCTGCACACAGCACAAAGGCTGGTCCCGCTCGCGTGTCCCATCGGTTGAGACGCTGGAGCCCCCAGTTCCACGAAGTGCCTGTCTGGGCAGAGGGACCACTGCGTGAAGATACTGTGCCCGACCTGCGGTGCCCGCTACTCCATTGCAGACGACAAGGTCGTTAGTGGCAGCACGATTCGCTGCAGAGGGTGCGGGGGCCGTATCGACCTCGCGGCGAACGCCGTTTTCCCAGAAACCGCTGCCGGCGAGGGTGTGGACGCTCCGGGCGATGCTGCCCAGGCAGACTCGGAAGCGTCAGCGCTCTTTTCGCTCGCGGCGCTCACCGACCTGGCCCAAGCGTCAGCAGCCGTACCGGAGAAGGCGACGGCGGACGTGGCGGGAGACGAGTCCTCGCTCATTGACCTACGCCAACTGATGGCCACGCCGGCGAAGACGGGTCAGAAGCCCGAATCAGACCATCGGCAGAGTGCTGGTTTCCCGGCGGGTGTCGTGGCCCCGATGGGCTTGGTCCCGCTGGGCGTTTCACCTCTTGGCACCCCGCTACCCGTGGAGACGACGTCCACCAGCCCCACCGCGGCTGCCAGCGCATCGCCGACTGCGAAGTGGATTGCGCTGACCCTCGTTGCCGTGGCGGCAGCGGTGGCCACGACCGTGGTGTCGTCGCGTAGCGGCCCAACGGCACCGCACCCGCCGACCATGAGCGCGCCGGCTTCCCCCGCTGCTGCCCGCGAGCGCGCGGCCGCCGCCCAGCCGTCATCCGAAAGCGACCCGGTGGAAGCGCCGCAGGAACCAGAGCCCACGTCCCCGGCTGCGGCGCCTTCGACTGATCCATCTCCGCCCGCCATGCGTCGGCCTCCGTCAGGCAGAGTTCCACCGCGTCGCATCGAGCGTCGGCCGCCGTCGGTAACGAAACCACCACCCCAGACGACTTCGCCACCGCGTGGTGCGTGTAGCCACTGCAAGCCGACCGACCTGATGTGCAACATGGAGTGCGCGGCGAAGCGATAGACCGTGGGGAAGGAAGTCTCCTCACGAGACCTGGTCCAAGCAGCGCGAGGCGAACGTTGCGCTGCTCGGCGAGCATCTCGAGACAGTCGGATCCAAGCTAGCGCGCGGTTCTCGACCGCTGCACCACCCTTGCAGGGAGTAGGAAAAGGTACCATAATGCGCGGCCCCGCCGGCCGAGATAGCCGGCGCTGTGACCCGCCAGAAAGGTAACCACCGTGATCAGGATCAACGAGAGCTACTCGAAGCTGACGGCTTCCTACCTGTTCTCGGAGATCGCCAAGCGCGTCGGTGCATTCACGGCCGAGCATCCAGACCGGGAGGTGATTCGGCTGGGTATCGGAGACGTCACCGAGCCCTTGCCGAATGCGTGTGTGCAGGCGTTTCGCGCGGCGGTCGACGAGATGAGCGCAGCGGCGACATTTCGCGGCTACGGTCCGGACTACGGCTACGACTTCCTCCGTCAACCGATCGCCGAGCGGGACTACGCCGGGCTGGGCATCGAGGCCGACGAGATCTTCGTCAGTGATGGCGCCAAGTGTGACACGGGCAACATCCAGGAGTTGTTTGCCGCCGACGTGAAAGTCGCGGTCCCCGACCCCGTCTACCCCGTGTATGTGGACACCAACGTCATGGCCGGACGCACGGGTGAGCAGGTGGACGGGCGGTACTCCAGGTTGGTCTACTTGGAGTCGACCGAGCAGAACGGCTACGTGCCGGAACCTCCGTCCGAGCCCGTCGACCTCATCTATCTCTGCTTCCCCAACAATCCCACGGGCGCAACGGCGACCCGTGAGCAGCTGACCCGTTGGGTGGACTACGCGCGGCAGTGCCGAGCATTGATCCTCTTCGACGCGGCCTATGTGGCCTTCATGCGGGACGAGTCGCTCCCCAAGAGCATCTACGAGATAGAGGGCGCGAAGGAAGTGGCCATCGAGTTTCGCAGCTTCTCCAAGACGGCCGGCTTCACCGGCACGCGCTGCGCCTTCACCGTCGTACCCAAAGCCTGTTTCGGTTACGATTCCGAGGGTTCCCAGCGGCCGATTCACCCGCTATGGGCCCGCCGGCAGTCGACCAAGTTCAATGGGGTGTCCTACCCCGTGCAGCGAGCTGCGGCGGCAGTGTACACCGAGGCGGGAGCGGCTCAGGTTCGTGCTCTGAGCGACCACTACCTGAAGAACGCTGGTCTGATCCGACAGCGAATGAGTCGGCTTGGCTACGCGTGCACCGGTGGCGACAACTCGCCCTACATTTGGGTCAAGACGAACGTGGATTCCTGGGAGTTCTTCGATCGACTGCTCCAGCGGGCGGCGGTGGTATGCACTCCGGGAGACGGTTTTGGCACCTGCGGCCAAGGCTACGTTCGCATCAGCGCGTTCAACAGCCACACAAACGTCGAACGCGCAATGGAGCGCATCGCGCGCGTGCTGAGCGACTGAGGTCCAATCGAGAGTAGTCCTTCAGTTCGATGCCAGGTCGAGACAGTCAGGCACGCTTAACGCCCAGCGCCAAACCGTCCGGGGTGGGAATACACACGGAATCGCAGTGATCTCGTAGCAGCTCGTGGAATCGTCGCATGGCCACCGCGCCCGGGCTCTCCTGCAACAGCCTACCGAAGTAGAAGGCGTTGTCCCCGAGCAGCAGGCCTCCGGGGCGCAGGTTCTGCAGGGCCCATTCGGCGTAGCGGTCGTAGTGTTCTTTGTCCGCGTCGAGGAAGACGGCATCGAAGGGCCCGTGCCGCTCCAACGTCGGCAGGACGTCGAATGCCTTGCCCTCGAGCACCTCGATCTGCTTCGCCAGGCCAGCCACCGCCACGTTGCGTATTGCGACTTCAGCGCGGCTGGCTTCCGCCTCCACGGTCCAAATCTTGCCGCTCGGGGGTAGCGCGCGCGCCATTCGGATGGCCGAATATCCGGCGAGCGTTCCTACCTCCACGACGCGTGCGGCGCCGACCAGCTTCAGCAGCAGTTCCAGGAGACGGCCTTCGGAGGGGCTGACCATGATGGCGGGCATGCCCGCGCGGTCGGGCGCCGCGAATGCGTCCCGCAGGGCGTCGTCGTGTGGCGCATGCAACTCATCGGCATAGGCGATGATTTCGGGGCTGATGTAGCGTACTCCCGTGCGTGAGTTGTCGTCGGCCATGGCGGAATGCTGCCATAGACGAGGCTCGGCTGACTACTCGGAGGGTCCTTCGCGGCGGAATGACTTTGCGCCATAATGTGGTCCGGGTTCTGGACATGGCACGCTCGTCCCAACTCAGACTCGAGTTCGACTCCGTCGAGGCCCTGCAGGAGAGCTATGAATCCAACTTGCGGAAGGGGCGCGTGTTCGTGCCGGGTGAGCATGGGGTGGCCGAGCGAGAGCTTTGCGAGGTCGTGCTGGTGCATCCCCAGAGCGGCGCCACGCTCACGCTCGTGGCCGATGCAGTGTGGGTCAAGCTGGACCAGCCCGGCCCCGGTGTCGGAGTGCAGTTCGAGAGCTTCGACGACGAGCAGAGGTCTCGACTCGCGACGTTTGTCCGTCGAGACGAACCACCGACGGAGTCTCAGGCGGCCCCGTGCGTCCAGGCGGAGTCGGTGGACGAAGCTGTCGCCGCCGCCCCAAGCGGCGCGTCCAGGGCTCCTCGCCCGAAGAACGTCCACGAACGGGTGCGTGCACTGAGTCTCCGCGAGCGCGAGGCGGTGGCTCGGCAAGGCACGTTGCCCGAGCGAATCGCCTTGGAGCGCTGCTACGGCGCCTCGGTCTGGGAGCCTCTGCTCCAGAATCCACAGCTGACACCGCCGGAGGTGATCCGGATTGCCAAGAACGGCAACCTACCCAAGCCGCTGGTCGGGAGCATCGTTTCCAACGCGGCCTGGGTTGCCAAGCCGGAAGTGCAGCGGGCGCTACTCAGCAATCCGCGAGTGGTCGGCACCAACCTGGACCGGGTGCTACGGGCCATGTCGCAGCCGGACTTGGCCCGCGTTGCACAACAGACCAACTACCGGATGCCGGTGCGCGCTGCAGCCAAGAAGCTTCTCCGCAAGTGAGCGCGGCGAACCCCCTCTGATTCAGCCCGTGCGATCGTTGCGTACGGGCGGATGCGAACTCGTGGTCGACTTCACTCCCTTGAGGTTCGTTGCCGAAGGGGTTGCGGGCACAGTCGGCCGCGAGGCGGGGCCCGAATGCTGAACGGAACGCAGGGTTGGCTTCTCGGCCCGAGGCCGGGCCCACAGCTCGAACAGGCGCTCCGCGCGACGAACGAGCCGGGAGAGTCGCACGATGTTCCCTTCGGCATGCGCGAGCTTGCCGGAGAAACACAGCACAGTGACGCGCCAACGACCGTTCCCCTGGTAGTCGAAGTTGAAGTTCATTGCGTTGCCTTCCAGCTGTGGTCCCCGTCCCGGGGCAAGCCCCTCACTCGGTGCGTCCACCGTTCCGAGGACGTCAGTGCCGAACGCGCGCCGGCTCAGCCCAGTGGGCCGCGACCAACGCAGACTTTCCAGTCTACCCCCCTCCGTACTACGACGGGGGTCACACTTGGGGGTGATCGAGGGAGAAATCGCCACGTACGAGTCGGGCCCCTCCGTGATGCGCGCGGTGCGGAAGTTCAGGTGAGGCGCGTGGGTCGGGGAACACCGTTTCGACGCTGGGACGTTTCCGTTTGCGGCGGATCGGCGCGAAGTGGACACATGTGCGCTCAGGTGCGTGGCTCTGCTCCCAAGTAGGCCCGGCCGAAATCGCGGATTCCGCACGAGTCGTCGCCGACGATCGACACTGATTCCATCCCGGGGGGGACATTAGCGACCCCTGTGCCGGCGAAAATCTTGCGGGTAAGAGATGCTTTCTGCATGCTGATTGGGCACTCCAACTGATTGCGCAGCGGTGCCTTTCATGACTGACGCTTCCAGGCAACCCGAGCGGATTCTGCTGGTTGAGGATGACCCCGAGCTCTGCCGGGCGGTGGCGAGGATTCTCCGCCGAGAAGGACTCGAGGTTACCGCGGCTCCCTCGTGCTCGGCGGCGACAGCCCTGACCTGCTCTTTCGACTTGGGGGTCTTCGATATCGGGCTCGGCGACGGCGACGGCGTCGAACTCGCCGAGCAGTTGCTCGAACGTGGGCGCGTGGCCCGGGCAGTGTTCTTCACCAGTGCGGGGCGCGTCGAGATCCACCGACGTGCTCGCAGAGTTGGTCCCGTCGTTCAGAAGTTGGATGGTGCGGAAGCGCTGCTGCAGCTGGTGCTGGGAATACTCGGTCGCAGGGCGACCACCAGCAGCGGGATCCTGCCGGCGGCGGGTCACTCCGAGCGGAAGTGCGAGACCGGCTAGTGCCCTGTCTCGGAAGTAACAATCCATGAACGCGCCGTACCGCAGATTGTGGGACTCCCAGGTGGCTGTCGAGATAGGGCACATCGGCACCGAAGGTGCCGCATGAAAGACAGGGTGCTCTGGCTAGATCGCAGCGGAGCTGTCCTCCGCCGGGCCGCCACCCTCGCGTTCGGCCCGGCGGAGGACAACGATTGCGACTTGTGAGACACAGCACTAGA
>CAZSVU010000296.1:0-10773 GCA_964610275.1 uncultured Polyangiaceae bacterium | reverse complement strand
ACCATCCCATGTTTCGGCGCACGCTGGCGGCCGGCGAAACATGGATCAAGGATGGATTGCGGCGCTGAAGGGTTGCGCGCGCGCCCGGCGGATCGGCATAATTGTGTGTTCGGGTGAGGTTACGCGTGTGTCGCGTGGCGCTGGCTCACACGCGAGCACGGAGAGACGACATGGCGGAAAGCAAAGCGGTGTTCCCCACCCCCCAAGTTCCCGGGCCCGCGCCTGGTACCCCTAGCACCAGAGGAGCGCTGCTCGTGAAAGGGGCCGTGCTGCTCACGGGGCCAGACTGGGACCGCACACTGGACGATGAGCAGGTCAGCTTGGGCCGCGACTCGAGTTGCGCGGTAGTGGTGGACGATCCGCTGGTCTCGCGCAGACACGCGAGCATCAGGATCACCGAGGACGGAGCACTGGTGGAGGATCTGCGGAGTACCAACGGGGTGTACGTCAACAACGTCCGCATCTTTGAACCGTGCCGTCTGTGCGATGGTGACCGCCTCCTGCTGGGGACCACCGAGTTGTGCGTGTTCGCCGCTGAGCCGCAGCGACTGTCGCACACCAGACCCCTCACCTCGCCACCACGACCAGGTGCGAAAGAGCCTCCGCCCGCGGCCACCGACCGAGCTGCCGCATTGGACGTGCTGGGACGGCTGGCGGAACGAATGTTGTCCGAGCGGAAGCCGCAGCACGCGGAGCGAATCCTCGACGACCACCTCACCAAACTGCTCGACGGCGTGCGCACCGGGTTGCCGATCCCCGAGTCGGTGTGCCAGGGCGCCTCGAGGCACGCCCTCAGGCTCGCCCAGGCGTTGCGCAACGGCCGGTGGGTGAACTACGTGGTGGAGCTTCACCTGCGGGCGAAGCTGGCGATGGCGCCGGAGGTGGTCGCGGAGTTGGTCTGTGCAGCCAAGCTGCTGCGGGGCATCGACCACGCGCTGTACAGCGCGTACGTGGAGTGGCTACGGGAGGAGGCGGAGCGCTTCGGTCCGATAGCACAAGCCACGGTGGACGAACTCGACGGCGTCAAGCTAGCCGCCGAGTGACCCCGGGTTCGGCCAGTGTTGCGTCCATGCGACTGGCCGTGGTCCGTGAAACCCACATCCGTGGGGAAATGGAGCTGAATGCAGTCCGTGATGCGACTCGCGCCATCGAGGCAGCTCGACCTGCGGGCACCAGGGCAGGTCACCGAAGACTCCGCACAACGAACCGGGGAGACTAGGGTTCCTTCCGTCAGGAAGAATGGAAACCGACACCTGAAGAGCGCGGCCAGTCGGACTCATCGCGGCGCAAACATCATCGGGTGGACGACCGTGACGATGCCGCCTGCTGGCTCCGGGAACTTCAGCCCGATGAAGGATTCGACGACGCATTCGACCACTTCCGGGTCTGGCAGATCGCTCCCACCGTTGGATACGTGGGACGTTCGACCATCGCGACCGATCACGAAACGCGTGGAGATGCGTCCCTCCAGCGACCGATCCCGGGTCAGTCCGTGCAGATAGCTCTGGCGACCACGTTGCCGTCTTGTCCCCCGGCGCGAGGCGAATTTCGATCTCTCTGTCGGTTTCGAGACGGGCTCGTGCCGAGTCCACCGGTACCGGGAGCGGCAGAGCAGGAGCTCATCGAGCTGGTGGGCCGCACCGCGCGCCGAGTGTCAGCAGCCATCGAAGCGTTCGCCTTGCACGAGGCGCTGGCTGTGGTTTGGGTTCTCGTTGCTGCGGGCAACCGCTACGTCGAGCAGACCGCTCCGTGGGCGCTTGGGAAAGCGGAACGGTGCGATTCGCGCGATTCCCGGTTGGACCTAGCCTTGTACGCGGTGGGGGATCTGATCCGTTCGGTCGGGCTATTGCTCCGCCCCTTCTTGCCCGTCACTGCCACCGAGATCCTCCGTCGCGTCGGAGTGAAAGGTGGGGTGAGGGGAGCGGTGCGACCCTGGGAACTGCTCCCTGGAGCTCGGGTGACGGTCGGGCCTCCGCTGTTCCCCAAGAGCAGGTGACTCCATACCGAAATCCGTTGAAGAGTGCCCTTCAGCGCCGTACGTGAAACAAGCGGGGGCATGATCCCCTTGGACGGCTCTGCTGTCGGGACTCACGCCCGAGCCTTGCCTGCTCCGCCCAGGCCGGCGCGAGAGGCATCAACGCTATCGAGTTTACACGAGATTCATGACCGACCGAGGTGGGTTGATGCCTCTCGTGTCGGCTTCGCGCCGGCGACAACCTGCCCGACGGCATGCCAGCCAATCGGCGCGGAGTCGGAGTCAGGCTTCAGGCAGCATCCTTGCTGCTCTTCAGTGTCAGGAATAACGTAGTAGTGCTAGTTGCAGTCACTTGAGCGAGCAGGTCCCGGTCGGACAGGCCCCGGTCGGACAACTGAGCGACTCGTCGCTTCCGCTCTCAGAACGTGCTGAAAACGTCGAGAGTAGCCTCCTCAAATCCCGACTTCCACATATCTCACACGACGGCTCCTCATCTCGCCTTACCAACAAGAACTCGAAACAATGCCCGCATTTATTACACTCGTATTCGTAGACTGGCATGGCCTGACCTCATGGTGGAACTCTTTCAGAAAAAGCGGATCCTCCGCTGCACGATGCTCCGCCGCCGCGGTTCGTCCCAGGCGCAAGTAGCCCCCAGCTGAAGGCAATACGTCTGTTTCCTCAAAAAGCCTTCATTTCTTCACCCATGTTGCGAGCGACCGGGTCGGTATTCAACTGTCTGGTGCCACTGCTCATGCCACGCACGCCAACGCCTGTTTCAGATCCGTCACGACCGTTTCGGCCGGCTCGATTCCTACGGAGAGTCGCACGGTATTCTTTCTAACGCCGAAGCTTGTGCGCCGCTCCGGTGGCAAATAGAGCATCGTCGTCAGGTAGGGAACGCAGATCAGAGATTCGGTTGCCCCCAAGCTGACGGCATGTCTGATGGTCCGGAGCGCCGCAATGAACCGCTTGGTGTCCTCTTCATTCGCGCCGACGTCGAAAGCGAGCATGTTCCCGAAGCCTCGGGACATCTGACGCACGGCCACGGCGTGGTTCGGGTGACCCTCGAGACCGGGATACGATAGCCGTGAGATCTTGGGGGCTTCGGCGAGAAACTCAGCCACTGCTCGCGCGCCGCGGGCCATTGCCTCGGCCCGTAACTCGAACGTCTTGATGCCTCGGTCCAGTAGAAAAGCCGAGTAGGCATCCAGCGTGCTCCCGATGGCCTGCCGGGTGAACCACAGCTCGTTATAGCGCTCCTTCGAGCCAGCGATGGCGCCGGCCATGAGGTCGTTGTGCCCACCGAGTGCCTTGGTGGCACTGTGCACTACCAGCTCAGCCCCGAGTTTGAGCGGATTTTGATGATACGGCGTGGCAAACGTGTTGTCCACCACGACCATGGCGCCGACCTTGTTCGCTTTCTCGCAAATGCGCGCGATGTCGATGACCTTGCAGAGCGGGTTGGTGGGCGTCTCGAGGAAGATCATGCGCGTGCGGGGCCGAAAATGCTCGTCGATTCGGTCTGCTTCGTCCGCGTCTAGCCAGGTGATCTCCACGCCCAGTCGTTCCAGAA
Source organism: uncultured Polyangiaceae bacterium (assembly GCA_964610275.1). Classification (GTDB taxonomy): domain Bacteria; phylum Myxococcota_A; class Polyangia; order Polyangiales; family Polyangiaceae; genus JAFGBI01. The sequence continues at coordinate 7,222 of CAZSVU010000296.1, read as the reverse complement.
TGAGCGAAACCTTGTAGTTGGCTCCGTAGGTATCGTGGAAGATGACGAGGTGATCGCCGGCTCGTAGGTAGGTCAGGTATACCATGGTGCAGGCGGCCATTCCGGAGGTGCACACGACGCAGTCTTCTGCGCCCTCCAGAACAGCGGCCGTCTTTTCGACCTCCCGGACCGTCGGGTTGTCATCGCGGTGGTATGTGTATCCGTCGATTTCACCATCGGTGATCTGCCGAAGCACATCGAAGGAGAGGTACTCGTAGTTCACCGCGTTCACGATGGGTGTAACCATCGGCCGGTTGCCATACGGAGTCAGTGGATCGGAACTCATCGGATCAGTGTCCCTTTCTGAGTCGGCTCAGGGGGATGTCCCACTCGATGTTGGTCAGGAAGGCAGCGGCCTCGTCGGTGCGATGGTGCACACCTCGGGTCTGGTTTCAGATCTCCCCAACCCGTCTGTTCATGTGATGTCAAAAAATCGCGACAAGACGATTCTTGCACGGTTCCCTTCACGGCAACAGATTGGACCTTCGGCGTCGCCGAGGTAGTCTTGGCTGCGGCTCATGCTCCCGGTCACGGTCCAGTTCCTCATCGCCATGCTTGCCTACGCCCTCAACGAGCGGGTGGCCCTCCGGGCCTCCACTTACTTCAGCCCCCAGAGCGCGTCTTTGTAATAGGCAAGTGTCCCGCCCATCATCGCAGCAGAGGAAAGTATCTCCATCAGTCGGCCCGAAATAGAGGGCATTTCGCGGGGTCCATGGGCCTCAGAAACCGCGGCGAGGCGCTTCTCCGGAAAACCTGAGGATCTCTACCTCGGCACTGCACATTCGGGTCGGACAGAGTACGTCCGAGCTGATGGGCCGATGGGTAGAACGTGGCGCCCGACGGCGCGGACGTTGTCGCCGGCGGCCATCTGAGTGTGACGGCCGAGGCCCGGGTGCCAGGTCACAGGCTGGTTGCTCGGCGCCCGACCAATCCTCGGGCGAGCGGTGCGGTCTGCTCGACCGTGATCCGATTCGCCACCCAGTCAAGCCTTTCGCCTCGGCCAGGAAAGAGCACTGGCCGTCGTCTGACCCCAGCTGGACTTCACGCGCGCAGGCCGGCGCTAGATCATGCAAGAATGGCGCCGCCGTGAGTTTTCACACAGTACGGGAGTCCGCAAACATCGAAGCAGCCCTGGCACAGGACAGTCCAGTGATTTCGAGAACATGAAACACCACCATGCATCGCCCCTCCCGCAAGAACGAGCCTGGTCCGAAACGGTACCCATTCGTCGTCTGTGGATCGAGCCAACCATGGGCATGGCTGGCGACATGTTCACCGCCGCGCTGCTTGCGTTGGGTGCTCCCGAAAACGAAGTGATCGCGGCCATGCAGACAGCCGCCGCGATCGTGGGCGATGCACGAATCGAAGTCGCCCACGAGACAATGGGTGACAGCGCCGAGGCAAGAAGGATCGTCGTGAACGCGGCCCCGCGCGCACCAATGCCGATTGGCAAAGCGCCAGGCTTCTTGGAGCAAGCGCTACGGCAAATCGGTGTGCGTGGTGGGTACGCGGGATTCGCTCACCGAGCGCTGGCCATCCTTTGCCAGGCCGAACGCATCGCACATGGGACTACCGATCAGTCCGAAGTCGACGAATCTCCAGCCATCAGATTCACCGTAGTGGGTACAGCCCATACTCCCTTCTTGGAGAAGGCGCCTTACCAACCACCCATTGGGGAACAACCGGCAACGGATGAATTCTTCATCGAGATCAGACCCGAGTTCGCCGAAGGTCTTGTTGGTCTGGAATCTTTTTCGCACGTGTTTGTTCTGGCATACCTGGAGCGTTCGCCGGGCTACAGCATGTTGATTCGGCCACCCTGGAAGACCGAGGATCACCGCTACGGCCTGTTCGCCACACGCTCGCCCAATCGACCGAGTCCGATTGGGTTGACACGCGTCCGATTGCGCCGTGTCGAGGGAATGTGTCTCTTCACTGATTCACTCGACCTCTTTGACGGCACGCCGATACTCGACATCAAGCCCTACGTGCAATCACTCGACGCCGCCCCGGATGATTCATTCGGAAACGTCCAGGTCGGGAACGACGGCTGGCTCGCCGGCAGCGACCATCTCGAATTGCACCGCCGTGGTGTACCGCATACGCATCCAGGCGGTGGATTGCTGCACGAAGCGCAGGACATCCTGCTGGATGTGGTTGGCGCCGCCTGGGCATTGCAGCACCTCGCAGTCGAGGTCAGTCGCGTCACATGCATCGCCCCGGTTCGAATCGGTGGCGGACAAACGCCGTTGACATCGCATGGCCGACTTACGGTTCCGGCGCCGGCCACGCGTGCCATACTGGAAGAATATGAGATTCCGTACGCTGCAGGACCGGTGGACGCGGAACTGCTCACCCCAACCGGCGCAGCGATTCTGGCAGCCTTGTCACCGGTGTTTGCTTCCGAACTACCGGAGACGGCAAGCAGCATGCAGTCAGGTATCGGCCTGGGCCGGCGCGTGTCTTCCCGTGCCTTTCCCAATGCCTTGAAGCTCTACCTGGATGCGAACCCTCACGGCGTTCGCTAAAGGATACATCAATGAAGAGCGTACCTGCACTCGATTCGGGGACTGGCGTCGCCGGCTGTCCTGCCTGCACGTCTCGCCCGCTGCAGGGGCGTTGAGAAATCCGTCAGCTGCAAGTCTTGAAGATGCCCTGGCTCTGGGCCAGATCAGCGAACGGCTCCGCCGTAGAAGGAGAGACCTGAGCATTCCTGGTGCTCGGTGGCCTGCACCACGACTCTCGGAGGGCGGCGTCACGCGGCGAATGACGAAAGAAGCCAGGACGGGTGGCTAGGTGCCCTGAGGAGGCAGGACCGTGGAAGTTCAGTCAAGTCTGGTGACAGCGGGAAGCAAGCGGGGCGGGGGCCCCCGCGCGCAGCGCGAGGCGGAGCCCGAGCGGATGTTGGGAGGGGGCCCGGCCGACGTCGGGGTGAGGCTGGGAAATGCTGATCAACGACAATCACTCTGACCGGCCAGAACAGTTGTCGCCCGCAGGCCAAAATAGTTGACGTCGATCAACCGATTACGAGCGCATCAAGGGCTGGGGCAGCGGGTTCCGGTTCCAGGACCACGGCGAGTCTGCGGCGACGTGAGCCGGATCGTTTCCATTCCCGTGCTCGGCGGGCTGCACAACGAGTATCGGGTAGCAGCTTGACGCGGGCGGATGGTGGAAAGACCCAGCACAGCGGCGTTTGGCGCCGAGAACTAGACTGGTGTCGGCCGAATACTGGGACAGCACGAGGCTTTCAGAATTCACAGGTTGGCTCGACGGCCGCGCTGGTTGCTTACCCCGTACCGGTTTGGCTCATTACCTCGTCCAGGGCAGTCTGGTACTCCTCCGGCGTGTAGCAGATTAGCTCGTCCAGCGGCGGTGGGTTGTCGTAGTCGACGGCGGTGTTCTCGACGAGATCTTGTGAGAACAGGCACACCGGGCGCTGGGCACGAAGCTCGTAGAGCTGAGCCAACTCTTCGTCGCTCAGGATCGTGACCACACCCTCCGCCGTGAAGCTTACGCCCGCGGTGGCGGAGAAGATGATGTTCTTCGCATAGGCCCAGGGATGGCCACTGCCACAATCAAAGGAATCGCTCGTGGACTCCGCTCGCGTAAGGTTGATGGTTTCAGCCGCGGAGAAGTGCAACTTGCACTCCTGTCCGAGGCGTAGCACTTCGACGTACTCGTCCTCGTCGGTCAGGCGACATAGCGCGATCGGCTTGAAATACTCCAGCACCGGCGTGGCCGCCCATTCAACTCCCGCGGGCCGTAGCCATTCGATGGAGCTGGACGCGAAGCTTAGGACCTCGTCGACCGCTCCCGGGCGCTGGCGGACGCGTTGGGGCAGCTCTGGCATGGGCACCGCCCCTTCCGACACGATGCTCGAGTCTTCCAGATGGCTCACACCGACCCGCGCGATGGTGCGGTTGGTGTCGCGCTCCACCCCATAATACGGCAAGAAGAGCCGCTGCGCGTTCGTATCGAAAGTGTGTGACTTGTCTTCCCCGAGATAGCTCCGCTCAAGATCAGTGCCGAGGATCAAGTAGGCCAGCTCCGCCGCGAACGGGTCGGTGAACAAGCCCAGTTTGAGCACCTGGGTGATCCCGGGCTCAAAGTTCGCCACGGTACCGATCGTGAGCATACCCTGCGCCACGGGCAGGATAGTGCGGTGTCCGCCCGGTAGGGTTCGATCTTCGGATGCCTGCCGCGGGAATGCCGGGTTGCTGAGATCGATGACGCGCAGCACCGATTGATCGTTGACGCCCGAGTAGCCAAAATCGCTCAGATAGAGCTTGTCGCTGGTAAAGAGCGAAGTCTGGAGCGCGTTGTCGACCACGTTCAGTGAAGTGGTCCGCACCAACGATGGGCCGCCCATCGCGTACACCTGCAGCACGCCATCGGCGATGGCGTAGAGCATGCCGTTCTGGAAGTAGAGGGTCTGCAGCACACCGGGTACCGCCAGATCGTAGGTTTCACTCGACGTCGTGAGGGTGGGCACAACGTCCTCCGGGCTCTGCAGGTCGAGCCCCTGATTGGTGATCTCGCTGACCTGGCTGGCGAGGCGAATGAAGCCGTCCGCGGTGTACTCATAGATGTACAGACGAGTCGCGTGCTCCGTAGTCAGGTTCGGATAGGTGTAGGAGCGCGATTCCCGCGCATCGCAGATCCAGTGGTTCCGGATGCGTTGCTCACACTCGCGGCCCACCGGGACCTGGATGGTCGGGTTCGCAGCGCGCGAAACCGCGCGGAGGCAGTCGGCGAGCGTGGTGCCGTTGCAGGCGCGATCGCCTCCGCTGTTGTCCGGAGGCGTGTAGTCCGGGTTGGGTCGCTCTTCGTACAGGGTCCGGCAGTACTCGTAGGGCACCTCGACCGTGTGGCTCTCGATGCACACCGAATAGGTTCGGGTTTCCCAGCTAGCGAGGTAAGTGTCGGCGAGCGCCTCGGTCACGACGAAGTAGTGGTCGCTTGCCCACATCAGTTGGCCGAAGGAACTGGACTGGTAGACGAGCGTACCGGCTGGGGTTGCTGAATCGATGCCGCCGTCGGTCAAGTAGCCTGCGTTGGGCGAGGTATCGAGCAAGGTGTCGTTCATCTCTTCGGTCAGCGTGTCGCCGAAGGTGAACACCCGGAGCCTGCGGTGAAGGCCACGCGGTTCGTAGTAGATCGGAGCAACGTCGGGGTTGGCCGGGTCTTGCTCTTCCTCGATCGTCATGTCGGTGTACACCACGAGACGCTCGTTGAACCGTCGCGTATCGAGGATCCTAACCGCGCCCAGGTCGACCGCCTCGATGAAGCTCAGGGACCCGGCGGTGACGTCGAAGTGAAGCAGGTAGGAATGGCGCGCGGTGCCTGAGATCTGCTCCGTCATCGCCACCAAGTGGCCTTGGTAGTAGAAGAACTTGTTCACCCGACCCGGCAACTTGGTCGCGCAATCGAAGACTGGCTCGGGCCCACTCAGATCGACCATCAGCAGCCCATGCTCGGGCGCGTAGTAGAGCGCGGAGGTCCCCGAGAGGCCGATGATGTCCGCCTCCTCGATCTCGACGGGTTCGGCTCCCCCAGCGTCGCCCGTCGGCGGCATGTTTTCCCAGTAGGTGTAGTCCGGAAATCCGGCCTGGAAGCGTGGCTGGCTCTCGTCTTGGAGAATGCTCACCGCGTAGCCCCAGGTGACACCGCCGATCGCGTCCACCACTTCCCGATAAGCGGGGTCGTCTTGAACTTCGCAACGCAGCAGGCTGCCCGGGTCGTAGATCTCGAGCTGCTCGATAATCGGCTCCGCTTGCAGCACCTGGGCGGCCCCAGGCACCGGCAACAGGTTGCGATGCGAGACCGTAGCGTCGGCGTACCACGTGTCGACATCGTCTCCGACAGTCACCGTGCCACCCCCTACCACGCCTCCGGCGGCGTCGTTGCCGCCGGCTGCAGCGTCATTGCCGCCGTCCGCGCCGTCGTTGGCCCCACCTGCCCCGCCGTCGGATCCCGCGGTCGTGTCGTCGGCTCCCGCGGTTCCGGCGCTTGGGGTGCCCGAGTCGGTGTCTCCGCCAGCTCCCGCAGCATCGCCGCCGCCAGCGCCCTGGGCCGCATCCGACGAACTGCCTGCGGCGTTGTCGGCAGCCGGGTTGCGGCTATCGTCGGAGCCACAACCGGAAATTGCCAGCGTCAGTGACGCTGCGACGAGGAGCGAGGACCATCGAGGCATGCAACTCATGATGTCACCAACAAGCAAAGTCCGATCCATCGAAGCCCGCGCACCAATCCGGCTGGAAAACAGCGATGAAGTGCGTCCGCTGGCGCCGCCCCATGGCACGCGTGTGCCAGGTTGCGCCACGATCCTGCACAGGTCTTCGCAAGGTTTACTGACCCTGGTTACAACAGCATCATAGAATTCTTCTATCGGTACCCTAGAAGGTGTCCCTCTTGAACCCCCTATTCTGTTCCCAGACAAGACCGTCCGCAACTCACGCCGCTTCCCGGTAGTAGTAGTCGAGGACGTCTCCCAGTCGCTCCCGGCAGTGGATCGACCCACCCCTGTCGGTGTTGGTCGGCAGCGGGGTGATCAACTCGTTGCCCAGCCCTTGAGCGGCTTCATGAGCTGCCTCGCGCGGACCTAGCCTCGGCTGCTTCCGCGCACGCGGCGCTCGACTTCGTTCTACGATCGGCTGGTCACGCCGTCGCGCCCAGCCGGTCGACTCGCCGCTGGAGCTCTTCCTGCTGCACCGCTGTCAGCGGAACGTCGCCAGGGGTCAGTTGTCGGCCCTTCGTGGTCGAACGTGTTCCTGAACGACGTGGACCGAATGCTCGAGCGGGCACGACAAGCGACGCGGCAGACCTGTGTTGGCTCCTTCGCTCATCCGGCTGCGTCCCGCCGCCGCGCAGTAGTCGTGATGGATCCCTTCCAACACCGGCAGGAGCATGTTCGTGTCGCGTGTCCACTCGTGTCCACTCGTGTCCACTCGAAGTTGGATCGGTTTCTCGTGTGCTGGTTGCTTCCCTCGTTCGCCCCAGGCATCGTTCAGGAATCCGACGACAACAAGTCTTGAATATGCGTGAGCGACCGGGCACATGGGTGTCGTGCTGACTGGTCTCGCTGCCCGCATTCGAGTCACCGCTTGCCTCGGTCGTGAGGAAGCTCTTGCTCATCAGACGCGCCAACACCCGGACCGAATCCCACAGCAGTGACGAGTCGTTG
>CAZSVU010000295.1:0-10820 GCA_964610275.1 uncultured Polyangiaceae bacterium | reverse complement strand
GCCCGGGACGGCCCCGCCACTGCCCGGGACGGCCCCGCCGCTCGCGGGAGCCCCGCCGCTGCCCACCGGTCCGGCGCCGCCCGTTCCCCCGCCGACTTCCACACACACTCCAGCGGAGCAGGCCTCGGTTGCCGAGCACACCACGCCGCACTGGCCGCAATTCGACCCGTCCACCGACGGGTTCACACAGCTTGCGCCGCACAAGGCCAGACCGGCAGCGCACTGGCACGACCCGGCGGTGCAGGTCTGCCCGGCAGCGCACGGGCTGCTACACGCGCCGCAGTGAAATGGGTTGATGGAGACGTCGACACAGCTCTGCCCGCACTGCTGGAGCTGGGCTGGACAGGTCGCGACGCAGGTGCCCGCAGCACAGACGTTTCCGCCGCAGTCCATCCCACAGGCGCCGCAGTGGGCGGGATCCGAAGTCGTATCCACGCACACTCCGAGGCAGTCGGTGAGCCCCGCCTGGCAAGCGCACGCGCCCAGGACACACGTGGTGCCCGTGCTACAGGCGGTGCCGCAGCTCCCGCAGTGGAAGCCATTCGTGTTCAAGTCCACGCATCCCGCACCGCAGTCGGTTTGCCCCACCGGACACCCCGGCGGCGGCCTGGTGACGTTGCCTTCCGCTTCCGTAGGATCCTCGCCGCAGCCCGGCGCTGCGAGGGAGCTCAGAATCAGACCCACCTTGACTCGAACACGCCTGTTCATTCCTCAACTCCATGGCGACGTGCAGTCGCCCGAATTGCCGCGGTGGCGGAGAACTGCAGCCCCCGCATAAGCCCCAGCCCGCGCGGCGAGAGACACCTTCGCTATAGTCACTCCAGAATCGAGAATGAAGGCACGATTCGAGCGTCTTTCCTAGGTGGATGCACGCATTGCACCCATGCGTACTGCCGGCCGTGGCCCTCGGACACTCGGTCTAGCTTTTTGTGATCAACCGGTTTCGATTCGGGAATTTTCCACACTGGGGAAGAGGATCGGCACGCTCCCAGATTCGTGCGGCGTTCGTCTCCGGCACATATCAGCCGCATTCGGCCCATGTGGTGCTAAGAGTAGGGACACGCGTGATCGTCAGCGCACTGCTGCTCGTCCTTCGTTTCTGTGGCCAGAGGGCCGGCGGGCGCGATGCGCAGGCGAACTTGACGGCTTTGGACTCTGCTGCCGCCATCCCCCGAACGGGTGCTGCGGCGTCTGACATTCAGTAGGAGCACACGGATGACAAGGTTGCCTGGTCCCGCTATCGCTGCAGGCCTCCTCTATGCTGCGTCGGTCGTATTGTCCGGTTGCGGCGACGACTCCGGTGACAGTGAAGGCGGCGAAGCCGGCTCGACCAGCACCGGTGGCGACACGGGCAGTGGAGGCTCGGCGGCCAGAGACCCCACGTTTCCCGGCATGGGGGGCGCACTGACCGCCACGACCGAGGGGGTGTTCTTCGTCAACGAGGTCATGCCCTCGAACCACGCCACGATTCAGGACGAGGGGGGCAGCTACCCTGATTGGCTCGAGATCTACAATGCCGCTGACGGTCCCGCGTCGCTCGGCGACTACTGGATCGGCGATGATCCATCAGAGCCGTATCGGGCCCAGTTGTCTGCGGATCTGGTGGTTCCGGCGCAAGGCGTGATCCTGTTGTTCGCCGACAGCGATCCGGAACAGGGGACGCATCACCTTCCGTTTGATTTGGATCGTGATGGGAATGCGGTGATCCTCAGCGATCCGGACGGGCAGCAGATCGACATGATCGAGTGGACCACGGTCGCGCCACAGGATCAGTCCTACGCGCGTTCCGCCGACGGTGGAGGCAGCTTCGTGTGGTGTGCGATGCCCACGCCGGGGCAGCTCAACGGGGCCACCTGCGCTCAATAGACGGCGGCCTTCTCCTGCTCCGCCCACCGGCGCCCCGCGGGCCGCTCCCGCGGAGACGCCGTGTCCCGGGCCCCAGACCGCAGTGCCCGCTCCGGGGAATCCGCGAAGTTCCTGGGTGGTTCGGCGCTCGGTCGGAAATGTGTCCCGAGCCGCTTGTCGATCAGGAGGTTTCATACTAGAGGTGCGCCCGTGATTCGGAAGCCCCCGCAAGACCTCGGCACGGTGCCGGCCCGAGACGCAGCTCTGGCTGTCGTGGGTGGCGTGCGGGTTGGAGCCGCGCTCGGCACCAAGCGGACGAAGAAGCCCGGGGCCTGGCCTCTGGGGAATCGCGGGTTCTGACCGGTTCGAGTGAGTAGTTAGCGTAGTGAGCCCCGTTCCCCAGAAGGGAATGGGGTTTTTTTGCGGCCGTGTTCGTACGGAATGGAGAATTGAGATGGAAAAGGTAGACGTGGGTGTACTCGGCGCCACGGGCATGGTGGGCCAGAACTACATCCGATTGCTCGCAGGTCACCCCTGGTTCCGAGTGTCGCTGGTGGCCGCTTCACCGTCGTCAGCCGGGAAGAAGTATGCCGAAGCAGTGGCCGGCCGATGGCTGATGGAGGAGGACATCCCCGCCGCGGTGCGCGACCTGGTCGTCACGGACGCATCGGACGTGGCCCAGGCCAAGGGCAAGTGCCAGTTTGTGTTCTCTGCGGTGGCTCTGGACAAGGCCGCCACTCGGGCGGTGGAAGAGGCGTACGCTGGTGCCGAGATCCCGGTGGTCTCGAACAACTCCGCACATCGTGGCACGGCGGACGTGCCCGTCCTGATCCCGGAGATCAACCCGCAGCATCTCGACATTCTCGAGGCGCAGAAGCGCCGTCTGGGCACGAAGAAGGGCGTCATCGTGGTCAAGCCCAACTGCAGCGTGCAGAGCTACATGGCCCCCATCCACGCGCTTCGGCAGGCCGGGGCGGCCGTGTCCCAGGCCATCGTCACCACCCTGCAAGGTGTCTCCGGGGCCGGGTATCCGGGCAACGCCTCCATGGATCTCATCGACAACATCCTTCCGCTGATCAAGGGCGAGGAAGAGAAGTCGGAGCTCGAGCCGCAGAAGATCTTCGGGAGCGTGAGTGGAAACGCCATTGCTGCCGATACCTCGATCAACATTTCCGCTCACTGCAATCGCGTGCCCGTCGTGGACGGCCACACCGCTTGCGTCAGCTTGAAGTTTGCGGGAAAGGCCCCGAGCCTGGAGGAGATCCGGCGCATCTGGGAGGCGTTCCGCGCCGAGCCGCAGGAGCTCGGGCTGCCCTTTGCTCCGCAGCGCCCGATCATCGTGCGCGACGAGATCGACCGGCCACAGCCGCGAAGGGATCGGAACGCCGACAAGGGCATGGCCGTGAGCGTCGGACGGCTGCGCCCGTGCAACGTCTTTGACATCCGTTTCGTTGGTCTTTCCCACAACACGGTTCGCGGTGCTGCCGGAGGCGGCATCCTCAACGCCGAGATCCTGAAGGCCAAGGGATACCTCTGATCGCCCAACCGCACCGAGGGCTCCGAGCGCATGCTGTCGTGCGCTCGAGCCCACCGCGGCCGCGGGCGTTTGGTGCGTGCCTGCGGGGAGCTGTCAGTTACTCGGCAGCTGGGCGGAATGCTTCGCAGGTCAGGCCGGGTGTGACCAGCCGCTGATGGCGGCGGCAGAGCCCCTGATCTCCGCGGGTATCGCCGTACGCCGAGCTCAGGATGGTGATACCCGGCAGCTCCGATTCGAGCTGCTTCGGGTCGTCCAAGAACTCCGCGCAGTTGGCGCAGACGGCTTCCGCCTTCCGCTCTGACGCGCTCACCGGATGGCCTCCCAGAACTTCACGAAGACCTGCGTGGTGAGCAGATAGCCGAGGGGTACGTTCACCAGCACCCCGATGGTGAACGCCCAGAATGGCTTCAATCCGAACGTGGCCAGGTCTCTGAAACGAGTGGACAGGCCGATGCAGAGAAAACACAACACGAAGGCCCAGGACCGCAGGCTCTTGATTGGGCTGATGGCCCGGGCCTGGAGCTCGCTCTCGAACCAGCTCGAATGGTAGTGCAGGTTCTTGAGTGCCCAGACTTGCTGATCGTCGGCGCCCTCCGACAGGCGCTTCAGATCGTCCAGGGCCATCTTGCCGCGAAACGAGATGCGCTTGCCGTCTCCTGCGACGGAGAACCGCGTCCGCAGTTCTTCGGGAACCTGATACGTCGAGAAATCCGCGTGATAGGCGTGCTTCTGCGCCTTGGACTTGAAGGTCCCGTCCACTGGCGCCGCCCCCACGTGGTCTGACGGTGCCAGTGCAGCAATCACGCTCATCAGCAGCGAGGCGGCGAAGAAGCCCAGGACGAACTTGGGAAAGCGCTCCCAGATCACCGACATGCCGACTCGCCCCTTGGGTCCCGACTGTTCGCCGGAGCGCTTGTCCCAGTACATCACCGACACGACTGAGAGCGCGAAGGCCCAGATTCCGATCCAGATGTCCCGGCCGATGACCTTCATCAGGGTGAAGGTGTGAATCGGACCGTCGCCGTGCTGGCTGGCGAGCTCGGCCACCACCGCGAACCCAGCGGCGTCCGCGTATTCGCTCGTCCCGACCCAGGCCCCGGCTTCCCCGGGAGAGATCTGGAAGAAGCCCACTGGCGTCGCGCCCCCTGCGGGAATCATGGCTTTGGTGGCCAGCGACAGCATGAACACCATCACGATGGCCCACACGCTCACCACGGCGATGCCGATGGCGATGTGGTCCTTCTCCGCCTTGACCGCACCGCCGACGGCGATGGATCCGGACACTCCGCACACGGCTCCCCCGGTTCCGAGCACGGCTCCGAACCTCGGGTCCAGCTTGAAGAGCCGGGTGGCCGCCAGGTAGATGGTCAGCCAAGTCACCACCGACACGATGGTCGCCTGCACGAAGGCGATGGGGCCGGCCTCGGCAATCAGCGTCATCGGTAGCGTCGCGCCCAGCAACACGATACCGGTCTTGATGTAGTACTCGGTTCGAAGCGCGGTCTTGAACCAGTCGGGTGCAGCGCGGAGATTGCCAATGATGAGCCCCACGATCAGCGCGAGCAGCGGTGCGCCGAGCTCCACCGCTCGCCGCATTACCTTCCATCCAGCCAAGTAGAATATGGCCAGGGACCCCAGGAACAGGATGGTGTACCCGAGCAAGAACTCCTTCACGTTGCGGCCCATGGCACGCATACTGAGAGCGAACACTGCGCCAAAGCCGAGGTAGATGGCCACATACCCGAGGCCGTTCTCGCCCAGGTCTGCTCCGAGCTCGCCCCATGCCGACCAGGTTCCCGGTGTGACCGCGTACGGCTTGAGAGTGCTCCCCGCCCAGAAGAACCCCATCGCCACCAGGATGACGGCCAACCCGAGCCAGATGGCCCAGTAGTCTTCGGTCTTGAACAGCTTGAGCCCACGCCCTGCGTTGTCCGCCATCTCGCACCCCGATCTCGTTACGTCGCGAGAAATACTCCTCGGGGCCGCCCGAGACAAGCGGTCGGGCTCGTCAGGGCTTGGGTGCGGGATGCTGGAGCGCGTAGCGGATGAGCTTCTCGAACTTCGGCATTGGCTGCGCCCCGGACAGGAAGTAGCCCCCGATGACGAACGCCGGGGTGCCGGTGACGCCGGCGCCCTTGGCCACGTCCGAGTCTGCCGTGATTCGCGCCCGGTGGCGCCCATCCTGCATCGCCGTCCGGAACTGTCGCAGGTTCAGCCCCAGCTTGCTCGCGTAGGATTCCAGGTCCGCGTCTTCCAGCTTCTGTCCGCTCTGATAGATGAGCTCGACCATCTGCCAGAAGCCACGATTGCCCTGCTGCGCCTTGGCCTCCAGAGCAGCTTCCGCAGCCGGCACCGCCCGCTTGTGAAATGGCAGTGGCAGGTGGCGCCAGACAAACTTGATCTGGTGCGGGAATCGCTTCCGAAGCTGCTCCACCGTGGGGCAGACCCGGGAGCAGTATGGGCATTCTAGTTCGCTGAACCAATGGACCACCAAGCGGGCGTGCTTGGGTCCCAGCACCGGCGCGTCCTTGGGAGCGCGCCCGACCGACTTCTGTTCCGGCGGAGGAGGCCCCTTCGCATCTTTCATGATGGTGGCGTAGACCCGAGACCGCGGCACGCCCTTGCGTACGAGCGCTCGCGCTGTGGTGAGCCGCTCCTCCACGGCGTCCACGAAAGTCTCTAGAGGCTGAGAGCCCTTGATGCGCCGACCGTTGATGAACATCTGGGGTGTTCCGCGGGCTTCGAAATCCGAGGCCAACTGTTGATCCGCGTCGATGACGGACGCGTATCGGTCCGCCTTGACGGCCGCCAGCGCCGCGGTTGGGCTCAGACCCGCTTGTCGGGCGATGGCCTCGAGATCGGCATCCTCGAGCTTGGGTTGGCTTTCGAACAGAAGGTGCATGACCTCGAATAACTTCTTGTGCCCGCCCTTCTTGAACGCATAGATGCTGAAGTTGGCCGCTGGCTTGGCTCGCTGGTGGAAGGGGAGCGGATTGTGTTTGAACACGATCCGGATGTCGTTGGGGTACTTCTGCGTGAGCTGCTCCAGGGTCGGAACGACTCGCTTGCAGAAGGGACACTGAAACTCCGAGAACAGCACGATCGTGATCAGGGCGTCGCGCGGGCCGAGCACCGGTGAGCCACCCACCGGGAGCTTCCAGGTGGTGAGATCGGGTGCCTTGGGCGCCTGGCTGGGTGTGTCGAGCTTGGGTGGCGCTTGGTGATTGGCCAGAGTTCGTGCCACGTACGCGGACCAAGAGTCGCCCTCGTTGCCGATGGCCAGTTGAGCCTTGGGCAGTTCCTCGTCGATGAGGGCCGAAAACTTCTCCAGCGGCTGGGCGCCACTCAGCGTGATCCCGTTGATCCGGAACGCCGGCGTGCCGGTGGCGCCGATGGTTCGCGCCAGATCGATGTCCTGTTCGACCTGCTCGGAGTAGCGTGGGTCGGAAAGCTCGCGACGGAATCGCTGTCGGTTGAGCCCCACCTCGCCAGCCCAGGCTTCCAGGGATTCGTCTTCCAGACCTTTCTGATTGGAGAAGAGCTGCGCGGAGTACTCGGCGAACGCTTGATCGCCGGCGAGTGCCAGCACCACCTGCGCAGCCACCGCAGCCGGCCGAGCCCGCGAGTGGAAGGGAAGCGGATTGTGCTTGAACACGATGCGGAGGTCCGGCCCGTACCTGTGCTGGAGCTCCAGCAGGGTCGTCCAGGAGCGCGCCGTGAACGGGCACTGGTAGTCCATCAGAGCCACGATGGTGATGGGCGCATCGGAGCCCCCCCACACCGCGTCGTCAGCATCGATCGGGATTGGCCCCACCGCGGCAGCGGTCCGGTTGGAGGAGTGCCGCAACGGCCGGCTGTCACCCTCCGTCTCTGCGGAGTCGTCCCCAATCACCACCGAGGTGAAGGGCGCCGCATTGCTCTCGGGAGCGGCGACCTCGGTCGTGGGGGTGCCTCCGCAGCCGAGGGCCCAGCACCAGATCGCGCTCGCGGCAAGCTTCCGCCACGCCGACCGTACCCGTTTGCGAAACATCCGGCATTGGTAGCATTGACCGCCACCGTTCACGAGTCACTTTGGCGAGCGTATTGATAGGTGCGCGAGCGCGAAATCCACGCTAAAGGGGCTCGGTGGCGGTGTTGGCGGCACATGGCCTGGAGAAATCCTTCGGCCCGCAGACGATCCTCGAAGACGTGTCAGTCGCCGTTCGACCACGCGAGCGGGTTGGGTTGGTGGGACCCAACGGTGCCGGCAAGAGTACTCTGGCGCGCATCCTGGCGGGCGAGGAAGAGGCAGACCGCGGCAGCGTCTCCCGAGCTCGCGGCGCGGACGTCGCCTACCTCCCGCAGGAGCCATGCCTGGACCCCACGGCCACGGCGCGGTCGTATGTGGTGGCTGGGCTGAAGAACTGGTCAGCTGCCCAGCAGCGATACCAGGAGCTGACGCAGGCCATCGAAGCGGGGCAGGGGGGCCTGGAGAACCTGGCCGAGGCGCAGGCGGACGCCGCCTCGGAGGTGGAGCGGCTCGGTGGATGGGATCTGCTCCATCGTGCCGACGCGCTGATTGGTCAGTTGGGGGTTCGAGATCCCGACCAGACTTTGGGGACGGTCAGTGGTGGCGAGCAGCGACGCGTGGCGCTGGCCCGCATCCTGATTGGCAAGCCCGCGCTGGCCATTCTCGACGAGCCCACCAACCACCTCGACGCCGACACCATAGAGTGGCTGGAACAGTTCTTGATCGAGGAGTATCCGGGGGCGCTGCTCCTCATCACCCACGACCGATACGTCCTTGACCGCGTGGTGCAACGCACGTTGGAGCTCGATGGTGGACGCCTGTATGACTACGACGGCGGGTGGGAGGACTACCTGGCCGCCAAGGCGGAGCGACAAGAGCACGAAGCACGCACCGATGCGAATCGTCGCAATTTGCTCCGGACCGAGCTCGAGTGGATGCGCCGCCAACCCAAAGCCAGGACCGGGAAACAGAAGGCCCGTCTGCAGCGCATTGACGCCGCCCGTTCTGTGACCGCGGGTCCACGGGAGCGGAGCGTGAGCTTGGCCATGGAGGCCACCCGCAGCGGGAACACGATTCTGGAGCTTTCCGACTTGGAGGTCGAAGTCGGGGGACGGCGTCTGGTACGATCCCTCACACTTCAGCTCACCCAGGGCGAACGCATCGGCATCATCGGCCGCAACGCCATTGGCAAGACGACACTGCTGCGTTGCTTGTGCGGGCAACTCGAACCGGCCGCGGGCCGCATCGTACGCGGCAAGAACACCAGTATCGCGTACTTCGAGCAAACTCGAATCGGACTCGATGACGCGACCTCCATCCAGCAGAACGTGGCGGACGGCAATGAGGTGGTGCACTGGAATGGCCGGCCACTGAGCGTCTTCTCCTACCTGGAGAACTTCCTGTTCTTCGGGGACCAGCAGCGGCAGACCGTGGGTTCGCTGTCCGGCGGTGAACGCGCGCGTGTGGCCCTGGCCAAATTGCTTCTGGGACGCGCCAATGTGCTGCTCCTCGACGAACCGACCAACGATTTGGATGTCGTGACCCTGAGCGCGCTGGAGGCGATGTTGCGGCAGTTCGGTGGGACCAGCCTCGTGGTCACGCATGATCGCTACTTCTTGGATCGAGTGGCCACGGGACTACTGGTCTTCGAGGGGGACGGCCGTGTGGTGCACCATCCCGGCAACTACTCGACGTACCAGCGGTTGCGCGCGGAGGCGCTGGCACGCAATATGGAAGCACGACGCAGTCCCGCGTCGCCGCGCGTCAAGCGCCCGAGCGGTCCGCGTCGGGGACTCACCTATGCCGAGCAACGTGAGCTGGATGGCATTCTGGACGAGATCACTGCGGCGGAGACGCGCGTGGCCGAGATCGAAGCGGAGTTGACCGATCCCAAGTTGTACGCCACGCGCGGCACCAGCGTCCCGGGGCTCCTGGCGGCGGCGGACCAAGCCCGCACGGATCTCCAGCGGCTGACCGAACGCTGGGAGGAGCTGGAGACCCGGCGTGAGGGGTGCGACGCGGAGTGACCGGCGAGCGCTCGCCGAGCGACGCTGTGATGCCGCGCAACCGCTGGTGAGAACGTCGCCGAGGCTGATGCTTTCGGTTGACGGTGCTGCACGCCGAGGCGACGCCGACGGGACGAGTTGGCGAATCGAACCACGCCCGCTTGGGGGTGATGGCCCCCGGGTTCGAAGTGCTGGACACTGCGATGCAGCGCTGGCACCTTGATCGATGTGAGACTGTGCAGGTTTGCCGCAGGCGCTCTGACCCTTCTCCTGGTGGGCTGTGGGGGTGCTGAGCGCAGACCGTCCAGTCCGGCTGTTGCCCCCGCCGCGGAGCCGGAGGAGCCCGCTTCGGATGAGCGCCCCGTCGCGGAAGTCCCCACGGTAACCGCCGAGATCGGAGGCTTGCCTCCCGAGGGCGTGGCGAGGACGTTTCGCAAAGCCGAGGACAAGATCTTCAAGTGCTTCAGCGCCGGAGTTCAGCGTGTCCCCTTCATGGGAGGTGCCGTGCGTTTCTGGGTCAAGGTCGACTCGAAGGGGAAGTTCCTGCATGCACACCTGGAACGATCGGACCTGGGCGACCGCGTCACGGAGCAATGCCTGCTCGACGTGCTGATGGGCTACAAGTGGCCGCTGCCGGTGGGCGGGGAGGTGGGCGTCGCCACGTTCGAAATGTCGTTTGAGCATGCTCCGGACATTCAACCCCCGCTGTCCTGGACGGAGGACAAGGTGGCACGAGTGGTGGAAGCCCTGGCCGAGCCGCTCGAGGAGTGCAAGTTCGGCTTGCCGGGGCAGTTTGCCGCCACCGCCTACGTGAAGCGCGAGGTCGCGGCTGCGGCAGAGGGCGCCGGAGCGGTTGCAGACGCTGCCGCCGAACCTCAGCACATCGGCAAGGCGATCGCGGCCAGCGCAACGCCACCGGACGAGGCTGGCGAAATGGCCATCGACTGCATCGCCAAAGTGTTGCGGGAGGCGACCTACCCGGACCCTGGTGAGCAGCCAGTGAAGGTTTCCTTCACGCTCTGACCCGCTGAGCGCCGGAGTCGAACGTCGGCTGGCCAGCGCAACAATCGTCACAGCTGCCGCCAGCGTCGTGCGTTCCGCCTGAAGCGGTCGTACCGAATCACTGGTGAGCGATCGGGAACAGCGCTGGTTCTGCTCCCGGCACAGAAGATCTTCCGTGATCTGGCTTGCGCCCACGTGCCGGGTTCGCGCATTCTACTCCCGCGTGGACGGGCGACCGCGGGGGCGTTCCGTTCGCTACGGGAGTTGGTCATGAACAGATTCGCTGTTGGTTCTTGGGCGTGCGTGGTTTCTGGTCTGCTGCTCGGCTGCGGCAGCGAGTCCGGTGGGGGAGACGGAGACGCCGGTTTCGCCGGAACCGTCGAAGCTGGGGCTGGGGGGGCGAGTGACAGCGTGGGGGGGG
>CAZSVU010000294.1:0-10846 GCA_964610275.1 uncultured Polyangiaceae bacterium | reverse complement strand
AACCCACCCATGTTTCGACGGCCGCTGGCGGCCGGCGGAACATGGATCAAGGATGAGCCTGCCCCTCGGCAACTTGACAGCGCACCCGGGCGTCCCGATCTTCCACCGACCATGGAGAGCTTGGGCAAGACCATGCTGGCGGTTGGGCTGGGGGTGGCCGCACTCGGAGCCCTCCTCTGGTTGGCAGGACGGTTCGGCTTCCGCGGACTGCCAGGAGATCTGCGCTTCGGCAGCGACAACGTCAGGATCTACGTTCCACTGGGGACGAGCATCCTGGTGTCCATCCTGCTCACCCTCGGACTCTGGTTCTGGGGCTATCTGCAGAGGAAGTGATCCCAGAGACAGCGCTGCTACCGCAAGAACGAGCAGAACATGTGGCAGCCCGAGGTGGTGTGCTTGCAGTAGCTCACCCATTTTCGCTGGCCGCCCGGGCCGTCGTAGGAGGGCACGTGGTGGGACCAGCCCGCGTACGCCAGGTGTTGCTCCCCCTCCCAGTGCCAGCGCGCGGTGCGGGCTTTCCGGTCGTCGAATACCTTCAGGGGTGGACCGAGTTGCTCGATCAGGGCAGACGGTGGGGCTACGGAACCGACGTCGCTGCCGCTCAGACCGACGGAGATGCCGCAAACGTGGCCGACCGCATCGAGCTCGACGGAAACGCCGCAATCGAGCCAACCCTTCCGCGGTGGATTCGACCCGAGCACCGTGTCCTTGAAGACCTTCTTCAATACTGCATCGAGGCTGCAGCGAAGCGGTCGTGCATCCAGCATCTGTCCCTTGGCTTTGGCACAGGTCTGGCGTACCTGGGCCTCATCCATCCCCAAGGTGAATCCCACCACGTCCTCGGGAAACGGATCGGCGCCTGCGCCCTGGGCGAGTTTCTTCCATTTGCCGAGGAGCGCTTCGTCGCCGCTGTCGTCACCGGGTTCGCTGTCCTCGTTCGCGGACCCGGTGGCGGACCCGGCAGCCGGCGGCTTCTGCCCGCCGCAAGCCGCGAGCGCCAACATGGAAATCGCTACCCAGAGACCACTTCGTATCATCCAGCGACCGTACCACTCCGGTCTCCCGTCTGTTACCCGTTTCTGTTCGCCATTCGCCACCGCGCTTCGGGGACACCGCACTTCCTGGGTCGCGTGGTAGCGCTGTGACGGGTGCAGGTGGAGACCGACTCTGACGGCTGCGAGGCGGACCCGGCAGCGGAGGTTGGCACCGGCCGCTGGGCGCGGTACGCGTCGCGTGTGCGAACCGGATTCTGGATCGTCGCGGTGGCTGCACTCGCGCACGCGGCGTGTGGTCGTCCCGAGCCCGACGCTGCTCGTCCCGAGCCCAACGTCGTACCGGCTCCAGCTGAACCGAGTCGGGCATCCACGACCGCGAGCGCCCCACCCGTGGGAACGCCTTCAGCCATGGCCGCGACGAGCGCGAGCGCATCTGCTCCCAGCGCAACGCCGCTGCCCGAGCCGCGCACGCTGCGGTTTGCGTGGCGCCCGCCAGGCGGCTCGGCCCGGGCGTACGCAATGCGTGAGCTCGAGGACCAGCACCGCATCGTGCTCACCCGGGGGGTCGTAGCGGGCGGGCAGTATCCTGTGGTGATCGCCTTTCACGGACAGCCTCGCCGCGGTCAGGCACCGCGCGAGTATGTGTTCCCCAAGACTGTCACCGAGCGCACGCTCGAGTTGGTCGAAAGCGGAGAGGTGGAGCCGGTCGTTCTCGTCGTGCCGGTGTTTCGGTTTCAGGGGGTGAACTGGCCGGACTTCGACCTCGAGCGCTTTTCGGCGGAGGTTGCCCGGTTGCTGGCCGCTGAGGACATCGCCGTCTCGCGCACGCTGGTGTTCGGGCACTCCGGTGCGGCCGGCTGCGGCGGCGATGGGATGAACCGCGCCCACCGGATCCGACCGGCGGCCGTGGGCTTCTTCGACACCTGTGTGGGAGGTGGGCTCGGCCACGAAGTGCGCACCCTGATCCGCGAGCGCATTCCCACCCTGATCGTGCACAGCGTGGAGACCGCCGGATTCCGCCCGCGCCAGCCGACGGAGTACATGACGACTTTTGACTTCGGGAAGGTGTATGCGCCTCTCGGGCTGAAGCCGACCGAGCAGTGCTCACCGGACGCATTCGGAGTACCGTTGCGCGATCAGCCGTACCGGTGCGCTGCAGATCCGGAGGGCATCGCCCGCGCCTTCGTCGTCGACACCGGAGCGGGCCAGAGGGCGCACGACGCGGTAGTGCCCGTGGCGTTGCGCTACTTCCTGCGCGAGTATGCGGGCACAGCGAAGTAGGTCGTCCGCTCCGCCATCTAGCGCATGCAACAGATGCCCACCGAGATGCAGCCGAGCTTCTCGGCGGAGTATAGCCTGGGGCACATTTCCTGCAAATCGCGGCCGCATACCGGGGATTTCCCCCTCCTGCGCGTGGCCTCGTTCGAGAGCTCCCGCTCGGGGCGGGTGGGTGGAGGCGGCTGCTGTGCGTCAGCCCAGGTCGTGGCAGGGCGGACCCTGCAGCACGTGCGACAGCTCCTGCGTCCGACCCGCCGAATGCGGAAACGTTTCCCGATCACGGTGTGCCCGGGGCGGCACACAGGCTGCGTTCACATGTGCAACGGTACTTTCCAGTGCAACTGCTCGTGCCGACTAGCACACTTGAAAAGATCGAGTCGCAACGAACGCGGTATCGACCTCGCAGAAGTGGGGAATGAGAAGCAAGACGTCCGCGCGGGAGTCGCGGGCGCGTCGCATGGCTCCCGCAGGCGAGGAGTGCTAGTGCACAGACTCAGGAAGCGGAGCCCGACTAGGCGTGGATCTGGGCTCCAGGAGGTCGTGATGGCGTTCTCGCGAATCGCGCTGAGCAGCGCAGTGGTGTTGGCGATCGTTTGTGCGAGCTCGGCGGCACTGGCCGACTGCTACGTGGACAGCGTGGCGGGCAACGATGGCAACGACGGTTCGACTGAAGCGACGGCCGTGCAGTCGCAGGCCCCCCTTTCGGGATGCGGCACGGTCTTCTACAAGCGCGGCAGCGTGTTCAATGAGCCCGTCAATACCAGCGCGGGGTCGACGTTTACCAACTACGGCGACGCGAGCCAGCCGTTGCCAGCATTCATCACCACCGACGCGGCGGTGAGCAGCTACTCGGGCGGGCTGACCATCGATGGCCTGCACCTCGAAGGCGCCATGGGGGATGGGACCATGGGTGGTATGGGCGTCTGCGTGTGGCTCATGGGCGAGAACAACCAGCTCCTCAACAGCGAGGTTACCGATTGCGACATCGGTATCATGCTCTTTGCCGACAACAGCGTGGTTCGAGGCAACCTGGTTTACGACCTGGACCGCATGGCGGTCGATTCCGAGGACACCGGGGTCTACGCCAACGCCGTCGGCGGTGCCGAGGGCATCTTCATCAGCGGATCCAACAACGAGGTGGCCTACAACCAGTTCATCAACTGCAAGGCCGAGGCCGCCTGGCAGGGCGATGGCGGATACGACGGTGGCGCGACCGAGGTCGTCGCGAGCGAGGGCGAGGTGGTCTCGAACCTCCGCGTCCACCACAACTTCGCCTACAACACCTGTGGGTTCTTCGAGGTATCGGGCTTCGGGACCTTCGCCGATTCGGAGTTCTACTACAACGTGTCGGTGGACAGCTCGTGGGCGATGCTACTGCAGGTGAACGAGACCACGCTCTCCAACATCCGCTGG
The DNA here is from genome assembly GCA_964610275.1 of uncultured Polyangiaceae bacterium. Taxonomy (GTDB): domain Bacteria; phylum Myxococcota_A; class Polyangia; order Polyangiales; family Polyangiaceae; genus JAFGBI01. Next base: position 7,160 of record CAZSVU010000294.1, on the reverse strand, counting down.
GAGAACAACACCTTCGTGCACCATGCGGACGCGTACTCGCCGTCCATCACCATGATCTATCAAGCGGAGGTCACCCCCAACACGGTCTTTTTCGACAACAATCTGGTCATTTTCGACGGCGCTCCCACCTACATGGGAGGTGTGGATTCCAACATTTCCGCGAGTAACAACCTGATCGTCGAGTCGGTCCCGGGCGTGGTGAACATCGCGGGCATCAACCCAGCGGACTTCGACCTGGTTGCCGGGAGCGCGGCGATTGATCAGGGCCTCACCGTTGCCGGACATACGCTCGACTTCCTCAACCGTGTCGTGCCCGACCCGAGCGGTGCGACCGACATAGGCGCGTTCGAGTACGGGTCGACCCAGGGGGAGGAGCAGCCGGATCTCGGAATCGGAGGAACGACGGGCTCGGGTGGTGCAGACAGTGGAGTCGGTGGCGCGGACACCGGGATCGGCGGAGCAGACGCCGGAGTGGGCGGCGCGGACAGTGGCGTCGGCGGTACGCCCGATACCGGAGTGGGCGGCACGCCCGATACCGGAGTGGGCGGCGCGGACAGTGGCGTCGGCGGTACACCCGATACCGGAGTGGGCGGCACGCTGGACACCGGAGTGGGTGGCGCGCTCACCGGAGTGGGTGGCGCGCTCACCGGAGTGGGTGGCGCGCTCACGGGCAGTGGCGGCTCTGACCCCGGCGCGACGTGCACCTCACCGCTCTTCCTCTGCGCTGGGTTGTGTGTCGATCTGGCCTCAGATCCGACCAATTGTGGCGTCTGCGGGACCATCTGCCCCACCGGGCAATTCTGCTCTGGTGGCGGGTGTGCGGCGGCATGTGCCCCGGGAACCGTCCAATGTGGACAGTCCTGCGTGGACATCAACTCCAGCGTGCTTCACTGCGGCGGCTGTGACCGGCCGTGCGGCGCTGGCCAGGTTTGTACTGCCGGGATCTGCACGGGATCCACCAACGGCGCCGCGGTGACCCAGCCGATTCAGCCGCTCACCACCACCAACCCGGAGTCCGAGCCCACCGAGGAAGAAGGTGGATGCGCCTGCAGCGTGGTGGGTGCGCAGGGGCCCGGCCGTCTCGCGCGGCTCGGGCTGCTCCTCGTGGCCGCTGTCCCGCTCGTGTGGCGGCGACGACGCAGGGGACTCGAAACTCGAGGTCGCTGAGGATCCGCGGAGCTTCGGCCCGGAGTCGTGCGCTCGAACGACCGTTCCTCCACAGAATCGCCTGGTAATCGCTAGGCTGGTTACTAGACTCGGTGAGTCACCCGGTGTGGCGTCCTGTTTCCGGCCTGTTCGGCGGCAGATACCATTTTCGCCACCACTAGATGTTTTCACTTTCACGATTTCGCCCGGAGTTTCGCGGTGCGGCCCGAGAGCCGTCCCGCTCCAGAGCGCCGATCGACCTGACGCGCGTCCTGGGCACGTGCGTGCGGGGTGCTGCCTTCGTGCTCCTGGTCGAATGCCTCACGTCCTGCGCGAAAGGCGGGGAGCGGCGGGGCGTCCGGCACCAGCTCGCCTGCGACAGTGGCAAGGTCGAAAGTTGCGCCAAGCTCGCCGAGATGTACGAGGACGGCGACGGAGTCCCGAAGGACGTCCGGCAAGCAGTGAAGCTCTATCAGCGCGCTTGCGACGGGGGCAGCAGTTCTGGCTGCGCCGGGCTCGGGCACATGTACGCACGAGGGGATGGAGTCGAGCGGGACCAGCGCCGTGCGCTGGAGCTCTTGCAGCGCAGTTGCGACGACGGCAACGGTCGAGGATGCGCAGGGCTGGGAGAGCTCTACGAAGACGGTCGAGGTGTGGCCAAGGACGCTCGCCTGGCGGCCAAGCTGTACCAGAGCGCTTGCGACAGTGGCAGCGCGCGCGGCTGTACCAACCTCGCGGCGCTGTACGTTCGCGGTGATGGCGTCACCAAGGATCCGGGGTTCGCTCTGGCGCTATACCGACGCACCTGTGACCAAGGCAATTCCCGGGCCTGTGCGGGCCTGGGGAGCATGCATGCACGCGGAGAGGGCACGCCCAAAAACGCGGCGCGTGCAGCGGAGTTCTACCAACGTGCCTGTGACGGAGGCAACGCGGGCGGTTGTGCGGACCTGGCTCACCTGCTCTTGCGCGGAGAGGGAGTGGCCAGGAACGCAACGCAAGCGTTGGCACTCTTCGAGCGAGCCTGTGACGCCGGCAGTGCTGGGGCATGCGAGGATCTGGCCGACACGTACGCGAAAGGGGAGGGGGCTCCCAAGAACCTGCGGCAGGCCATCGTCCTCTACCAGCGCGCCTGCGAGGGCGGTAGCGCGGGTGGCTGTGCCGATCTCGGCACGCTCTACGAAAAGGGTGAGGGCGTTCACCAAGATCTCAAACAGGCGTTCAAGCTCTACCAGCGCGCCTGTGATCGTGGCGATGCCGGGGCGTGCGGCGACCTAGGAGGACTGTTCGAGGATGGCAAGGCCGTGGCCAAGAACCTGGCGCGCGCGTTTGCCTTGTACCAACGTGCCTGTGAGGCCGGCAGCGCCGGCGGTTGCGAGGATCTCGGAGATTTGTACCGAAGAGGCGACGGCGTCTCCCAGGACCTCGAGCGTGCCCATCAGCTCTACCAGCGCGCGTGTGACGGCGGCAGCTCGCGTGGGTGCGAGGATCTGGCCGACTTGTATGCGAAGGGCGAGGGCGTCTCGAAGGATCTGGCGCAGGCGGTCGAGCTCTACCAGCGCGCCTGTGACGCCGGCAGCGCCGACGCATGCGGGGATCTGGGTGATCTCTACGCCCGTGGCGAAGAGGTGGCCAAAGATTCACGGCGTGCCATCGTGCTCTACCAGCGCGCCTGTGAAAACGGCGGCGCGGGTGGTTGCCATGGCCTGGGCACCCTGTATCTACGCGGCGAAGGCGTGACCAAGGATCCAGCGCGTGCCGTCACGTTCTATCGACGCGCCTGCGACGGTGGGAGTGCGGGGGGATGTGGGGACCTGGGGGCGCTGTATGAGGACGGTATCGGCGTCGCGAAGAACGTCGAACGCGCCTTCGCCCTGTATCAGCGCGCCTGCCAGGACGGCAACGCGGGCGGTTGCGCGGATCTCGGCGACCTGTGTCGACGCGGCGAGGGAACCCCCAAGGACGTGGTGCGAGCCTTGGCTCTGTACCAGCGCGCCTGCGAGAGCGGCAGCGCCGGAGGGTGCGCCGACTGGGGCGGGATGTACGAGCGTGGTGAAGGCGTCGAGCGGGATCTGCATCGCGCTCTGGCTCTGTACCAGCGCGCTTGCGAAGGGGGCAGCGCCGGAGGGTGCGCCGACCTGGGTGACCTGTACGCGCGTGGCGAGGGCGTGCCCCGAGATCCCAAGCAGGCCGTCGAGCTCTACCAGCGCGCGTGCGATGGGGGCAATGCCGGTGGGTGTGGGGATCTGGGTGAGATGGTCCAGCGCGGCCGGGGCGTGGCCAAGAGCGCGCCGCGCGCCGCGGAGCTGTATCGTCGCGCCTGTGAGGGAGGCCACGCGGGTGGCTGCTCCGATCTCGGCGACCTGTACGTTCGTGGGAAGGGTGTGGCCAGAAACCTCAAGCGTGCGGTGGAGCTCTACGAACGGGGCTGCGCCGGCGGAAGCGGAGGGGGCTGCCGGGACCTGGGCGACCTGTACGCTCGCGGAGTGGGGGTGCCCAAGGACCTCCGGCGCGCAGCCGAGTTCTACCAGCGCGGCTGCACCAGCGGCAACGACCGGGCCTGCTTGAAGCTGGCTGACGCGCACGTGCACGGCACTGGCGTGGCCCACGACGAGAAGCGCGCGCTCGCCCTGTATCAGCGGGCCTGCGACGCCGGCAGCCAGCGCGGCTGCGCTCAAGCGAAGGCGCGCAAACCGTAGCGGATCGCGGGACGTCGTTGGGTTCCGGGATCAAGCCGCGGGATTCACGGCTGGCGCGCGTAGAAGTGGATGTCGGGATGCGCCCCCTCACTGAGGGTGAAGAAGCCATCCCCAGTCGGCGAGAACGCGATGGCCTCGCCCTGAGGCTCGTTCTCCAGCCGGACGCGACAGGGCTCGCGCCCGAGCGCCGCGGCGATGCTCTCCCCTGAATGGCGTGGCCAAAGGTAGGCGTCGGAAATCGTCCGGACCAGGATGGCACTTCCGTCGGCTGCAATGTCGCCGCCCGTGATCAGCGCCGGTGCCGTCGTGTTGTCGACAACCAGCCGCAGCGAGGCCACTCGCTCGAGTGGGATGACTTGGTTCTCATCCGCAGGCACGCGGGCCAGATAGACCTCCGCCTGGATCCCCGACGTCTTGGTGGCCAGGTAGAGGTGACCTGTCTGCGGATCGACCATCAGCGTTTCCACGTCGCGAGAGATGCCATCCGGGTAGCGATACCGATACGGCACCACTCGCTTGATCTTGCGCTTCTTGGGCTTCTGGTCGAGCTCGACTTTCGGCTCCTGCAATCGGTAGACGACGATCTGGTCCCGCTTCTGTTCGTTGGCCCCGACATCGCCGACGTACAAATACCACTCCCCCGACTCTGGACTCGGCCCCAAGCAGAGGTCTTCCCAGTCAACGAGGTCGGCGCCCTTGATCGCATAGCTGCCGAGCTCCCGGCCAGAACGGTCGAGCGCAAACAGCTTGGGCTTTCCGCCAGCATCGTTGTGCGACCACAACACCCGCACATCGCGTCGACTCACTGCCAAGCCAGAAGCCTCGGTCAGATCCTTCTCGTGCACCTTGCCGAGCTTCTGAGCCGGGGAGAACTTGGGACACTCGCCGGCAAACGACTGGACCCTGGCCTGCGTGGCTGCCGGGTGCCCTGGTCCGACCTCCGCGGCCTGCGCATCTGCGGCATCGCGGCCAGGGTGGTGTGTTCCCTTGCAGCTCCAGCAGGTCGCAGTCGCGAGTGCGACAGCTGAAAGCCCCCGCCTGCGAAACGGTTTCAGGCACGCCAACGAGGATCGACTCTACCAGAACGGCTGTCGGTTGCAGGAATTCGTGGCGATGCCCAGCCCTGACCCGGTGACAGGAACGACACGACTTTACAGTGCAACTGCCCGGAGCGAGGAAGCACGCCTAGAAAGATTGAATCGCAGCGAAGTGCAAGTGGGACCGCTGCCAGTGTGCGCACCGAACGTGTCCGGATGCCTGGTCCCGCACTGGAGGCAGTGCTACTCACTAGTGCAAATTGGCGTGGGGGCTCCGTGTGTGTGCGGGGAGCTCCAGGAGGAAGCGATGGCATCTCTTCGGATTGCGCTCGGCAGCGCATGGGTGCTGGCGTGGGTTGGGGTGAGCTCCCCTGCGCTGGCCGACTGCTACGTGGACAGTGTGGCAGGCAACGACAGCAACAACGGCCAGACCGAGGCCACGGCCGTGCAGTCTCAGGCCCCGATCTCGGGCTGTGGCACGGTGTACTACAAGCGCGGCAGCCGCTTCAACGAGCCGGTGCAGACGAGCGCCGGGTCCACGTTCACCAACTATGGGACCGCCAGCGATCCGCTACCGGCCTTCGTGACCACCGACACCGTGGTCAACAGCTTCCAGGGTGGCATCACCATCGACGGCCTGCACCTGGAGGGATCCATGGGGGACGGGAGCATGGGGGGCATGGGGGTGTGCGTGATGATGGGGGGCAACAGCCAACTACTGAACAACGAGATCACCGATTGCGACATTGGGATCATGCTGTTTGGTGATAACAGCTTGGTTCAGGGCAACGTGGTCTACGACCTGGATCGGATGGCAGTCGATTCCACTGACCCCGACGTCTATGTGAACTCCGTAGGCGGTGCCGAAGGCATCTTCGTCAGCGGCTCCAACAACGAATTGGCCTACAATCAGTTCATCAACTGCAAGGCCGAGGCCGCGTGGGTGGGAGACGGCGGCTACGATGGCGGCGCGACCGAGGTGGCGGTGAGCGACGGCGGGACGGTCACTGGCCTCAGAATCCATCACAACTATGCCTACAACACCTGCGGGTTCTTCGAGGTTTCGGGTACCGGCACCTTCTCCGACTCCGAGTTCTACTACAACGTGTCGGTGGACAGCGCCTGGGCCATGCTGCTGCAGGTCAACGAGACCACGCTCTCCAATATCCGTTGGGAGAACAACACGTTCGTCCATCATGCGGATGCGTACATGCCGTCCATCGCCATGATCTATCAGGCGGATCTCACCCCCAATACGGTCTTCTTCAACAACAATCTGGTCATCTTCGACGGTGCGAACTCGTTCATGGGCGGACTGGACGACGCCATCTCGGCGAGCAACAACCTGATCGTGGAAAGCGACCCGGGAGTGGTGAACATTGCTGGGACGACGGCGGATGCGTTCGACCTGCTGGCGGGGAGCGCGGCCATCGATCAAGGGCTCACGGTTCCCGGGCACAATCTGGACTTCCTCAACCGTACGGTTCCCGATCCCGGTGGGGTCACGGACATCGGCGCTTTCGAGTACGGGTCGTCGCAGGGCGCTCCGATTCCCGACACCGCCCAGGTGCCCGAAGCCGGTACGGGGGAGCCCACGGAGAGCTGCACCGAGCCCCTCTCCCTGTGTGACGGGGTGTGTGTCGACCTGACCTCGGATGCGAGCAACTGCGGCAGCTGCAACCACGCCTGCTCCGACGAACAGTTCTGCTCGACTGGAGCCTGTGCCGCAGAATGTGACGCCAATCTGACCCAGTGCGGACAGTCGTGCGTGGACGTGAGCACCAGCATCCTGCACTGTGGCGGGTGCAACGCTGCGTGTCAGGGCGGACAGACCTGTGAGGCCGGAATCTGCACCGGCACGCCCACCAGCGGTGACATCACCCAGCCGATCGCGTCGGACGGAGATTCCGGCGCGGACGAAGACAGCGGCTGCAACTGCTCCGTGGTCGGGACTCCGAACCGAGCTGGGCTGGCCGGACTGGGGCTACTGGTTGCGCTCGGCGCACCGCTGCTTCTGCGGAGGCGCCGCACGAAGCCACGGCGCTGAATCAGAGAGCACGAATTTCGATCACTGTCTTCGACCGCCTCGAGTCGAGTGGTCCTTTTGGGGTGGGGCCCCACTCGTGCTGAGCATTAGCCACAAGTCCGTTCCGTCCACGGACTCTGCGGCAACCCCGGACGCGGTACAGAGGGCTTCAGTGCGCAGCCGGAGTTGACGCGTCTCCACAGGCAACTCGTAGCAACTCCAGGAGGCGCTGCCGGGGGGGGGGGGGGGGGACGA
>CAZSVU010000293.1:0-10875 GCA_964610275.1 uncultured Polyangiaceae bacterium | reverse complement strand
GCCTCCTCTTCGCCTCCCCTCCGCAGCACTCAACTCAGCGACCTTGCTCCATCTTTTTCATCCCGGCCGGCCCGAACTCCGAGCAAGGGTGGGAGCGACGACGCGCGCGTGAAGCGACTCAGGCGCCGCCCGCACCTCCGCCCGCCTGCCCCGCTGCACCGCCCGCAGAGGCACCAGCCGCGCCTCCGGCTCCGGCCTGACTGATGACGCCGCCCGCTCCGGCATTCGCCTGGCCGGCAGCGCCCGCAACTGCCTGACCACCGGCTCCGCCCTGGCTCACGACGCCGCCGGCTCCGGCAACCACCTGACCACCGGCTCCGGCCTGGCTCACGGCTCCGCCGGCTCCGGCCACGGCCTGACCTCCGGCACCCGCCTGACTGACGATACCGCCAGCTCCAGCCACCGACTGACCTCCGGCTCCAGCCTGGATGACGACGCCGCCGGTTCCGGCCAGGGTCTGACCACCGGCACCGGCCTGGCTCACGACGCCGCCCTCGCCACCTTGCTCGACGACACCTCCCGCGCCGGTCTGTGCTTGCCCACCGGCACCGCCCGGACCGGATCCGCCAGTCTCACCGCCCGCGCCGCCAGCCTCTTGTCCGCCCGCGGCTGTGCCGCCGGACTCTCCCCCCTGGCCAGTTCCACCGGAACTCTCGCTTCCGCCGCTGCCGGTATCCCCAGCAACGGCCACAGGAGAACCAGCCGCCCCGGCGACGCCAGCGTCCTCGAGCTCACCCTTGTCGATTCCCACGATGATGCTGCAGGCCGAACACGCTGCCGTCAGCGCCACCACACCCATGATCCGCCTCAGAGTTCGCTTGCTCGTTTTCATGCTTTGGGCTCCGGTTCCTGTGGCTCGTTGATGGGCAACAGCGGAACACATCCGTGCCGACCCTCATTGCGGAGGCGAGGATACACCGCGAATGCGTGCTGGGGAAGTCTGGGCGGGGCCCCCCGCGCAATCGCTGGTCGGCCAAGGTTCCTCTCACCCTGGCCCGGCGTCTCAGAGAAACGCCTCCAGCTCCAGGAGCAGATACTTGCCCTCGGCGAATCGGCTGTAGACTGGATTGGTGGCGCGGGTGGCGCTGCTGACTTGCTTGTTGGTGAAGTAGGCGGAGAGGCGGTGGGGCAGCGTCGGCCAGGGGAGCAGGCGAAGGCCAAATCGATAGTAGTCCTCCAGCGTGTTGCCGGACGGATCGATCACGCCGAGATACGACCACTCGCCGCTCAGACCAGGTCGCGCGTTGACTTGGCGATCCCAGAGCTCCCAGTCGGAGAAGATCTCCAAGTAGGGAATCATCCTGAGCTGGACCTCGAGCATCACGGTGTGGGACCACTGCTCGAAGTGACTGGAAAAGGCCCAGTACTCGAAGCTGTTGGTCACGTAGAGGTCTTCCGCCCGCGGAGTGTTGAAGATCCAACTGGGTGGGGCGAACTGATCTCGGGGACCAAAGCCCGCCTGGTAGTAGCGGAACTGGTAGCCGAGGTGAAACCGCAGCAGCCGGAGCTTGCGATGCCGGTAGTCGGTACGAAGGAGCAACGCTCCGCGCGTCGGCTGCCGGAAGCGCGAAGCGAACTCGGCGGCGAAGCGATAGTGCTCACCGACCGGCACGCGGAGCGACAGCGTTCCGTATGCGGTGGGATGGATCGTCCGGTCTTCGCCCAGGTACCGGAAGAAATCGGGCTCGCCGGGCGTGGTGCCCCCATCGGACGACATGGACTGCTGCCAGTTGGCGAAAGTGAGCTCGACGCGACCGCCCAATGCCGAGAGCGAGGTCGCGATGAGATCGTCGTTTCCCCAAAACACCCGCCCGGCGTACAGCGCTCGCCAGGCGAAATCGCGCCAGCTCGCTCCTCCCATCACGCCTTCGACCGGGGTCTGCTCCAGCAGCAGACCATTGCCAATCGTAACCCAGCCCAGATCCGTGCCCAGCAGATCGAGCCGCACCGGATCCCCACCGAGATGGATCCGTTCATCGTACGCATGCAGTGCCAGGCCAGGGTAGACCTGTGACGAGACCCGGTAGCCATCGCTGGCGCTCGGGTTGAGCAGGAGCAAGTTGAGATTGACGTCCAATCCATCCACCAGGCGAGCAGCCGTGTACGTGTCGGCCAGGAAGAACCCGTGGTAGCGGCTGGTGTCGGTCGCCCTGAGCAACTGCTGGGTGCCGATGGAAAAGTCGCCCATGAAGGTGACCTTCTGTTCATCCCGCGCCAGCCGGAACGACTGCTCCTTCTCCGCCTGCTGCTCGAACAGCTGACGGTTGACGGGGTGCGGATCGAGCAAGGAGTAGTCGTCCCGGCCATCGGCAAACACCGGAGACTCGGCAGCGGCGGGCAGTACCGCCAGCAAGGTGGCCGCCGCCTCGGCCCCCACCGCCACTGTTCTCACCCTGCGCTTCACCGAAACCACTCTGCACCGACGACGTACCGCTCTTCAACCTGCACCGTTCGACGGGCCTGGCAATGGGGTGAAGCAGCCTGGCTACGGGGCGAGGCGCAGTGGGTGGCCGGCCGCATCTCCGACTACGGTGCAGCAAGCGCGGTGAGCATCGTCGCTGCGTACCGGTTGCCGAGCTCACGCTGACCTGCGAGATCGAAGTGCGCCTCGTCCATGCCCCCGAGCCCCTCGGCCGAGATGACGTAGGCACTGGGGATCAGGCCGGGCAGCTCACTGATACGCGTGTTGTGAGCACTGCAGCAACCGGTGTACAGGAGCTCTCCAGCCAAGAACGGCGCGGAGTCACTGAGACCCAGATCAGCGCGAAGGTCGCTCACCATCTCGGCGACCTTTCCCGGCCATGCGGGGTCGGTATTGTCGGCTTCACCCTGGTGGAAGAGGATACCGCGGATGACCCCGACCTGCTGAGCCAGGAGTGCACGCTCGATGACCCATTCGTACGCTCCGGACCAATGGTCGTCCGGCGGAATGACGAATTCGTCACGTCGCTGCGAAACGACCCCTTTGCGGAAGAAGTCGATGTCGACGCCGCTGATGCCACAAGGCACGAGCCCGATGGTCGCCTCCGGATAGGCTTCGGCCATGCGCTTGCCGAAGTTGTCCCCCGGTCCCAGGCCCGCCCAACAGCCGTGCAGGGGTGGAGCCGCGGTGTACCACTGGTTGTACGTGCGCCCCAGGTTCGAGCAGTTGTCATAGGCCAGCACCTGCACCCGATCGTTGGTCACCCGATCCTGACTCTCGGGGCTCGGCATCCCCTCCATGTTGGACTGCCCAATCAGCAGGTAGATGTGGAAGTTTGCCTCGGCACCCGTGCCGCCTGAACCCGGATCGCCACCGATGCCCGTGGTTCCGCCCGCCGGAGCACCGCCCGCCGGAGCACCGCCCGCCGGAGCACCGCCCGCTGGCGCGCCGCCCGCTGGCGCGCCGCCCGCTGGCGCGCCGCCCGCCGGAGCACCGCCCGCTGGCGCACCGCCCGCTGGCGCACCGCCGATGAGTGCTCCTCCAGATGCGTCGACTCCGCCGATCCCGCCGGTGCCCCCTAGACTCGATTCCGCCGTACCCCCGCTCGCAGACAGACCGCCGCTCCCAACGTTCACGCTCCCGCCGGTGGCACCGCCCATTCCCACGCCAGATCCTCCACTTGCCGGGCCCATGCCACCCGCGCCGTCCGCGGTGCCACCCGAATGCGCGAGTTGGTCACCCGTGCCAGCACTCCCGCCCGGGCCCTCGCTCTCAGCCGCGCACGCGGGAGGACCCAGCAGCGCAACCAGCACGACACCCGCCGCCCAACCTCGGAACTGCCATCCTCGCTTCCTGAACATCAGGACTCCGCTCAATTCGAACCAACGCCACTCGGCTTCACGATGTCCAGAGGCAGTGGCCCACCCTGCCATCGGCGGACCTGTGGCAGATCATGCCTTCGGGGCAGCCAAAGTACTGGCCATTGTACTCGCAGACCAAGACGCAGCGGTCAGCCGTAGTGAACTGCCAGCAGCCAATCGCTGCCGAGGAGCCTGACGGAGGCTCGGCACAGTCCTCCACTCCGTTCGGACAGGTGCCTGAGCAGGCCAAACCCACGGAGCCTTCTTCGCCCAGTGAAAACGCGGCGCAACTCAGCCCCTCGCCACACGCTTCACCCGCGGCGTGGCACACCGCCGAGTACACCGATTCCCCTGGCAGCGGTCCGGTGCCGCCCGTGCTCTCGGGCAGAGACCCGCCCAGACCACCACCAATGCCGTCGAGGTCGGATCCGCCAGAGCCACCGCCCATGCCCGTCGGAGCGTTCGAGCTCCCGCCGATGGCGGCGTCGTCCGAGTCACCGTCCCCTTCTTCGTTGGCGTCTCCGCACGCCACGACCGAGCACACCGCAAACATCGCGGCGGTGGCGAAGTCCACTGTCCTGAGCATCACGCCTTCCTTGGCGCGGCTGTCTGCAAGCCGTGCCTAGCAACTCCAGAAGGCTAGTGCTCTGTCCGACAAGTCGCAATCGATGTCCTCTGCCGGGCCACCACGCGTGGCGCATCGGGAGAGCGACGACCGCCCTCCTAGTGCTCTGTCTCAGAAGTCGCAATCGTTGTCCTCCGCCGGGCCGAACCCAGGGGTGGCGGCCCGGCGGAGGACAGCTCTGCCGCGATCTGGCCAGAGCACCCTATCTTTCCTGCGGCACCTGCGGTGCGCCACGTGCCCTGTCTCGACAGCCACCTGGGAGACCCACGAAGACGCGGTAAAGCGGGTTCATGGATTGTTACTTCCGAGACAGGGCACTAGTCGCACCGTGGCTCAATATTCTCTTCTTGCTGTGATCGCGAACGGGCCGACGCACCGCCTTCCCGGTCGGAGACAAAGCCTCACTCCGCGTACGGCATGATCGGGAAGATGCAGTCGGAGCTGTCGATGCAATCACTGTCGTCGCAGTCGGTAGCGCCGTCGGCGTCATCGTCGATTCCGTCGCCGCAGTCGACCTCCGTCTGCGGCATGACCGGGAACACGCAGTCGTCACTGCCAGCGCAGTCGCTGTCGTCGCAGTCGGTCGCACCGTCGTCGTCGTCGTCAATGCCGTCGCTGCAGTTCCACTCACCCATGGGCATGACCGGAATCGGACAAGAGCCCTGGCCCAGGCAATCAGTGTCTTCGCAGTCCGTGGCCCCGTCCTGGTCGTCGTCGAGCTGGTTGCTGCAGTCGGTCTCCCGCGCTGGCAGGACCGAAACCACACAGTCCGGGCTGGCCGCGCAGTCACTGTCGACGCAATCGACGTCCCCGTCGAAATCATCGTCGACGCCATTGCTACAGTCTGACTCCAGAGCCGGCATGATCGCGATGGCGCAGTAGAAGCTGTTGACACAATCCGTGTCATCGCAGTCCGTGTCCCCGTCGTCGTCGTCGTCCACTCCGTTGGAGCAGTCCTCCTCCGCGGGCATGACGGCGACGACGCAGTCCGGACCATCCGCACAGTCGGGGTCGTCGCAGTCCGTGTTCCCGTCGTCGTCGTCGTCCACTCCGTTGGTGCAGTCCTCCTCGGCCGGAGGCATCACCGGGAAGGCGCAGTCCGTGCTGCTGGAGCAGTCGGTATCGTCACAATCGGTGTCCCCGTCCTGGTCATCGTCACGCCCGTCAGCGCAGTCCGATTCGCTGGCGGGAAGGATCGACACCACGCAATCCGGATGTCCCGAGCAATTGCTGTCACTGCAGTCGACGGTGCCATTCTGATCGGGCACGCACGTGTCGGTGCGGGACCGGGTGCTCTGCGTGTCGCCGCCGCACGCGGCGAACGCCATCATCGAAGCACCGATGACCGAGGGCAGAGTCAGGCATTTGACCCACGCCGCAACCGGATGGCTGCGAGTCGTCCGAGATTTCTCGTCATCCTGAGCGCGTCGCTCCAAACGACGGCCGGCGAGCTTGTCCATGGGCACGAAAGCCTCCTCCTAGCATCGAGCCGATACGTGTAGCTTGGACGGATCGAAACGGCCGGTCAAGAAACACCACGAGCGCTCGGCCGTCCCCTCAATCGTCACCGCGCTCGAACGCTGCCACGCGACGCCGTTGGGTGTTGCAGTAGGCCGGCGCCGCGCAGACATTTCCCGTAGCGGCATAGGCGGCTCCACGACAGCCCCCGGTGCACCGCTCGGCCGTGCAACTGCGACAGGGCTCGTCAAGCGGCTTCCGTCCCATCCGCCGCACGGCGTGCAGCGCAGGCCGGGTGAGCAACTCGGCGAGATCGGTATCGTACACGTTGCCGACCTTGAATGGCTCGTGCATCAGGGATGGACATGGGTAGAGGTCCCCCTCGCCGGTGATGTAGGCAACCTTCTTACCCGCCACACAGGCGAACTGGCCATCCGCACGCCAGGGTCCCACCCCGTGGTCGATGACCAGATCAGGCGCAGCGCTCGCCTTCTCGCGATACGAGCGGAAGTGGTCCAGGAATGCATCCACCTGGTCGGGATCCGCCGCATGCTTCTTCTGGATCGGTTGCTGCGCCGCACGGCCCGTGGGGACGAAGGAACAGTAGCGGAGCTTGCGAACGCCCAAGGCACGGCACAGCAGCGTCATCTCGGGGGCACGCACTAGGTTCGGTCCGACCAAGATGGTCGCGACGTCGACCGCGATGCCGGCCTCGCGATAGACGCGAATCGCTTTGAGGGCTCGATAGTACGCGGCGGGAGAACAAGCTCGAATCCCGACGTGGTCCCGCTCGTCGACGCCGTCCAGGCTCACTTGAACCGACCGTAGCCCGGCCCGGCGCAGACGGGCGACGCGCTCGGGATCAGCTCGAAACCCGTTGGTGACGAGGCTGTATCCCTTCAGCCCGAGCTTCAGCCCGTCCCGCATCATCTTCTCGAGGTCCTTGCGAACGAGCGGCTCGCCCCCGGAAAACGCAATCTGGCGAGCCCCCACCCGAACCAGCGCCGCCATGAGCTCCTGGAGTTGCGCGCGGCTCGGGCCAGCGTGGGCGGTACCGCTGGAGTCCGTGAAGCAATGCGGGCAACGGAGGTTGCAGCGCCGGGTGATCTCCAGGCCGAAGAAGATCAGGGTCTTTCGCTTCTGGCGTGCGTCGGCCATCACGTTTCCCGGGAGGAGCCAGCCAAACTCGAGGGCTATCCAACCGATAGCACGAAACTCCCCGGCCGGCGCGTGCTGGCCGAAACCCTGCACGCGCTGGGTCGGACCGCGCCGGTCGCGGTCACGAAACCACCCCGCGTTTCGGCGGCCGCTGGCGGCCGACGGAACATGGATCACGGATGTTTCTGAACGTGCACGTCTTCATCACCGCTCGGCAGCGTGATACTGATGCGGTGACGTGACCGTCCGCTGTCCATCACCGTGCCGTTGGCGGCTCGCACCCCAGTTGGGGGCAGCTCTGGTGGGGTTGGCGACCCTGGCGTGCGCGCACCCTCCGCAGCCCACGACCGCAACGGTGGTCTCCACGGAGCCCGAGGAGCCGAAACGGCCACCGCCACGCGCACCCGACCTCAGTCCGGTGGAAGCACCAGCTGACCTCTTCATCGTTGATCGATACGCCAACCCACGGACGTGGATCGATGAGGTTGCCGGCGACGGCCACGCGTCTGATTGGCTGCGGCTACCCTGCATCTCCGGTCGGCCCGGGGCGATCGACACGTCGGGCACAGTCGACGAGGTGGCCATCCTCGACGAACGTTCCTGGGGACCAGTGCCCCAGTGGCTAACTGCAGTCTCCGTCGGTTTGGCCGGAATCGATGCCAGAGCTTCGACCCCGCGGTTGTGTGGCCTGCGGGCAGAGCCTGTGAAACCCGGCGTCCACCGCTTGGTGCTGGACGACGCGGAACGGAGTTGCCTGGTTGCCGCTGCCGCGGGACCGGCAACCACACGACTCGTGTGCGGCCCGCGGCGGGCGGTGGATCGCCTCTGGTCGTACCTGGTGCGCGGGATTTCCCGGGACCCACCGCCAGCCTCGGATCGACACTTCGCGATAGATCTCTCGGTCTTGCACCAGGAGTACGAACAGCGCTGGTCGAGCTTGTCGCGGCTTGGCGCACCGGCCGCGCAGGGCTGGCTTCAAGGGTTCTCCCCTCGCCTGGAAGAAGCGCTGACGCCACGACTGCAGAACCTGGCGGCGGAAGGGCTGGCGCTCGCCAGTAATCTGGAGAGACTGAACGGCGACGTTCGCGTGGGGGGTAACGCGCGTGGATTCGAGATCAGCCTGAAGCTGAAGGCTCGCACGGCGTGGACGGTACGCACGATGCTCGATCTGGCGCAGCGCTCGCAGGGAGCCCCCGAGCTATTCTGGCGCCTTCCAGGGGACAGTGAAGGCGCCTGGTTCACCTCAAACATCAATCGCACCACGTACGAGCAGGCGCTTGCCACCCTGAGCGACTCGCTGCACCGCTTCCTCGGCGCAGCTACCATCGACCGCGCAACCGCAGAGCTCATGGTGCGGACCTTCCTGCCGCAGCGCCCCACGGTGTACGCCCACGGCGCCGTGGCGGTACGGCGCGTTGACGACTGTTCACCGCAGCTCATCCGCAACGCAGCGGTGGCCGCAGCGGGCTGGCACCTGGTCGGCTTTTCCGATCGTTCACCGGACTACCGCCGACACCTGGTGGCTGGGATGAAGGCCTACAACCAGGGTCAACTGCGGGCGCTGGCGTATCGACAGCCCGGGCTGTGTCAGGGCCTGCCCAAGATCCGCATTCGCCCGCGCCCACCGCCGGAGCTCCCGTCCGGAAGCACGGTGTTCGAGATGGCGATCTCCGGGCACATCATCGACCAGTGCTTCGACGGGACTCTGACCGGTCGACCTCCGACCGAGGGCATGAGCTACCTGGTGATACTGGTGGAGCACGGCGAACAGACTTGGATTGGCTTCTCCGGGGATGAGCGCACGCTGGTGCAGAAGCTCGCCGCGGTGACCGCCCCGGCTCCCAGCCGCAACACCCTCGGTGTGAGAAATGAGCTGCGCTCGCTGATGCAGGGCAAGCCGTGGTTCGGCGGCTTGATCACTCGCAACGGCAGCGCGGCGACAGAAGCGTTGATGCGTATGTTCCTCGACGGCAAGTACTTCACAGATCCGCGCCGACACGACGCCAGCGGACGCGAAGCGTACGCGCTGGCCGTGAGCGCCGACCCTGCAGAGTCCACCGTCACCCTGCGAGTGCGAGTCCCGCCTGCCCCGGCGCCGGTCGCGTCCCCATCCAAGGCGCCGCCGGACTGCAGAGCGAAGCAACCGTAGCCTGGCCCACTGGTATTCCGAACCCGAGCTCAGCACCCATCAGAGTCCCGGCCAGGCCATCGCGGCGCCAGCCGCCATCGCTGGAATTTGGTGCAGCTGGACTTAAACCATTTACGCGCACGGGAATGCCGTGCGTTTCGTGGCCAATCTGCGTGAGTTTCGTGACCATTCGCAGCGTCGGAGCCTTGACCGGACCCACGCGTCGCCGGAGCATGTATGGCTGAGCAGAGGAAGGCGGATTCCGGTGTAGCCCGGATTCCGGCCTGGGCGGTGCATCATGGGCTACTTACCAATCTATTAGGCAACCTCTATTTGCCGCGCAGAGAGGGGGCTTCATGTCGGACGAGACCACGGGCACGGATATGGACGACCAAGCACAGCGCCAAGACCCCCAGGATGAAGCCAACGATGCAGCCTCTGGCGAAGCATCGCCGGAGACCGGGGTGGCAGATACGGCCAGGCCCGACACGCAGGAGGCCGCGGCAGCCGAGGGCGGCGAGCAGAGCCCACCCGCAGACGAACCGGCCGTCTCGTCATCGCCCGATCCCGTGGCGCCTGCAGCTGCCGACGCGGCGGGAGGAGGCGAAGCGAACGCACAACTGGGAGTTGGGCCAGAGGTGGAGCTCGATGACGAGAAGCTCATGTCCGCGCAGAACCAGGCGGTCGCTTCAGACGAGACGACTGGGGCGACAGCAGATGAGCAGCTTCAGGCAGCGGCGCCTTCCAACCGGGATTCGGGTGCCGCACTGGGTGGGTTCGAACCGGTACAACCGAGCACGAGCGTGGCCGTGGATGAGCTCGGACTCGACGAGGAAGATGGCGTGGCAGCCGATTTCACCGATCACGTCGTGATGGAAATCCTGAGTGACTGCATCCACATGGCCAGTCAGCCACCGCCTCCGGTGTCGACCGAGGGCGATGCCGAAGGCAACGATGACGCGGCCGATCAGGCGGAGGCTGCGGCGGCCAGCGTTGCGCTGCCCCCACCCCCGGGGACTCCACGAATCGACATGCTGGACGCAGACGAGGAGGACGAGGACGAGGACGAGGAAGTGGCGCGCTACGGCGTCAGTTCCTCATCGGCTCCGGTAACGCTTCCGCGCAGCTCAAAGGGGCGAGCCATAGTGGCCATCGTGCCCCCAACGGCCGAGGCGGCGGGACCAGGTTGGCCCACGGTGGTCGTCGGCACGATCGCAGCATCGGTTCTCACGCTCGCACTGGTGTGGGGTGCCCTCTCGAGTGGGGTGCTGTCACCACCGAGCGACGACCAGCAGCGCACCACCGAGCCCGCTGCCGCTTCCGAGCCCGCCGCCGACGTCGACCCGACCCAGGAGCAAGCTGCGAAACCCGGCGCGGGTCTGGTGGGTGATCCCGCGTCACGCGCTCCGAACGGCGACCAGCCTCCGGTGAATGAAGGGGCGGAACAGACGGGGTCGCAACCCGCAGAGGCGCCGCAACCGGCCGCCACTGCAGGGCCTTTCAATCGCAACGCTGCGGCCGAGGCGCTCAGCAAGGCGGCCACACGCGCCGAACGCTGCTCGTACCCGCCCGAGCGCCAATCCGGTCGGGTCTCGGTCACCTTCACCAACGACGGTCGCGCAACCAAGGTGTACGTTCTCCCTGGACCTTTCGCCGGCAGCCCAGCGGCGTGGTGCATCGCGCAGGTGTTTCGCGCCATCAAGATCGCGCCATTCGAGGGCGA
>CAZSVU010000292.1:0-10905 GCA_964610275.1 uncultured Polyangiaceae bacterium | reverse complement strand
AATCTTCAAGGAGATACGACCGTCCTGCGGCAGGCGCTTCTCGGCGATGTTCAGGCCGGCCATGATCTTCACGCGCGCCACTACCGAACCCATGAACTGGCGACTCGCCCGCCGGGAGACGTACAGCTGTCCGTCGATCCGATAGCGAACGATCACCTCCTTCTCCTCAGGCTCGATGTGGATGTCGCTGGCGCGTTCCTTGACCGCCTGGGCAAAGAGGGTGTTCACCCAGCGGATGATCGGCGCGTCCTCGTCGGAGTCCAGGATATCCTGCTCGTCGTCCTCGGAGTGCTCCTCGTCCGACTTCAGGTCACTCATGGTCTCCTGTCGTTCATAGACGCGGTTGATCGCGTCCATGACGACTTCGCTCGCAGCCACTCGGGCCAGCACTGGCTTGCCGAACGTGGCGCGCACCGCGTCCAACCCGTCCGTGTCCAACGGGTCGGCACACGCCACCTCAACGTAGGTCTCCTCCTCGTTCACGACCAGTAACTTGTGCCCCTTGGAGTAGGCGATGGGCAACCGGGTGCCGGTGGCCGTGGCCACGGCCTCGACGTCGATCCGTTCCACGAACGGCAAACCGCACTCCGCGGCCAAGGCGCGCATCACGGTCTCTTCGCTTGCCGCCCGGGACTGCACCAGCAGGTCCACCAGCGGTACTCGTTTCTCGCGCTGCTGCTCGTAAAGCGGCTCCAGCGCCTCGGGTGCGACGACGCCGTGGCGAATCAGGATGTTGCCCAGTGCACGTTGCTCCGGCATGACTATTCCACTCGGTCGACTGCTACGCTCCGCGCAATGGGGTTGATGCGCAGCGGGGGCTCGGCCTCGCCGCGTTTGGGATTCCGCCGGGGCTTGGGACGTGGCACTGGCTTCTTCGGAGTCTTCGGCTTCGGAGTCGTCGTGCGCGGGCGCTTGCGGGTGGTCGTCGAGCGCCTGGTCTTCGTGGTCTTGACCACCGTGGGTAACTCAATGGCCTCGGAGGGAATGTGTGCGCGAAGCTGCGGAGCGCTTTCTTCCTCCAGGCGGATGCGCTCCTCAGCCTGCATGTACGCTTGGCGGATGTCTTCCACCAAGCCGTTCGCGCGAGCATAGTCCTTGGGGGGCTCCCAGTCGTCGGCAGCGAAGACGAAGTAGCGATCCAGGAACTCCTGCCGCTCCTGCATCTTGCGCTCGAAGATCCGGCGGAGGTCCGACTGATCGTGGATCACGTACGGAGTCATGATGAGCAGCAGGTTGGTCTTGCGGGTTTCGGTGATCGAGCTGCGGAACAGGAAACCGAGCACGGGAAGGTCCCCGAGCACTGGGATCTTGGTCTTGCTCTTGACCACCGCATCGCGCATCAAGCCTCCGATCACCACCGTCTGCTGGTCGTCGACCACCAGTGTCGTGTTGGCGGTTCGCTTGGTGATGGACACGACACCCAGGGCACCGGAGCTCGCACCCCGCTCGCTGATCTCCTCCTGGATCTCGAGCCGCACCTGGTTCGACTCGTTGATGTGGGGAGTGACCTTGATCTTGGTGCCCACGTCCTGACGCGGGGTGTTGTAGCCGCCCAAGCCGAAGCCCCCGAAGGCAAGCGGATTGATGTTCGCCCCACCACCCGCGGCGCCAGCTCCTGCCAGCGCGGACTGCGCCAACTGCGGGATCCCACCCACGTTCTCCTGCAGCGGGATGTTCTCACCCACGTTGATCTCGGCGGGGACGTTGTCGGTCGCCAAGATGTGCGGCGTGGCGAGGACGTTGGCGTCACCGCTGGTGGCCAGGGCATGCAGCACCACGCCAAATGCGGGCACGGAGATGCCAATCATGTCGGTCGACCCGGGTAGGGTCGGTCCCCGCACGCCCAGAGCCAGTGCCTGAAGGTTGGTGGGGTCGACCGTCTGCGGCTGCCCCACCGAAGTCAGCGGGTCGAATCCGCCCCAGAGCAGGGTCTCACCCGGCCCACCGTAGTCCCCCATGTGTCCGCCGTGATAGGAGATGCCCAGCCGAGTCGAATGGTCGATCGAGACATCCATGATCACGGCCTCGATGAAGACCTGTCGTCGGGGCATGTCGAGTTGGTCGATGACCAGACGAATGGCAGCGTAGTCCTGCGACGAGGAGGTGATCACCAGCGCGTTGGTCGGTTTGTCGGCCGTTACCCGCACTTCTCCCTGGAAAATACCGGCGATGCTTCCCGGCGTGCCGGCATTCTTGCCCTTGGCTGCGCCACTCAGCATCTGTGACAGCGTGTTGGCCAACTCCTCGGCCACCGCGTGCTGCAGGGGCAGAACGTGGATGTTGCCCTGCTCTCCGATGGGACCTCCGTCGAGACGCTTCAAGAGCTCGAGGAGCTTCATGTAGCTTTCCTCGGTCCCGACCACGATGAGCGAATTGGTCTGCTCATCGGCGATGACCTTTCCGAGCCCACCGCCTGTCGCCGGATCTGCGCCGCCGAGATCGAACAGCTCATTGACCCGAGCCGCCATGTCCTTGGCCGGGCCGTAGTGCACGGGCTCGATCCACATCTTCGACCCGGCTCCCCCGACGTCGATCTCCTCGATGATGCGAATCATTCGACGCACGTTGGTGCCGGTATCGGTCAGGATGAGCAACTGGCCAGGGGCATGAACGGAGATGTCGCCTTCCTTGCTCTTGAACTTGGCGAGCAGGGCAGCGGTCTCGTCCGCCGGCACGTGCTTCAGACGGTAGAGGCGCGTGACGTAACGATCGGCGTCGGGAACGGGCGCGCCACGCGAGTAGACCGGCGTGGACTGCGACACCACGCCACCGCTGTCCACGATCTTCAGAAAGCGTCCGTGTGGCACCACGGTCATTCCGTTGGCCTGCAGGATGGACAGGAACGCCTCGTACGCTTCGGCCAGCGTGACTGGACTCGGGGAAACCACCGTGGCCTTGATCTGCCTCACCTTCGATCCATAGATGAAGCGCTTGCCGGTCATCCCGGCAATGTGGTTCACCAACTCGTGTAGGTCCGCATCCTGAAGGTTGAACTTGACGCGGTGGCCCAGCGGCTTGGGTCGGTACGGCACCTCCGCCGCCTTGGCGATCGCTTCCATGTTGGTGGGCAGGGCGCCCTGTGCTCCCGGCGGTTCCTCCAGGTCACGTTCGCCGGGACGGGCAGCGGGCGCATCTGCCGCCGGCGCCGGCTTCGCGGCGGGTCGCCGCGCGGCACGACGAGGCCTCGCAGCGGCCGGTGGCGGCGCCTGGCCAAGAGCGGCGGCCTCCCACAGCAGGGGGGCTGCCGCCAAGATCAATGAGAGTATGGTGCTTGGCTTCATGTAGCTACTTGATGCGGTAATCGATCGACATGGGCTTGCCGCGACGAGTGACCTGCACGTTGAGGTTGTCCGCCTTCCGCAGGCGCGCGTAGGCTTCGAGTGCTTTCTCCGGGCTCGCCATGGGAAAGCCGTTGATGGCTTCGAGCCGGTCGCCGTTCTGGAGTCCAAGCGTGCCCAGGAGCGTCTCGGGGCGAATTCCGAAAAGACGAATGCCCACCGTCTTTCCGTCCTTCTGCTCCGGAACGATGCGGGCGGACCGCATGAGCGTGGCCTGGTTCTCCAGGATCTTGTCCAGGACACCACGGTCGACGTGGAACTCGGTGGGGCTGATCTTCTTGATCTTGGCTGCCATGTCCGGTGGCAGCGCCGGGGCTCCCCGCTTGGCCGCTCCACGCTTGGGCGGCGGAGCGCCGGGCATGCCCGCTGAGGGGACAGGCTTGGGCTGCTCCGCGAAGAGCAGCGCCTGGCACAACTTCGGGCCGTCCATCAGCCAGACAGCGGGGCTCCCTTCCCGTGGATTGAAGCCGATGTACGTGACCTGGGTGGTGCCGATGGTGTCGCCGACCCGGCGCAGCGTGGGCTTCTGATCGCCCGGTCCCTGCAATGCCGCGAAGGACCAGAGTGGATCTGTCGACTCGGTCACGATGCTGACCCGCACGCTGCCGCACGGCTCCGCACCCAGCGGGTCAGCCAAGCCAGCTGGATCCGCGACGCTGTCCTTGGGCAACTCGGGGTTGTCGATGACGTCCTCGCTCAGTGGACCGGTGATGGAGTCGAAGGGGTTGCGCTTGAGGATCGCATCGGCACTGCGGCGAGCATCCGCCTTGGTCACAGGCAGCGAGGTGCGCGTCGGTCCCGCACTGCCAGGGACACTGGCACTGCCGACCAACGCCGCGCCGAAAAGCTGAGTTGCTCCGGACGCCTGGAAGTACGCGGCCAGCCCGAGCAGGCCCAGCACGACGAGGGCGAAGTACTTCTTGATGAGGGGGTCGAGCGACACGAGTCCGCGCCCCTTAAAGCGAGAGGCGTGCCAGGGGTCAATCCTTCTAGAAGCGCCCAGAATTTTGGGGCTTTTTCCCGGCCTGACGCTCGTTCACTGCGTCATCCTGACAACCAGGCTCCTGCATGCCCGCTCAGTGCTGACAATCTGTCAATGGCCGGCCAGAAGGTCGCTTACCCGTCACGTCACGCAGACTCCCCCAGCTTCCGGTAGATGGTGCGCGTCGAGATGCCCAGCAACTGCGCCGCGAGGGACTTGTCACCATTCGTGTGTTTGAGGGTCTCGTGAATGAGGCGGTGCTCGACTTCGTCCAGCGGAGTTCCGATCGGGAAGGTGAGCGATGAAGGCGCCGGCGAGCTGGCTTCGGCGATCGCCTCGGGCAGATCCGTCAGAGCCAAAGCGTCGACCCGGCAGAGCACCGCCGCACGCTCGATGACGTTTTCGAGCTCCCGGACGTTTCCGGGCCAGGAGTGGTCCATGAGCTTGCCCATGACTTCCGGGGCAACGCTCAGACGCGAGCGTCCATTCTTCTGACAGTAGATGCCGAGGAAATGGTCCACGAGCAGCGGGATGTCCTCACGCCTGGCGCGCAACGGCGGCGCGGTGACGGAGATCACGTTGAGCCGGTAGTACAGGTCCTCGCGAAACCGGCCCGCCTCGACCTCCGCTCGCAGGTCCCGGTTCGTGGCCGCGACGATCCTGACGTCGGACTTGATGGTATTGCCACCGACGGGCTCGTACTCCCCCTCCTGCAGCACGCGCAGAATCTTCACCTGAACTGCCGGGCTGAGCTCGCCAATCTCGTCCAGGAACAACGTTCCACCCCGCGCTCGCGCGAACCGTCCGTCACGCTTGGCGACGGCACCGGTGAACGCCCCGCGCTCATGGCCGAAAAGCTCCGCCTCGAGAATGGTCTCGGGAATAGCCGCGCAATTGACCGCCACGAAGGGACCATCCGAACGAGCACTCTTGGTGTGGATGTAGCGTGCGATCAGCTCCTTCCCCGTACCGCTCTCACCGAGAATCAGCACCGTCGCGGTGGAAGGGGCGGCCTGGGTCGCGACATCGAGCACGCGGCGAAGCGCCGTGCTCTGTCCAACGATCTCGCTGGTGGTCAGCAGCTTGAGCTCACGTCTTAGGAAGCGATTCTCGGCGACCAGTGATTGCCGTTCGGCGGCCTTGCGAACGCTCTTGACGATGGTCATGCGCTTGAGCGGCTTTTCGACGAAATCGTACGCACCTTCGCGCATGGCCAGCACTGCCGTTTCGACCGTACCGTAGGCGGTCATCATCACCACCTCCGTGTCCGGTGAGACTTCCTTGACGGCGCGCAGCAGTTCCACACCGTTCGTCCCGGGCATCATGAGATCGGTCAGCACGACTTGCACGCGGTGCTTGCGCACCAACTCGAGCGCACGCTTGGCGTTCTCCGCGCTGAGTACGCGCATATTCTCACGCTCGAGGATCTTCTCTAGCGAAGTGAGATTGCTGGGCTCGTCATCGACGACCAGCACCGTCGTGTCGCCGAGCTCGCTGGAGCTACCGACCGAGCTCCCCGACGCCACGGTCTCCGCTTCTGCCCCAATGTCACTCAAGGATGTCATGTTGTCACTCATGGTGGCGAAGTGTCACATGGATGACACGAAGTCAAATCCAGGATGCGCCCCGAGCGGCGGAATGATGGACTTTCCTGTGCAATTACGAATGGATAAGGATTCTCATCCAGACTACCCCTCGATTGGGCGGCGACCGTCTATGGCTCTGCCAAGAGTGATCTGGTCGGCGAACTCCAGGTCTCCTCCGTGCGGCACGCCGCTGGCGATCCTGGAGACGGACACTTGCCGGCAGCCGAGCTCGCGGGCGACCAGAAGCGCCGTTGCCTCCCCGTCCACCGACGGCGGCGTTGCGACGATCACTTCCTCGACGCCATCGCTCTCGATGCGCCGGCAGAGCGCAGGCAAGGGCAGCTCCTCCGGCCCCACGCCATCGAGCGGTGACAGGAGCTTCCCCAGCACGAAGTAGCGACCGCGCATGGCTCCGCTACGCTCGACCGCGATCAGGTCCTGAACCCGGGCCACCACGCACAGAAGCCTGCTGTCTCTCCGGGAGTCCGTGCAGATCCGACAGACCGTTTCCCCTTCCCCAGCCACTTCAGCAATGTTGCCGCAGCGGTCGCAGGGTCGAAGTCGGCTGGCCAGATCGGAGAGCTCGTGGCCCAGCTCCCGCGCGGTCTCTCTGCCCTCACCGATGAGAAACAGCGCAAACCGTTGCGCCGTCTTCTCGCCGACTCCAGGCAATCGTTGGAGCAGGCGCATCACCCGTGCCAGTCCCTCTGGCAGCAAGTGGTCAGTCGGCAAGCCGAATCTCCTTGATGCGCGCTCCCAGCACGTCGACGGCCAGAGTGACGTGCGCGTCCCGGCGCACCCGCTCCTGGGCTTCGCGAAGCTCGCGCTCGCGGTCAGCAGCGTTCTCGGCTGCTACCGTGAGACCACCCTTGGCGCTCGACGACTCGAACTCGAATTCGATACTGGGTTCCGCCTCCAGCCGACGCTGGACGACGCGCTCCAGCGTGCGACGTGATTCGGGAGTGCTCACCTGCTCCGAGAAGACCCGACCGTTGCTCCACGCGAGTCGTACTCCGTGCTCGTCGAGTTGAAGCGGCACGGCATGTTCGAGGTAGGCCGCGAGATCCGGTCGCTCTTTCCGCACGTCATCCAGAATGCCACGCCAACAGGCGAGAAGCACTCGCTCGGTTGGGCCTGCTTCGGTTGGTGTGGC
This sequence comes from uncultured Polyangiaceae bacterium, assembly GCA_964610275.1. Lineage (GTDB taxonomy): Bacteria > Myxococcota_A > Polyangia > Polyangiales > Polyangiaceae > JAFGBI01. Next base: position 3,846 of record CAZSVU010000292.1, on the reverse strand, counting down.
CTTCGGTGGCGCATCGGCGCCGGCGCGCTCCTGACTCGTCGCTCGACGCGAGGCGGAAGCGTCACGCTCCCGCCTACCGGCTGGCGCTTTTCCCGATCGGCTTCTCCCTCCGGCAGATCCCGACCCCGAGGAGTGCTGCCCACCACCCGCCAAACGCCGCTCCAGCGCCCCGAGACGACCCACCAAGTCATCGATGGGGATCAAAGGGGGACGGCGGGACAGTCGCACCAGAAGCATTTCCAGTGCCGCCCGCGGCTGGCCGCTGCGCACGACATCGTCGAAGCCGTGCGAGAAACCCTGGTGGAGACGAAGCAGATCATCAGCGTCCGTTGCCTGCGCGAGCGACCGCACGTCGCGCTGCTCCTCATCAGGCAGGTCCAACAGTTCTCCGGGCTCCTCGCAGACCTTGGCCACCACCAGATCTCGCAGTAGCGCAAGCAGGTCGCGCGCGACGTGGGGCATGTCGTATCCCTGCTCCGCCAGTTGGGCAACGATGCTGAGACACGCGCCCGGCTCACCCCCGACGACGGCCCGGGCCACGTCGTGCAGCACCTGGCGGCTGGCAACTCCGAGGACCCGCGCCACGTCGTCGCCGCACAGCCGACTGGACTCCCAAGCGATGACCTGGTCGAGCAGGCTCATCGCGTCCCTCATGCTGCCGGCCGCTTCGCGCGCGATCACGCTCAAGGCCGAGTCATCCGCCTCCACCTGCTCTGCCCGCAGCACCTCCCGGAGTCGATCCATGATCAGACGAGTGGGGATGAGCTTGAAGTCAAAGCGCTGGACACGACTCAGTATCGTCACCGGTACTTTGTGGACTTCGGTAGTCGCGAAGATGAACTTCACGTGCGCTGGCGGTTCCTCCAGTGTCTTGAGGAAGGCGTTCCACGCATTCTGCGAGAGCATGTGGACTTCGTCCACGATGATGATCTTGTAGCGATCGCGCGCTGGGCGATAGGGCAGTGAGTCCTGCAACTTGCGGACTTCGTCCACGCCGGTGTAGCTGGCGCCGTCAATCTCGCGCACGTCTACATCGGTTCCAGCCGTGATCTCGCGGCACGCCGGACACCGGAGACAGGGCTGTGCCGTGGGTCCCGAATCCACGCCCGCCGGTGTCGAGTCGGGATCACCCATGCAGTTCAGCGCCTTGGCCAGGATCCGCGCGCTGGTGGTCTTGCCAATGCCTCGTACGCCCGTGAAGAGGAATGCATGAGCAACCCGGCCACTGTCAATTGCATTGCTCAGAGTGCGCGCAATGTGGTCCTGCCCCACCAGATCCTCGAAGCGCTGGGGGCGAAACTTACGAGCGAGTACGACGTAGCTCATCGCAGGATTCGGTCACTAGCAGATCGCGGAGCGCGCCGCGAGAGTGCCCCGCTCGGGCCGCCGGGCGGGACCGACCGACGGGAAGGCGAAGGACGAAACACTCTTGCTGGGCGGGTGGCCTGTTCCATAATCGCGGTCAGTGACGCGGTGTCGCACGGTGTGTTGGCGGTGGCTCGGGTCGGCACTCTTGGTGTCGTCGACTCAATGCCGTGGTGCGGAGGTGACACCCCCGCAATCACCTGCTCCGAGTACGACTCCGCCAGCCCCGGCACAGCCCACACCTGCGCTCGAACACTCTCGGCCCCCACCGGTAGCCACGACCGCTCCGACCCTGCCAACCGTTACCTTCGAGCGCCAGGATCCTAGCCCGCCCCCCGATCCACTGCCGCACGTGGAGATCGAGTTTCCCATCGCCGAGCAGCGCATTTGGCTGCAGAAGGCCGCTCGGTTCCCGGTGCGCCTCGCGGTCGAGAACTGGCGACTCGGCAAAGACGGTGCCGCCGTTCAGCTGTCCCTGGACGATCACCCGCCCCACCTCGTCACGAGCCTGCAGAGCATTCCGCGACTCGGCGAGTTGGTGGCTGAAGACCGCGGGCTCGACGTCGGTGTCCACCGCCTGTTCGCGGTTGCCGTTCGCGGAAATGGGGAGACGGTCAAGCCGGCCGCATCGACCTCGCGGGCACCCTACGCCACGGTGAGGTTTCACCTGGGCGAACGGGGGCGTCCCGAAGTGGACTCGCCCCGGATCGTCTACAGTCAACCGCGAGGAACCTTCAACGGAGAGGCAGCGGCAGATTCGATCCTGGTGGATTTCTATCTGCTCAACATCACCCTCGGCGAAGCGACCTGGGGTGTCGACGTGAGGGTCGACGGGCTCGCGGGCTCGTGGTCGACCCGTGTGCACCAGTGGCAGCCGCTGTGGCTCCGCGGTCTTCCTTCCGGAGACTACGCTGTCAGCCTCCAACTCGTGAGCGCGAATGGCGCTACGAAGAACGTGCCCGGGGGTCGGGTGGAGCGGACGATCACCGTGAACCGCGACGCCCCCGTGCCGGAGGCGGGTGGATCGTGATCGGGGCTGAGCGTGGGGTCGGGAGGCGCACGTGACGGCGTCCTTCCTGGGTGGCCTGGCAGGAGCCTGGGCCGTCGGTCTGGTGGCGGTGGGTGTCTTCTTCTGCCTGGCGTACGCCCTGCGTCGACGTGAGGCCGAGTACCTGCTGTTCGGCCTGTTGGCGGTGTCGTTTGCGGTCACGACCTTCGGGATCTCACTCGCGTATCTCGCCTCCGACCTGCCCGAATGGCGCGAAGCATCGACGGTGTCACACGTCGGCTCGACACTGGCCGTTGCGCTGCACCTGCACTTCGTCGTGCGCTACACCGGAGCACGGCACACTCGTACGATCGCCCTCGTGGCGTACCCCGTGGCCCTAACTTTCGGCGTGCTCCGTGCGACCGACTGGTGGTGGGTGCCAGGCAGCGTGCGAGCCCGAGCGCAGAACCTGTTCGGGCATGCCATCACCCATGTGACCGCAGCCCCTCTGCCCCATGCGTACGCGTACTACGCACTGGCACTGGCCGCGCAGGTCGCCTGCGTCGTGTTGCTGTTCCGCGCCTACCGCGCCGGACACCGGGAAGCCCTCCTCGCTCTGGTGGGCTGCGGCAGCGTCGCGGTCGCAGGAGCCACTGACGCGGCATTGACCACCGGCCTGCAGCAGAGTCTGCCCTGCGTCCTGCCGCACGCCTTCATACTCTATGCGTTCGCACTGTCGAGCACGTTGCTGCTGCGGTACCGACGCGCCAAAGGGCAACTGGAGCGCACGGTCTCGAGCTTGCAGGAGCGAACCGCCGAGTTGCGACTCTCGCATCACGAACTCAGCCTGATGGAGACGGAGATCCAGAAGCAGCAACAACTGGCGGCCGTGGGCGAGTTGGCCGCGTCCATTGCTCACGAAGTGCGCAATCCTCTCGCCGTCATCGTGAACGCCACGGCCAGTTTGCGGCATGGCCGCATCGGCCCGGAGGACCGCGAGACGCTGCTGGGCATCGTGGAAGAAGAGGTGGCCCGACTCAACGGGTTAGTGACCGACCTGCTGCGTTTCGCTCGCCCGTTGTCCGTCGAGCGCACCCAAGTCGACCTCCCGGAATTGATTGCCCGGCTGCTGGCATTCCTGGGCGACGAGTACCGGATCGAAATCTCCCTCGATGCGACCGCCGGAGCGGACCGGCCGTTTGCCGACCCGGCGTTGCTGCAATTGGCGTTGGAGAACTTGATCCAGAACGCCTGTCAGGCGATGCCCGATGGAGGAATCCTTCGGGTGTCCAGCGAGGCTTCGACACTCGCAGGGACCGAGTGCGTGCGGCTCGAAGTGGCGGACAACGGAATCGGCATGACGTCGGACGTGGCGCAGCGTGCGTTCAACATGCCCGGGTTCTCGGGCTCGAAGCGCGACGCATACGCCATCACGCACCGGTGCGTGTTCACCGACGGGAGGCACTACTGGCGCCTGACGCCGGACCCGCAGG
>CAZSVU010000291.1:0-10909 GCA_964610275.1 uncultured Polyangiaceae bacterium | reverse complement strand
GTACACGCACCGCCCCGCCCGGGGCAGCCGCCAGCGCACCACCAGCACCGAGCTCGTGTTCGAGATGCGGAACTGGACTCCCAAGGCGGACCTTCTCCTGAGCCTGGTGCAGGTTCCATCCTGTGCGGCCTCGGTCTTCGGGCTCGAGTGTGACCGGGAGGATGAGGGTTTGGCGTCTGAGCAAGAGCGCTCACTCTGTGAGGCGCTGGTGTTTGCGCGCCACGGCAAGCCCTTTGCCGAGTCGGCCTTGAACCAGCGCTTCTACTCCATGCCCCCGACGCCCACCGAGGGGGAAGAGGCCTGCGTCTTCTGGAATCCGGATGTCCCGGCTCAGCGCATCTGGTCTGCCTCGAATCCCTCCTACGCCGACTCCATGCTCGACCCGGAGGACCAGCGCTTGCTGGCCGAGTATCGCGAGGCGCCCATTCGCCACGCGGCTCCCCCTGAGCCGCCGCCGGCTGAGCCGACACCGTCTGCGCCTCCCCCCTCGGCTCCCGCTTCGGCCGCTGCTGCATCCACGGCCGAACCCGAGCCTGGCCCGACCGAGCCTGCGGTGCTGCGCGAGTCTGGTTGTGGTCACTGCACGGTGGGCGTCGGCAGTCGCCCCCCCGCGATTCCCCTGGCGTGGGCTCTGCTGGCATGGGTGACACGCCGACGCCGCAGGCGTGCGCCTGCGATTGGGCGAGCCGTGGGAACGCGATGCGGCAGCGGCATCCCGGCACCCGGTCCCCATCCTGTGCCATGGTGAGACCGAGCCGAATCAGGCGTCCTTGCAGCAGGAATGGCCGGCCCTCCAACGCCGGCGGTTCGTCGCGGGAGTCGGGCAGACCTGACGCACTTCATCGCGTGCGCTTCGCCGTGAGGGAAATGCGCTTGCGCTCGAGATCCACGGCGAGCACCGTGACCCGCAGCTTCTGGCCCACCTTCACCACCTCGTTGGGATCGCGAACGAACCGATCGGTCAGTTGGGAAACGTGGACCAAACCGTCTTGGTGCACGCCGACGTCGACGAAGGCGCCGAACGCTACCACGTTGGTCACCACGCCTTCGAGCTCCATGCCCTCACGCAGATCGTCGAGCGTGCACACGTCGTCTCGGAACTGGGGCGGGTCGAATGCGGCCCGGGGATCTCGGCCCGGCTTGCGGAGCTCCTCGAGGATATCTTCCAGAGTGAACGTGCCGACGTCGTCTGCGCAGTAGCGCGGCTTGTCGATGCGCCCAATCAGCTCAGGGCTGCCCACGAGGCGAGCCACCGGCACACCAAGCTCCGCCGCCATGCGTTCGACCAGCGCGTATCGCTCGGGGTGCACCGCACTCGCGTCCAAAGGGTGCTCGCCATCGCGCACCCGCAAGAAGCCCGCACATTGCTCGAACGCCCGCGGTCCGAGTCCAGGCACCTCGAGCAGGCGCCGTCGGCTCTCGAAGCGTCCGGCCGAGTCACGCTCTGCCACGATCCGCTGCGCCAGCTTCGGGCCGATCCCAGCCACGCGCGCCAGCAAGGGTGCGCTCGCCGTGTTCAGCTCCACGCCGACCTGATTCACACAGCTCTCCACCACCTCGTCGAGCTTGCGCCCGAGCAGCGACTGCGACACGTCGTGCTGGTACTGCCCGATCCCCAGGCTCTGCGGTTCGATCTTGACGAGCTCGGCCAACGGATCTTGCAGCCGCCGCGCGATGCTGACCGCGCCGCGTACGGTGAGATCGAGGTCCGGGAACTCCTCCCGCGCGACCTCACTCGCCGAATAGACGCTGGCGCCGGCCTCACTCACCGAGACACAGAAGGCCTGCTCGGGGCTAATGCATTCGCTGCGCAGGAATTCGCGCACAAAAGCTTCCGTCTCCCGCCCGTGGGTGCCATTGCCCACGGCGATGGCGCGCGGCTGGTGCCGGCGCCACAGGGCGCGAAGCGTATTCCTGGCCTTGCCCAGTGCCGCGTCCCCCGCCACTAGGTGGATGAGCGCATGCTCCAGTAGCCTGCCGGTTTCGTCGATCATCGCGCACTTACACCCAGTCCGCTGTCCGGGGTCGATGCCCAGCACCCGGGCAGCGCCGAACGGGGGCGCGAGCAGGAGTTCACGCAGGTTCTGCGCAAAGATCTCCACGGCGGCTTCGTCTGCGCGCTGTTTCAACCCGGCGTGCGTGTCAGCCTCGATGGAAGGGGTCAGCAGTCGCTTGACTCCGTCCTGGACAGCCTGCCTGAGCTCCGGGGCGTACGGGGAGCGCCGGTCCAGCGGCGTGCGCCGTTCCACCTCGGGGATGAGCCGCTCGGTGTCGAGCCGCAGCGCGACGCGCAGCACCTTCTCGCTCTCGCCGCGACGAATGGCCAGATACCGGTGGGACGGCAGGCGCGCCACCTTCTCGCAGAAGTCGGCATACGTATCGAACTTGGTGGGGCGGCCCCGATACTCCTTGCGCGTGTGCACCAGGATCTCTGCTCTGCTGGCGTAGGCCTGCCGGAAGCGGTTCCGCAGCTCGGCGTCCGAGGCGATCCGTTCGGCCAAGATGTCCCGGGCACCCTGCAAGGCGGCGTCGACGTCGGGCACGCCTTGGCCCGGCTGGACGTAGGGCTGGGCGTCACGTTTCGGGCTGCCGTCGTGCGGTTGCTGCCAAATGAGCTCAGCCAGCGGCCCCAGACCGCGCTGTCGCGCCAGGTTGGCGCGGGTGCGCCGCTGCGGCTTGTACGGAAGATAGAGATCCTCGAGATCGGTCCTGCTCGTGCAGGCGAGGATCTTCGCGGCCAGCTCCGGCGTGAGCTTGCCCTGGTGCTCGATCTCCGCCAGCACCGTGCGCCGGCGCTTCTCGAGCTCGCCATAGTACGTGCCCCGCTCCTGGATCGTCCGGAGCTTCACTTCGTCGAGCCCGCCCGTGGCCTCCTTACGGTAGCGCGCGATGAACGGAATGGTCGAGCCTTCTCCGAGCAGGCGGAGCACCGCGCGGACCCCTGTGCGGGGCAGCCCGAGGTCTTGCGCGATCTGAAGCTCTGGCTCGAACGGAGCGTGGTGGGTACCGGTGCTCATGACCGAGGCCTTCATACGCAGGGCGAGGAGCGGCGTCCACCCAAGCGCTACGCCCGGAAGCCTACTTCGGCAGCGTGCAGGGTGTGCTTGCCAACGGCAACAGGGTTGCTTTGGGACGGGGGTCCACACCAGGGCCGCTGAGCTCCCGGTTCACCCATGCGTGGATGGCGGGGCAGTCACGGGGTGTCCTCCTCGACACAACCGAACTCCACGCTGAGCTCGACGCCGGGAGTGGCTTGGACGCTCTGACAGGTGAGCCCACACAGCTCGATGTGCGTGGGAGTGGCTGGATCAGCCGATGTGTACAGGTACTGCCAGCCACCGTCGCCGACGCACCCGGGGGTTTGGGGAAGAACGTCGGTGACTCCGCTCGCAGTGGCGAATACGTCCGCCCGGGCGTAGTCCGCGTCGGATGGCGCCCCGGAAAGCGGCAGGGTGCAGCCCAAGTACTGGTCGCGGATGGAGTCCAGTGTCTGCTGCAGCTCGTTCGCGGTGGCCACGGGATCGCCAGTCGCGATGAACCTGGCCGTCTCGGTACCTCCGGCTATCCCAACTTGTACCAGTGAACTCAGCTCGCTCGCTTCGTCGTCCAGGGCGATGACGTGGGTGGGAATGCCGTCGGCCAGCCCCTCTGCAGCGATGGCGGCGGTGTTCTCCACGGTGTTTTCCAGAGGTTGGGTGCAACCCGGTGCAGATGCCCCGTCGATGTAGAAAACCGGCAGACCGTCCGTGATCAGCACCACCGCGATGCTCGCGTCGGGATACTCTTCAGCGAGCGTGCGGGCGTAGTTCAGTGAGCCCAGCAGCGCTGGAAGCGTCGGCGTCCCGCCACCTGGAACGGTGCTGTCAAACGCGAGGACGAACGGACTAGTATCCGGGTTCACCTGGTTCAGCGCCACCAGTGAGACTGACGGGGTCTCATAATTGGCCACGTTGCAGGCATCAGTCAGATCACCCTCGGCCGGAAAGAACTCGAGCGCAGCACCGGTCCAGCGGGACTCCGGCTCGCGCAGATAGGCGAGGAAGCCGGCACGCGCCGGGATCCAGTGAGTGGTGGATCGGTCCCAGCCGCTGCCCGCGCCCATGCTGCCGCTCTTGTCGTAGGCAAAGACCAAGTTGACCGGCGCGAAGCCGAGGGACTCGACAGTCGCCGTGCAGGTGCCACCGGCTCCGCCGCTCGCGTCGACGCCGCCCGTGCCCCCGGTTCCGCCGGTTGTTCCTCCGGCTCCCAGGTCTACGCACACGTCCGAGGCGCAGGTGAGCCCAATGTTGCAGGTACCGTTGCCGTAGCAGGGGCAGCGCTCGGTCCCCGTGGGGCAATCCGCACCCCCGGTGCCGCCGCCGCCAGCGCTGTCCGTACCCCCGGCTGCATTGCCTCCAATCCCAGGGCCGATGTCGCCGCCGGCGCCCCCAGCGGCGTCGCCGCCCGTGCCGCCGCCGGTAGCGCCACCGGTGTCGCCACCCATGCCCTGTGAGGGCACGCCCGCGGCGCCTGCGTGCGCGTCGCCGTTGCCTCCGCTCTCGCCGAGTGTGCCGCCGGCGTCGGTGCCGCCGGTTGCTAGCGCTCCGCCAGTAGAGCCGCCTGGCGGGCTTCCGCCTTCAGCGCTGCCGCCACAGCCGGCGAGCAGTGAAAGGACCCCCATCAACGTCCATCGCCAAGTCGTCGTCGAACGCACTCGCTCCTCCCTGATGCCCCCTGCGCCAACTGCATAATCTTAGCCGATCGGTTGCTGTGGCACCACCGGCGCCGCAGATAGGACGATTGGGGGCACGATTCCCCGGGCCGAGTGGATGGCGGTGGTGGGCGTATGCGACATGCACATGGTCATGGACATGGAAGTCACCGCCACCTACGAGGTGCTGAACACGATGCTTATCGTCACGAGCGGCGACACCGTTCTCGATTATGACTTCTGTGTGGCCGGTGACACACTGACCCTGGGAAACCAGTACGGGGTGTCGACCTACGGCGCACGGTAGCGGCAGCGCGCAGGTTCTGTCCCAGTGCCCTGTTTCGGAAGTAGCCATCCATGAGAACACGCTTCGCCGAGGTTTCACGGGTTGTCCTGGTGGTCGGCGGGACAGCGCACGTCGGCGCCGAACGTTCCGCATGAAAGACAGGGTGCTTTATCCAGATTGCAGCGGAGCCGTCCTTCGCCGGACCGTCACCCTCACTATGGCGACCGGGGATTTGGGACCATCGAGGGCACAGGCGAAGTCGGTTCCCATCGACGCAGCACGCGGATGGGCCATTCAAAGCGGATCCCATCCGGCAACGCCGGTCAGTTTGCAGATCGTATGCCATGCGACAGCTGTGCGACCTGCGGCCGAGGGACGCAGCGGCCTGACCAGACGTGCACCGCGTGCCGCGGTGATCGGGCATTCGCGTCTTGCCCTGACGCAATCGTGGTGCCAGGCTACGTGCGCTGGGCGGGAGGTGAGAATAATGGGCGGTGCGGGTGCGATGTTGGTGGGTGCGATCGCGGCCAGTGTGGTTCTGGGGTGCCAAGGCTCGGCGGACGATGGCGGGGGCGGAAGCGGCGAGTGCGGCGAGGCCCTGGTCGAACCGGCCCGCGCAGGCTGTCGCGAGATGGCGTCGGAGTTCTGCGCCTACTACTACCGTTGCCTCGGCGAGGCCGAGTTGGCTGAGATTGAGGCCAACACCGGGGCGACCGACCAAGCATCGTGCGCCGCTGTGACGGCAAGTGGAGTCTGCACGCCCACGGCCGTGGACAATCCCATCCGCGAATGTCGACAGACGTTCGATCAATCAGACATCGACACCTGCACGCAGCGCCTCCGGGCGCTGCCGTGCATGTCTCTCAGCGACCTATTCCTTCACCCGATTCTCGGGGAGGCGTGCGCAGGAACGCGGGGCACGGTGCCAGTTGGCGGATCCTGTGTGGAGAATGACGACTGCATGGATCTGGACGGCTACTGCAACTCCGGTGCCTGCGAGACCCGCAACGGCGAGCAGTACGAAATCCTGTGTGATGAGGTGGTCGGTCCAGCCCCGTGCCCGGGGGATGCGTGTCGCGCCTTCCTTCCCAACGCGCAGGACATTCCGGCCTTCTGCACTCGGCGCTGCATGGAGCACGAGGAGTGCGGGTTGGGGGCGGCGTGCGTGGAGGCCGAGTCGGGTCCGGGCTGCATGAGCACGTGTACCACCGACGCGGAATGCAGCAATGGGTTGATATGCGACATCCCCGAGGGCGGCGCAGTGGGCTTCTGTAGCGTGGATGGCCTTTGAACGGCGCGGCTCCAACTGTTTCAATTGCCGCTTCCGGGAAGCCGACGCGAGCCGGCATCCGGCTGTTTCCACCCAGCCGGGACGCGTCGGTGGAACGACCAGTAGAGTCCACATGCCGCGAGCAGGGCACACGGAGCGCTGAGCCATTGCCCCATGGTCAGAAGCGATGTGGAGGCGAGAGTCTGGTACTCCTTGTAGAACTCCAGGAAGAATCGCCCAGCGAAGTAGATTGTCCCGGCCAGGGCGATCAGTGCACCGCGCGGGCGGCGTTCTCCTCCCCAAGCGCGATCTGCCACGAAGAGTGCGCCCAAGAGGACCAGCCCGAGCACGGACTCGTACAGCTGCGCTGGGTGTCGGAAGGGAACCGATTCTGCCAGCTTGTCCGGCGGGTGGCGGAGAAACTGAACGCCCCAGCTTTGATCGGTGGGGCGTCCGACGATCTCCGAATTGAGGAAGTTGCCAACCCGCACCAGCGTGACGCCCACCGCAGCCGAGAACGCCAACCGATCGAAGCCCTCGAGGAACGGGATCCGCCGCCGTCGCGTGAACACGTAGATCGCCAGGACGACGCCGAGGACGGCCCCATGGCTCGCGAGCCCGCCGCTCCAGATCCGCAGCACCCATAGTGGATCTGCGAGTGCCCGCTCGAAGTCGTAGAACAGCACGTGACCCAGGCGTGCGCCCACTAGCACTCCCACCATTCCGTAGGGGACGAAGTCGCCGCGATCCGACTCGCTTCCGCCAGCGCGTCGAACCTGCCAGCTCCACAGGGCGTAGCCCGCGAAGAAGGCCGCCGAGAACAGCAGACCGTAGTACGAGATCCTCATCGTGGAGTCTCCCGGCAGCGGGATGGCAACGAAGACCGGGTCGAGGTTCCAGGTGAGTTTCAGGGGCGGCATGGCGAGCAGACGGCAGGTTCCCGACGGTACGTCTCGTCTTCCCGAGGACAGGCCGGTTGCACACTCTACTCCAGTGCGCCCCCTTGGACTACCAAGCCTCGCCCCAGCCGAATCGTTTGCCCGCGACGATCACTGAGTCACGGACACCGTCATGGGTCTGCCCATCCAGCACCAGTCATCAACCGTGACCTCGTGGCAGAAGTAGGTGGGATGGAGCCGCTCGTCGAGCACGACGGCGCCGTCCTGCCGCGCCTCGATATCCAGCCAATCCGGGGAAAGGTAGGCCCTTCGGAGTCGGGCTCCAGAGTCAGGCTCCAAACCGCCCCGAGCTGCCGCGGTCAAGAGGTGCGGTGGTGAGCGTCGGTGGAAAAGCCGGGAGAAACTCGGCAGGTGCGAGACAGAAAGACGAACGAAAGTGAATCACTGATGAAGCGTCGTAAGACGAAAGGCAGCATCGAAACTGGGGGCTTTGGCATCCCCCAGGAACAACAGCCCATCGGGAATCTGGTTACTGGGTGGGCGGTGCTCGGCGTGAAGGTGGCGTGATTCTGTCTCAGGCTTTGGCAGGGATTGCCGCTCAGCGGCAATATGACCCGCTTCTGTTGCCTGAAGCCGCCCGGGTTGCCGCCTGGCGGCAATTCAACGCTGTGGTTCGTCGATCCTTCGCGCACGGGTTACGCAACGGGTACGCGCTCGAGTCCGTTGACGAAGCGGCGTGGCAGTCCAGGTCGGGAATGACCACACCCAGCTCATCACGGGCGGCCGATCAGATGCGGACAGCTGCAGGCAGAAGAGCGACCCGCTGCCGAGTCGAATGAGGAGCGCGGCCATCGAGAAGTCGGTGGTGGTCGTGCGCCCGACTGCTGCTCCCCGCGTCACGCCCAGCGGAGAGGTGGGAAGGATTCCTTGGCAGCACACCCGCGATCCGCTGAGAACCCCGGCATTTTGGGGCCGGCGCAGTATCGGCCCAGGACGCCCAATCGTTGTACCTACGGCGCCGATGATGAATACTCACTCTTGACATATGTGTCAAGAGTGAGTATTCATAATCGGCGCGCTCATGATGCCTATCTCCTACGTCACTCAAGTCGAGCGGTTCCACCTGCACCTGCTGCGCCTGCTCGCCACTGGCCCAATGAAGAGCCACGTCGTCCTGAAGGGAGGATGCAATCTCCGTTTCTTCTTCCACAGTGTTCGATGCTCCGAAGACATGGATCTCGATGTCAGTCAGACGCTGGAGGCGTTTGCTCTGCGCGAGAAGGTAGAACAGGTGCTCTCGGGGCCAGCACTCCACGCTGCCCTTCGAACCTGCAACCTGGAGATCACGCGGGTGTCTGCACCCAAGCAGACGGACACGACGCAGCGTTGGAAAATCGGTCTCCGCGCACGGGAGGCAGCTGGTGTGGCTCTCCACACCAAGGTGGAGTTCTCGCGTCGGCCTACACGAGACGAGGCGACGTTGGAGGCCGTCTCCCCCAGCGTGATAGCCAACCACCGGATGCTGCCTCTGCTCGTGCGTCACTACCCGTTGGATGCAGCGCTGCGGCAGAAGGTCCGCGCGCTTCTGGGGCGCACGATTGTGCAGGCACGAGACGTCTTCGACCTGGCGTTGCTGCTCGGCCACGCGGGGTCGGGCGCGGCCGACATGCTGCGGCCCGTACGCGCTCGTCTGCTCCAGGCGGCAGAGCGCGCGATGGAGATTTCTTTCGACGAGTTCCAGGGTCGCGTCGTCGCGTTTCTGGATCCCGCCTGCATGGAAATGTACGCATCCCGAGAAGCGTGGGACGTCCTGCAGACGCAGGTCGTCGACCGACTCGAGCAGGCAGCGGAATGAATGCAGCCACCGCACTGGCCAGACTCCGGGCTCTGGCCACGCCGGTCATCACTACGGCGGACGCCGCCGCGGCACTGGAGCTTCGTCCGGATGCGGCCAGCCAGACGTTGCGTAGGCTGCAAGCGGCCGGACTCGTGCTCTGCTTGCGCAAGGGGCTCTGGTCACTGGATGAGCTGCCCTCCCAAGCGGCTTTGGCTGAGTACGTCACCGCGCCCTACCCTGGCTACGTATCGTTGCAGTCTGCGCTGTACCTGCGCGGGATGATCGAGCAGGTCCCCCGGGTACTCTACGTAGTGTCGTTGGGACGCGCGACGCGCGTCGATACGACTGCGGGGACCTTCAGCATCCACCACCTGCCCGCGGAACTCTTCGGTGGCTATGACCACGACGTCGACACCGGCACCAAGCTCGCCACCGGTGAGAAGGCTCTCTTCGATCTCGCCTACCTCTCCGGAACGCGCTCGCGGAAGTTTAGAACGCTCCCGGAGTTCGAATTGTCGAGTGCGTTCCGCCCTGCACGAGTTCGCCACTGGGTGCGACAGATCCCCTCGCAGCGCATGCGCACATTGGCCCTGCGGCGAGTGGAGGAGTTGCTGGCCACGGCTCGTGTCACTGCGAACACGGGCCGCCCAGGTGTGGGCATATCTGGTCACGAGAAGTAACCGCTGGCATCGCCACGGTCACAGTCGAGAGGGGCGGTGAGCAGGAGTGCGCAGAGCATCAGAGCTGCCAGCCTCTTCACGTGGGAGTCACTTCCACACCGCATGCTCACTGGAAGTCCCGCGTAGGCTGGTACCTAGCCGGCGGCAGGGTCGTCGGCGGCTGGCTGGCACTCGCCGAAGGCTGGGCGACGTCTGCCTGCCAGCAGTCCCAAGGCCCCGAGTAGGAGTAGCCCAACGGGGTCGAGTGGTGTCCTGTGGCCTCCCACCCGACACCCGCACCCCGAGTCGTCGCCGAGATCGTCCGCGCTGGCACTCGCTCCGCCGGCGCCCTCCTGGTCCGGATCCGGCAGCGGCTCACCCCACGCGAATTGGTAGCTTCCCGGCTCACCCGCGAAGTAGAGCAGCTGGCCTTCGGCCTCCACGCGGGCCGTGCCCACCGGCTCTCCGTCCCGCTCGGCATTCCAAATGCCAGCTTCGGCATCGCAGATCAGAATCTGCTGCTCGCCCGTCCCGGAAACCTCGATTTCGACCTCGCTCAAGATCTCGGCCCGGTCCGCGAACACCACCGCGAAGTCGAGCACTGCGGCGCCCACCGTGCCTTCACCCACGACCAACTCGGCGGCTGAGGGCGAGGTGCCGCCCGCGTCACCGGCCACCAGGACGTGGAGGAAGCGGTCATTCTCGGCTGCCACCGTTGGTGACACCTCGACCCGCCAAGCACCGGGCTCGGCGGCGTTCTCCTTCGTGGTGGCATAGTTGGTTTGTACCGATTCGATCCAGAACTCGCGGCTCGCGCCCCCCACCAGAGTGACCTCGGCCGCTTCGGGTAGCAGGGTGTCTACCGTCAGCGCTCCACCGTAGGTCCCCGCGTCCTCGAAGGCGGCCTCGTTGCGCACGATCGTCGTGCGCTGTCCGTCGACCACGGGCTCCTGGATGGTGTGCAGCAGCCACGTCTTCCGGAGCTGTGCACGTGTGCTGGCAACCCGGTCATACACGACGACCACGGCCGGGAAGACGGGATCTTCGGTGCGCACAGTGACCATGGACCGGGTCACTTGGCTGACCTTGGCGGGCGCGTAGGCGCGGGTGATATCGCCGGCGAGGTAGCTGTACACGGGCCGATCGGGATCCGGTCCGATGGCGTGGGCCGTCACCTCTCCCAGGTCGTAGCCGTCGTTCTGAAGCGACTCCAAGTCGCGGGGGTGATCCCGGCCCTCGTTGGGCCAGCGCTGGCCCCCGTCGTTGGC
>CAZSVU010000290.1:0-10930 GCA_964610275.1 uncultured Polyangiaceae bacterium | reverse complement strand
ACCATCCCATGTTTCGGCGCACGCTGGCGGCCGGCGAAACATGGATCAAGGATGGGTGGCGGGGTTGCCGGCACCAGGCACGTTGCGTCATTCTCCATACTGGCGCCAAGGCCCGCACTCGGCTGGGTGTCGACTGAAGTCCATGAGACCACCTTCTGCTTCCAGATCAGGACGCCGGCGCAGCAGCGTTCAGGCGCTCTGCCTGCTGGTTCTCGCGGTCGGGTGCACTCTGAGTTGCCACGACGGAGTGACGGACAGATCGGGACGCGGCCCCAGCACGGATGCGCCCGTTTCGCCCCCACCTACCGCTTCGACGTCCCCTGCCCCGCGCGTGCCAGCCGCCCGGCCACCCGAAGCTGCCGTTCCGACGAAGTCGGCCGAGAACGCATCCACGCCCGCCCCGACCGCATCCGCCACACCGCCCCGGCCGATCGTGTACGTTCAGCCGCTCGGCGCTCGGCTTCCGGACGACACGATTCAGTACGTCCGTACGTCCTTGCTCGCCTTCTACGACTTCAACGTCCAGGTGCTCGACCGCATGGAGCTTCCGGATTGGGCCCTCAACCGAACACGCTCACGCTACCGCGCAGAGAAGCTGCTGACTCTCTTGGAGCAGCGCCTGCCCGAGGATGGTTTCCGCATCCTCGGACTCACCAGCGCGGACATTTCCACGACCAAAGGGCAGTACCCCGACTGGGGCATCCTCGGTCTGGCCACCATCGATGGACGAATGTGCGTGATCTCCTCCTTCCGCACCAAACGACAGATCCGCAACCGCGAGCACGCGCGGATCCGACTGGGCAAGACGGCGGTCCACGAAATCGGACATACTTTGGGCCTACCGCACTGTCCGAATCGCGGATGCCTGATGGAAGACGCGCGTGGCACGGTGCTGACGACCGACCGCGAGTACGACCTCTGCGCCGACTGCCGGCAGCGCCTCATCCAGCTCGGATACCGGCTCGTCGGTGACGAGATCCCCATCCCATGGCCGAAGCCGTAGCGCCTCTTCGCACCGGGCGGGTCGTCCACTGACAAGTTGTCGCACCTCTCGCCAGAGCGCGACGCCCTGTCGCACGCCGGCCCCGGGAGAGGATCGATTCTCGGCGAAGAATGCCCTCCGGACCGGGCAAAGAGCACCTCCAGAAGGTTGGCACGAAGCCTGCTTAGACCCTTGGCACCAGCGCGGAGCCAGCCAAGGACGGCAACGCGCGTGAGTCTCCCCAACCCAGCCAACCCAAGCATCCACCAATTCGTCGCCGTTCCAAGGTGCATTCCGAGACCATCGATCGACTCTCACCCTGCCTTCAGCTGGAAGCAGAGCGACCTGCATCCGCTGAGGCGCCACCTGAGAACGGACCGTCACCCAAAGGAGGTCCATCACACAAAAACTTCGAGTCCACCGCCAACGCAACGGAAGACGGCACGACATAGCCCAACAAGTGCCTTCATATCTCCCCACGAGGTCCTCCCACCTCTACCCCAGCCGTCTTCGCCGATTGGCGGGAGATTCAAAACGCCGGCGCACGACCCATTCGGGTCGTGCCCGGCGTTTTTTTTCACTCGTACCGCGGTACAGCCTGCACCCAGCGCACTCCACGCTGCTCACACCCACGGCACTGAAGCGGTCGTGGCGGGGTGCATGAAGCGCCCACGCCACCGGTACCGCACGCCGCGAGCCCTGGTCCGACGCTACCCGTGCACTCTGCCGGATGAGGAGATACGCCGATCCTCCCTGGCGCCTCCATCCCGCCAAGTTTCTAGCACGTTTCGTCCCTGCCTGCGATCACCCCTAGGGGTGATCGCAGGCGCATTTCATCGCGTGGCGCGTCCGGCTGATCGGGTCGCGCAACCACCGACTCGGCAGTCGAGCCACGTCCCCTTTCGTCGCATGCCCCCCGCCTCGCTGATGACTCCGTGTCACCCGCCGAAGACTCCGCGCGGGCGGGCTGGGAGCGGTCCGCATGTCGGCCCGGCGGCGGCGGTGACGACCCGACGCTGCAGCAGGCCCTGGAAAAACCCGGGCAAGCGGCGTCTCCGTGTGCCCCGTTTGGTCGAAGACAGGAGCCTTGCTACCATTTTGGCGTTGCGCTTCTTCTGCGTGGAGGTCCGGTGATGCGGCGTTCGACACAGCTCCTGGGGCTGGTTTCCTTCCTCGGGTTCGTGCTGACCACGGCGTGTGGTGACGACGACTACGAGGTATCCGACGACTCCGAAGGGAGCGGAGGCGCACGGGCCTGCATCGCCGGCGCCCGCGAGGTCTGCGCGGGGACCGACGACTGCACCGGGTTGCGGGAATGCAACGAAACCGGAACTGGTTGGAGCCCATGCGAGTGCGGCGCCGGTGTGGGCGGCTCGACGGGTGTGGGCGGCAGTGGCGGTGCGGAGCTCGGCGGCAGCGCGGGGTCAGCCAGCGGCGGTGCGGCCACCGGCGGTACGGCCGGGGCGTCCGCTGGGGGTGCAGCCGGTACGCCCAGCACAGCCTCTGGCGGTGCGAGCTCCGCCGGATCCCCCGCAGCGGCGAGCGGAGGGAATGGCGGCGAGCCGGGCTAGAGCGCACGTGGACGGGCAAGGCACTGGCCGTCGGACGACTCCCTCAGTCGCCCATCACCTCCTGCCAGCTCGAGGCCGACGCCAACCGTCGGAACCAGCGGTCCACCTCACGGAAGTCGGCAGTGGCCAGACGGTGCAAGGGCTCTGGTGGTAGGTCGCCAAAACGAAGGCGAAGCAACCCCACGAGGGTTTCCCGCCGCTCCTCCAGGCGAACCTGGTCGGCCAACTTCATCGCCCGCAGGTGAGTCTCTTCTGTCACTCTTGCCCCAGCATACGCCGACGGCTCGGTGGTGGAATGCCCCGTGCAAGTTGCGCGCCGAAGCGACCAGGCAGCGCGGCGCGATGAGCAGCCCAGTCGCGATCAGCGCAACGACGTGCACATACCGACCTGGTGGGCGTAGGGCGCAGGCATTTTGGGGTGGTGCCGGTCATTCCGTCGAGCCGCGGTTCAAGGGGGCCGCGAAGGTCCTCGGAATCCGTTGAAAAACCCCGACCAAGCCAGACACCGGGAGCATGAGATCCGGTCCTTCTCTGAGCGAGATCAGCAGGAGTTCCGGGCGGTCCGTGCTCCACCGGCGCATGCGGGGTGGCTCGCCTCGATTCGAAACCCAAGCGGCCGAAACCGTCGGCCTGATCTTGCACTCCGCGTCCCACCGGACCATAAAGGAAGTGCGGGTGCCGCGAGGCCTGGCGTGCCGGCGACCCGGCATGAGCATCCTCCCTCATCATCGCTCTCTCCATCCCCCCGTGGCGCCCGCACTTCTTCTCCTCCGGCTGGACGCTGGTCGTTGATTGGAGTGTGTCCGCAGCCGACGCGTCCTCGAGCGGGGTTGGTGCGGCAGCGTCGATGTTCGGCGGGGGCCAAGTCAGTGCTGCAGAACCTACGCTGGCTTGCCGGGATCGTTCTGGCCCGCCGCTACCCCGGAGGCTTCGTCCACTGGCTCGAGAAAGCTGTCGTCGAGCTCCTCCACTTCCTCCAGCTCCTCCAGCTCCTCCAGCTCGGCCATTTCCGCTTCACCCTCGGCCGGCGCAGCAGCGGACTCGAGCGTGGCCTTCCCGTCATCGGGGGCTGCACTCGCTGAATTGGACGCGGGGATCTCCGCCTCCGCCGGGACGCTAGCCGGAGCGGGCGCGGCCTTCGCCGTCTCGGTTGGTGCGGCAACGCGATCGGCATCGGCCTGCTCGGCTTCGCTGTCCACACGCGTGGGAATGGCAGGAGACCTGGGAATCGGCCGCGACGCCCGCGGCCCGGGTCCCTCCCAGTCGATCTCCAGCTCGATGATGTCGAACTTCTTCTCCATGCTGCCCCCTAGGCAGGCCACCGCTGCGGAAAAGTGACGAGGGCCATCCGGTCTCGAGGAGTTTACCCCAGGTTGCCCTCGAAGTCAGAAATGCTTTTCATTTCCACTTGTTCGGGTCGCCACGCCAACTCGGTTCTTGCCTAGCGTCACGCCCTACTCAAGACTTGCAACCCAGGCCAGGTCGACCCCCGCGGTCGCCAACGCCCCGGCTGCTTTCAATTCCGACCACCGTTTCGACGCTCCACTTGTGCTTCATGCAGGACCGCTCTGCCCCGAATCCAGGACGTGTCATCCGCAGAGCAGCGCTGCTGGCTCTGTGCTGGCTCGCCACATGGGTTTGCTTCCAGGCGTGCGGAGGCAAGACCGGACTCCAGGAAGGGTACATCCAGCAGCCGCCGTCTCCGGATGGCAGTCCCCTGCAACTCGATGTCGATTGCGGTCGCTCGCATCAGTACACGTCACCAGGACGCCCCCTCACCATCGTGTGCGATGTGGCTGCGACTGGCACGGTTGCTGCACAGGACTGGAAGCTGGTCAGCACCCCGACCTCATCCACGAGCACCCTGTCTGCAGACACGGGCGAGTCCACCACGCTGATCCCAGACTCGGTCGGGGACTACGCGCTCGAGTTCGAAGTGCAGGACACGGCGGGCAACCGACAGAGTGTCCAGATCACCGTTCACTCGATTGTCGGGCCGCCGGCCGCCATCTGTCCCGAGGCTCCTCTGTTGGCACTGCCGGGCCAGGAAGTGCCCGTCCCAGGCGATGGCTATGACGACGTCCTGGTGACCGGCTACCTCTGGGAGATGGTGGATCCCGCCGGGCCGCAGCCCGGCATGGTCCTAGCGCCTCTCGATCAGCCCACGACACGATTCCGAACGCTCTACCCCGGCCGCTACGAGCTCCGCCTGACCGTGTACGACGGGGATGGAGCGTCGGACACCTGCGCGGTGGTCGTCAACGTGGCCGCGCCGCCCGAGGCCCTGTGCCCCGAGAGCCCGATACGAGTCCCTACCCGAACGGAGCACGAGCTCACCGCAACGGCGACCGGAGACACCGCCGCACTCCGCACCAGCTGGCAGCTGCTCGATCGACCGGCGCGGAGCAGCGCGGAGATCGCACCCACCACGGGGGAAACCACGCGCATCACGCCGGATCGTCAAGGAGAGTACCGACTGCGTTTCACCGTGGAGGACGATCTCGGTCAGAGCGACACCTGCGACGTCCAGGTAATCGGCACGCCCACCCCACCCGCTCTCGCTTGTCCGGCGCAGGTCGACACGCGACCCCTGCTCGACACGGCCGTCAGCGCCACGGTCGTGGACGACGGCGACGTCGTCACCTACCAGTGGACGCTCCGGAGCACGCCCGACGGGTCGGATGCGAATCCCCCCACCCAGACCAACTCGATCCGGACCGAGTTCCGTCCCGACATCGCTGGCATCTACTCCTTGGAGCTGCGGGTGGTCGACGACGACGGCCAGAGCGCTGACTGCACGATACCGGTTCACGCCGTGGCCACGGAGGGACTGCGCATCGAGCTCTTCTGGGACTCGGCGCCGGACATGGACTTGCATCTCCTGCATCCGGAAGCCTCGAACTGGCACACCGCGCTGGATTGCTACTACGCCAACTGCGTCGGGGGGAGCGGCCTGCCTTGGTACTCGTCCGGCGACGCCGACAACCCCCGGCTCGACATCGACGACGTCAGTAGCTACGGCCCGGAGAACATCAACGTCGACGTCCCCGAGCCGGGCACCTACCGGGTCGGGGTGCATGCCTACTTCGGCGACTCCCAGTCCGTCACGGTGCGCGTGTACTGCGGCGGCTCCACCACCTCTCCGCGAGCCACCTACGGGCCGGTGGCACTGCCGGACAACTCCCTCTGGCGTATCGTCGACGTCACCATCACGAGCTCGGGATGCACCCTGACCGACCTTGCCAATCCGGGGGGCAGCCCCAACATCGACCCGTATGGGCGCAGCGCCGAACCCCGCTGATTGACTCGAAATCGGTGTTTCACCCGACGGCGCAAGGGAGACGTCGGTCTCGCCAAGAACGGGTAGACTGGCCCCCACCGCCATGCTCACTCTGATCAACGCCAATCGCATGAATCCGCCCGTGGCGCCGATTGGACTGGACTATGTAGCCACGGCCGCGCGGCTCGCCGGGTTCGAAACCTGCATTCTGGACCTTTGCCTGGCGAACGATCCGGTCGCTGCACTGCGAGCGCATTTCGATCACTGCAGCCCGATCCTCGTCGGGGTCAGCTTCCGCAACGTCGATGACTGCTTCTGGCCGTCCGCCACCTCCTTCGTCCCGAATCTGACCGAGCTGATCGCCACCATCCGTCAGCACAGCGCCTGCCCGATCGTGTTGGGCGGTGTGGGCTACTCCATTTTCGCCGAGCGCCTGGTGCAGGAAGCGGGCGCCGACTTCGGTATCCGTGGGGATGGCGAGACGGCCATCGTCCGACTGCGCAACGCCCTCGCACGGCGGGAGCGCCTCGAGGATGTGCCGGGGCTGGTCTGGCGCAACCGCGATCGTCTGGTCTGCAACCGACCAGCCTGGCCGCAACGCCTGCACGTCCCCACGTCACGCGACGCCATCGACAACCGTCGCTACTTCGAACTGGGCGGGCAGGCCGGAGTGGAGACCAAACGGGGATGTCCGCGTAGATGCATCTACTGTGCTGATCCGGTGGCCAAGGGAGACTCGGCACGCACCCGCGAGGCCAAGGAGATAGGCGACGAGTTCGAGACCTTGGCTGCGCAAGGCATCGACGTCGTCCACCTCTGTGACGGGGAGTTCAACCTGCCCCGCGCGCACGCGGCTGCCGTGTGCGAGAACCTCATCGCGCGTCGCCTCGGCGACCGCGTCCAGTGGTACACCTACGCCGCAGTGACACCGTTCGACGCCGAGCTCGCGGGGCTGATGCGCCGAGCCGGCTGCGTCGGCATCAACTTCACCAGTGACGCCGGCTCCGACGAGATGCTGTCGCGGTACGGTCATGCCCATCGTCGCGACGATCTCGCGACGGTCGTCCGCCTGTGTCGGGAGCACAGCATGGCCTGCATGCTGGACCTGCTCCTCGGTGGCCCGGGAGAGACACCGGCAACACTGGCAGAGACCATCGCCTGGGCGAAGTACGTCGCTCCCGACTGCGTGGGGGCTAGCTTGGGGCTGCGCCTCTACCCTGGAACCCCTGCCGCCCGGCTCGTCTCGGGGGCCGGCGAAACGGTCAGCAACTCAGGCATCTTGCGCAAGTACGGCGGGCGGATCGACCTGCTCCAGCCCACCTTCTACATCTCGCCCGCACTCGGTGAGCGCCCAGCGACGCTGGTGCGCGACCTCATCGCAGGCGACCTCCGCTTCTTCCCTCCGGCCGAAGCTGCGCCCGAGGGACACGCCGAAGGCGACCACAACTACAACGCCAACGCTCCCCTCGCCCGTGCCATCGCGTCGGGAGCACGCGGGGCGTATTGGGACATCTTGCGCCGCTTGGTCCGCGCCGAGTGAGAGTCTCTCGTCGCACCCGACGACTGCGGCACCGACCGCGATTCCCACCGGCGCGGGGTTCTGCTAAGTCGGGCCCGGCACAGGAGGAGTACCCATGACGATCCGGCGATTCGAACTCTACCGGCACCTGCGGCAGCGCACCCGCTCCGTCGGCCGCGCGCGTACGGCGTGGCTCATGTTGGCCACGCTCGGTCTCGGGTGCGGAGGCGCAGCCCAACAGACTGCCCCACCCGCAGCGCCTGCCGAGGAAGAAGAGGAGGGTGTGGTGGTGGTGGGGGGCGCGCCGGCCGAGCCCCAACTGCCGCCGCCGCCAAATGTGCGCGTCAACCAAGTCGGTTACCTCCCCCAGTTCGCCAAGCACGCGGTGTGGGTCACCGCAGCGAAAGACCCGCAGCAGTGGGAGCTCCTCGACGGGAGCGGGCAGGTACTCGCCAGTGGCCAGACAAAACCCATCGGCGACGACGCCGATTCGGGAGATCACGTCCACCAAATCGACTTCACCGCGCACCAGCTGCCAGGAAAAGATCTCAAGCTACGTGTCGGCAGCGACGAGAGCTACCCCTTCGACATCGCCGAAGACGTCTACCGGCAGCTCAAGTACGACGCGCTCTGGTACTTCTACCACAACCGTAGCGGCATCGAGATCGTCATGCCGTATGCCGGCAAGGCAGAGTGGACTCGTCCAGCCGGTCACCTCAGCGACAAGAGCGTCCCCTGCGCCAAAGACGCGGGGTGCACATACTCCCTGGACGTGACCGGCGGTTGGTACGATGCGGGGGACCACGGCAAGTACGTGGTCAACGGCGGCATCTCTGCCTGGACGATGCAGAACCAATACGAGCGCATGCAGCACCTGTCCCCAGCCGCGCTCGCAGACTTCGAAGACGGCAAGCTACGCATCCCCGAGAACGCCAACCAGCGCAGCGATTTGCTCGACGAATCCCGCTGGGAAGTCGAGTGGATGATCAAGATGCAGGTGCCGGAAGGAAACGAGCAGGCCGGCCTGGTGCATCACAAGATGCACGATGTCCAGTGGAGCGGGATCGGATTCAAACCCCCGACGGACGCTGCTGCAGCCAAGACGGAGCGCTTCCTGCGGCCGGTCAGCACGGCTGCAACGCTCAATCTCGCAGCAGCGGCCGCCCAGGCGGCGCGCCTCTGGAAGAAGCTCGATCCCGAGTTCTCCAAGCAGTGCCTGACTGCTTCGGAGCGGGCCTGGAAGGCCGCCGAGAAGTTCCCCCAGATCTTCGCTCCGGAGTCGGACAAGGTCGGTGGCGGCCCCTACGACGACACCAACGTGGACGACGAGTTCTACTGGGCTGCGGCCGAACTCTTCATCACCACCAACAAGCCCGAGTACAAGAAGTTCGTCCAGGCGTCACCGCACTACCTCAAGATCCCGCAAAGCTCTGGGAAGGACGGCGGAGGCGTGCCGTCGGCCATGACCTGGCAAATGGTCTCCGGCCTCGGCACCATCTCGCTGGCCATCGTTCCCAACCGGCTCAAGAAAGCCGACGTCGAGCAGGCGAAGAAAGCCATCGCGGCCACTGCCGACACCTACTTGGGGGTGATCGACCAGCAGGGGTACCGCACACCGATGACCACTGAAGGCGGCAAGTACCCCTGGGGGTCCAACTCATTCGTGGCCAACAACATGCTCGTCTTGGGCCTGGCCCACGACTTCACCCAGGACGCCAAGTATCTGACCGGCATGCTGGACGGGATGAACTACCTGCTCGGCGTCAACGGCATGGGGCAGTCCTACGTGAGTGGGTACGGTGAACGCGCGCTGCAGAACCCTCACCACCGCTTCTGGGCCTTCCAGAAGAGCGACGTGTTCCCGAAGCCGCCCCCTGGCTGCCTGTCCGGGGGCCCGAATTCCAGCATCCAGGACCCCGTCGCGCAGACCAGGCTCCAGGGATGCAAGCCCCAGAAGTGCTTCATCGACCACATTGATTCCTGGTCCACCAACGAGATCACGATCAACTGGAATACGCCGCTGTCCTGGGTCGCGGCCTTCCTGGACGAGAAGGCCAAGGGCGCGGCAGCCCCGCCGGCCAAGAAGCGCTAGCCCTCCCCGAACGCACACTCGGTCTACCCGGAGGGGTAGCGCTGCCGCCGTCGCGGAGCTAAACGGCCCTGCTCCCGTGATGAACCCAGAGCAGCGCAGCGTCCTCGGCATCACCAGCGCCAGCCACGCGCTGATTCACGTCTGCGAGTTGAGCGTTCCTCCGCTCTTGGTGCTGCTGCAGCGGGAGTTTTCGGCGACCGACTTCGAGTTGGGTCAAGTGGTCGGACTGTACAGCCTGCTCTACGGGTTGGGTGCTCTCCCCGCTGGCGTGCTGGTGGACCGGATCGGCTCCAAACGTCTCCTCGTTGCCTGCCTGTGGGGCGCATCTTGCTCCCTGCTGGGAATGGCCTGGGCACCCACGTTGGGTTGGTTTGCCGTGTGCGCGGCCGGCCTGGGACTTTCTCTCAGCGTCTATCACCCGGCTGGTACCTCGCTCATCACTCACCACCTTCCAGCTGAAGCCAGAGTCTTTGCCATTCACGGCATGGCAGGAAGCTTTGGCGTGGCCGGCGCCAGCGCAATCGCAGGCGCGCTCGGGGCCCTCTGGGGCTGGCGGTGGGCGCTCGGATTGGTGGCCATGCCCGGGTTGCTGCTCGGCGCCCGCGTGCTCTCATTGAGCTCCCCTCGGGTCGAGGACGCCCCAGCGGACCGTGGACGCATCCGCTGGCGCCACCTCGCTCTGCTGCTCTGCGCGGCCGCATTCATGGGCATGGTGTACCGAGGCATGACCACGTTTCTGCCGAAGCTCTTCGCCGTCAGCTACACCCAGGATGTCTCATCCGGCGTGGCCTTGGGTGGCGCGCTCACCACCGGAGCCCTCTTGGTCGGCATGGCAGGCATGCACGCCGCCGGGCGACTCTCCGACTCGGGCCGGAGTCCGGCCGGGGTGTTCTTCTTGGGTGCCGTTGCGCAGGGCCCGCTGCTGGTGGCCATGGCCCACTTCAACGGACCTCTGTTGGTGCCGCTCGCCATGGGAGTGGCGTTCTTCCACTTCTGGACCCAGCCAGTGGGCAACCAGCTGGTCGCGCAGCTCACACCCCCGCATGCACGCGGCCTCGGCTACGGCGCGTACTTCTTCCTGGCTTTCGGCGCGGGCTCGGCCGGCGCAGGCCTAAGCGGGTGGGTCAGCGATACGTTCGGCCTGGCGTACATCTTCCCAGTCCTGGCCGTGCTGCTCGTCCCCTCCGCGCTAGCTGTGCTCGCGCTGCGACAAGTCCGATCCCATACTAGCTAGTTTTCGGCGCCAAATGGGCTCCGGATGACGTGCGCCCCTGTCGGGTCGAGGGCGCACGCGCATCCTCCGCAGCCCGAGCTCTCGCCGACTAGCGTTGTCATTCCGGGGTCTTTGACCAAGACCCCGCCCCACCACGCAAGCGTGGCGGGGCCCCACCCCAAAACCGTTGCGCCGCTTCCGACTCCGTTTGGCGCCGGGAACTAGGCTAGTTCGCGGCGCGAAACACCGCAATCGCGAGACGATACCGTGGCG
>CAZSVU010000289.1:0-11049 GCA_964610275.1 uncultured Polyangiaceae bacterium | reverse complement strand
CGACGGTGGCTCGGGAAGTCGTCAAGCAAGCGCTCGCTCGGGGAAAGCACGTGGTCACGGCGAACAAGGCGCTCCTGCACGAGCACGGTGAAGAGTTGTTCCAACTCGCCACGGAGGCTCAGCGCGAGCTTCGCTATGAAGCCAGCGTGGCGGGCGGCATTCCAATCATCCGCGCCATCACCGAGAGCTTGGCCAGCGACCGCATCCACACCATCTACGGCATCGTCAACGGCACCACGAACTTCATCCTGACCCGGATGATCGAGGAAGCCTGGTCGTTCTCCGACGCTCTACAGAAGGCTCAAGAGCTCGGCTTCGCCGAGGCCGACCCGACTCTGGACATCGACGGCAGCGACGCCAAACACAAAATCAGCATTCTGGCATCGGTGGCCTTCAATGCCCGGGTCGACACGTCCCAGATCTACACCGAGGGCATCCAACACCTCGACACGCGCGACGTGTTGTACGCCAAGGAACTGGGCTACGTGGTCAAGCTGCTCGGCATCGCCAAGCAGTCGGGGGATGCCATGAGCCTCAGGGTGCACCCCACGCTGATCCCCGACAAGTGCAACCTGGCCAGCGTTTCCAACGAGTTCAATGCGATCATGCTCAACTCCCAGTACCTGGGGGACTCGCTCTACGTGGGCCGCGGAGCGGGCGCCCATCCCACCGCGACTGCCGTGGTGGCGGACATCACGGACCTGGCCATGGCCATCCTGGGCAACGCCGAGTTCAATCCGAATCGCTACGCTCCCTTCAACCGCTACCGGACGTTGAGTCACCTCGACGTCGAGTCGAGGTTCTACCTGCGCACGGCCACCAGCGAACGCCCGGGTATCCTCGCAGTGATCACCAAGATCCTCGGCGATCACGACATCAGCATCTCCGCCATCATCCAGAAGGAGGCTCCGCCGGACAAACCGATCCCCATCGTGATCCTGACGCGCCTTGCCCGCGAGTCCGACGTGCGCCAGGCCGTCGAGGAGATCAACCGTCAGGAGTTCGTCAAGACCGACACCGTCATCCTACACATCGAAGACATCGCACTCTGAGTCCTGGTGGGGTCGCCGTGCGCGTCTATCCAACCCGAGTCGCTGCCCACCTAGCCTTAGCGGGAATGCTGGCGGTCGCCGCGGGCGTGGTGTTGCGGCAAGCGGCCGTGGTCGCATGGGGCGGAGCGCTGCTGTTGGGACTGGCCATTGCGCACGCAGTGTCGCGGGTGAGTGTCGCTCGCATTCGCGCGGCGGGGTTCGAGATGCTCTGGCGAGAAGAGCCACGTCACCGGCGCGTGGCTCGCGGCGACACTCTGACGCTCGAAGCAGAGGTCCGCAATCGCGACAATCGCGCCTCGCGTTTCGTCGAGCTCAGGCCGATTCATTCGCCCTTCCTGCAGGTCGAGCTCAGCCCCACCCTCGGAGAAGTCCCGGCTGGTGGCCGGGTGACCGTCTCGGTCGCCGTCACCGCCCTGCGCACGGGTCGCCACGGACTACACGGTCTGTCCCTGGAGGTGCGAGGAAGCCCGGGCCTATTCGAGGTACCACTGACGTTCGCGAACGCTTTCGGCATCGACGTGCTGCCTCGACCCTTCTCGACGACACTGCGCTCCGCGCGCGGCGGACGCAGCCGCATGGCGGCTGACGCGGGTCGTCCGGGCCCGCTTTCGGGCGATGGCTATGAGCTTCGCGAGCTCCGAGATCACCAACCCGGGGACCCGTTCAAGCGCATTGCCTGGAAGGCTTCCGCCCGACGCGGCACGTTGCTCGTTCGTGACTACGAGCGTGAGGAACGAGACGTGGTGTGGCTGATTCTGGATGCGTCCGTCGAACTCTGGGCGGGCGAACCCGGGCAAGCCCCGTTGGATCTTGCCATCGACGAAGTCGCAGCGGTGGCACAGCGCCACCTGGCACAGGGCGACCGAGTGGGCCTGGCGATCCTCTCGGCACGTGTTCTGGCGTGGCGGGCTCCAGACCGGGGACCTGCGCACGGGGCGGAGATCCTGGACACCCTGGCGCACGCGACCGCGACCGTCGACGCGGACCGCAGCGATCTGGATGAGGCTGACGTGGCTGCCCGAGTGATCGAGCACATGCGCCCCCTCGACCCAGCCTCGGCCCGTCGGATCCGCTCGCGGGACTTGGACCGCATCGCACGCCGCGCTGATCGCCTGCGCGCGCGCGCACCGCTGCCCAGCTCCGAGCCGTTTGCCCCGAGCTCACGCGAGCGGGCACTGCGACGCTACCTGGACGCGTTCGGCGTCCACTCCCCTCCCCGCCTGGAACCGGAACGCACCAAGACCGACGCTCAGCTCGCCTCTGCCCTGACCCGCCTGTGCAACGAGCGTCCCCGCCCTACCATCGTGTACGTCTGGTCGTCACCGGCCGATCCCGTCACTCGACCGGAGATCAAGCATGCGCTCTTGCGCATCCCCAGGCGACGCATCGATCTGCGCTGGGTCTCGATGGCCCACGAGCGCAGCATCCCTCATCAGGGCACCGCGCTGGCGCCGGCCGTGGGCTTCGCCGTCACCCTGCGCGCTCGCGCCGCAGAAGCCCGTGGGGAAAGGGCATTGCGTCGGCTTGGAGTCCGCGTGCAGCACATTCACCCCCGCATCCATCCCCTCGAACGGCTGGGGGCCCGGTCCCCTGATGCGGCTGTGGCGGATGCTCCGCAAGTGGAGTGATGGCGTCCGAGCACCGGCGATTCGCGGCCATCGCTCTGGTGTCCGCCACGGTCATCCTGCTGCAGATCTCCCTGACTCGCCTCCTGAGCGTGCTGGTCTGGTACCACTGGGCCTTCTTCTCGATCTCGCTCGCGCTACTGGGTGTGGGGGCACCGGGAGTCTGGTTCGCCGTGCGACGGCCGACCCACGACCTGCTCCCCCGGCTGCTGCTGGCAGCGTCGGGGCTCCTGCCGCTATCGGTCGTCCTGGTGGTCAAGGCGACGCGATACTTCGGCTCGCATGCGATCCTCTTCGTCATGGTGGTGCTGCTGCCCGGCTTGCTCTGCCTCGGGGGCGCGGTCTGCCAACTGTTGCTGCAAGCCGAGGGGACCAGAGTCGGGCGAATGTACGGATTCGACCTGCTCGGTGCGGCGCTCGGGGCGGTGCTCGTCATCCCACTGATGACCGTGCTGCCCACCCCGCAGCTCGCGGGCGCGTTGGGCTTGCTGCCACTCGCGGCCTACCTGGCGCTCGGTGGCAGCCGGCGCACGACCGGTGTTCTGGCCGCCGGACTGCTGGCGTTGCTGGTGTGGGGCGAACCGTTCCAGCTTCGACACCCCAAGGCGTACGCGGAGACTGGCCCACACGTCACGCCGGTGTACGAACGCTGGACCCCGACCGCACGCATCACCATCTTCGACAACGTCTTCTGGACCGATACGCCCGGGGCCTTCGCCTGGGGCATGGGCGCACGCCCGGCTCCGATGCCCGCTCCGCGCCAGTACTGGCTCGAACAAGATGGCTCGGCCGGAACGCCCATCACCGAGTTCGACGGGGACACACGCAAGCTGCTGTACCTGTTTCACGATGTCACGTCCGTCGGCTACCAACTCCGCCCGCCGCGCGCCGTGGCGATCATCGGGCCCGGAGGCGGTCGGGACATCCTCACGGCGCTAGCCGCCGGCGCCGAGACGATTCGCGCGATCGAGCTCAACCGTGCGGTGGTGGACGCGCTGCGCGGCCGCTTCGGCGAGTTCACCGGACACCTGTACGACCACCCAGCGGTCGAAACCGTCATCGGGGAGGGTCGCAGCGTTCTGGCTCGGTCGCCGCAGAAGTACGACCTGCTCCAGATCTCACTGATTGACAGTTGGTCGGCCACCGCTGCCGGGGCCTATTCGCTGTCCGAGAACAATCTGTACACCGTCGAGGCGTACCGGCTGTTCTGGTCTCGCCTCACGCCCCGCGGTATGGTCTCGACCACCCGGTGGATGATCGGGGGATTCGGGCTGGAGCTCCCCCGCCTCTTGTACCTGCATCGGGCCGCGCTTCTTGCTGAAGGCGTGGACGAACCGCTGCGACACCTTGCCCTGCTCCAAGGCGGAGCGGTCGGCACGGTGCTGATGTCCCGGTCGCCCTTCACCGAGGCAGAACTGTCTCGCCTCCAGGAGACGGCCTTCGGTCGAGGCTTCACCATCCACCTGCCCGATCGCTTCCTGCCACCAGAGCAGCAGTGGATCCGGCGGATCTGGGAAGCCGGGCCTTCCGGCTACGAGCAATGGGGCCTGAGGATGGCCCCGCCCACCGACGACCGGCCCTTCTTCTTCCAGGTACTCTCGCCCTTGCGGCCGATCCGCGCTGACGTGGCCGCGCGCGCCGGGATCAACGCCGAAGCCGTCACCGCTCTTCAGACGCTCATGCTGGCCGTCGTTGCGCTCGCGCTGCTGCTGTTCTTCCTGCCGTTTCCGTTGACTCGGTGGCTACGCCCGCGGCCGGGATTCTGGCGCGGGAGCGCCTTCTTCGCGACCATCGGCCTGGGCTTCATGCTGGTGGAGGTCGCCTGGGTCCAACGATTCATTCTGCTTCTGGGTCATCCGAGTCTGGCCGTCACCGTGGCGCTGGGATCGCTGCTGCTCGGCGCCGGACTGGGCTCGCTCGGATCGCAGCGCCTGGACCCCACCCGGGCTCGCCGCTGGGGGTTTCTGGCTCCGCTCGGCATGGCAGCGGTCAATGCGGCGCTCGGGCCCATCAGCACCGCGGTGCTCGGTTGGAGTTGGCCGCTGCGGGCCGCCACCACCATCGGCCTCTTGGCACCCTGCGGGATCCTGCTCGGCTGCTTCTTCCCGCTGGGTATGGTCCGATTCGGCGAGCCGCACAAAGCGTGGTTCTGGGCGGTGAACGGCGCAGCTTCGGTGGTCGCGAGCGTCGTGAGTCTCGCGCTGGCCATGGAGCTGGGCTTCTGCCGAGTCGCCGACCTGGGAGTCGGCCTCTACGTGGTGGCCTGGCTGCTGTTTCGGGGCAAACCAACCGAGCCCGTCGCCGAGACCGCGCCCGACGCGATCCCGCCCGCCGCTGCAGTGGCGCGCGAAATGTGACAAGGGCGACGGTGGCGGCTACACACGAGAGGCGCAACATGACTGTCTTCGGCGCCAGCCCCAAGGCCCTCTTGGCGAGCCACGGCCTCCGAGCCAAGCGTCACTTCGGTCAGAACTTCCTCAGCGACACCCGGCTGGCCGCGCGCATCGCCGAGTGGGCCACGACACCATCCGGCGGGACGGTAGT
Source organism: uncultured Polyangiaceae bacterium (assembly GCA_964610275.1). Classification (GTDB taxonomy): domain Bacteria; phylum Myxococcota_A; class Polyangia; order Polyangiales; family Polyangiaceae; genus JAFGBI01. Next base: position 5,828 of record CAZSVU010000289.1, on the reverse strand, counting down.
CGAGATCGGGGCCGGACTGGGCGCGCTGACGCTTCCGCTGCTCGACCGAGCGGCACGAGTGCTGGCCATCGAGCGCGATCGAGACCTGGTCGCTGCCCTTCGGGCGGAGCTCGCCGCACCGATCGCCGAGGGCCGGCTCACGCTCGTGGAAGCCGACGCCAAAACCGTGGACGTGGCGGACCTCTTTCGCAACACGCCGCACCCCAGAGTGATTGCCGGCAACCTGCCCTACCAGATCACCGGACCTCTCCTCGAGAAGACGGCGGCCAGTCGGCCGTTGCTCGAGCGCGCGGTCCTGATGGTGCAACTCGAAGTCGCTGACCGCATCGCCGCCGCCGCGGGATCCCCGAGCTACGGCGCCCTCAGTGTCTTCATCCAGGCACAGTACAGGACGCGACGCGCGCTCGTGGTCAGGCGGGGCGCGTTCTACCCTCAGCCCAACGTGGACTCCGCGGTGGTGCTGCTCGATGCGCTGACCCCCCCTATCACCGAGGAAACGGCCGCGTTCCGCGCCGTCGTCAAGGCGGCGTTTGCGCAGCGCCGCAAGAAGCTCCGAAATGCCTGGAGTGGTCTGGTGGCCGGCTCGCTTGAAGACCTGAAGAGTGCGGCCGAGCGTGCCGGAGTGGATCTCGATGCGCGCGGGGAGTCGCTGACCGTCGAGCAGTTTGCCCGCATGGCCGCCGAGGTGCAGTCGTGACCGCGCATGGGCTGTCACGCGGCCTCTGGCATCTGGTCGGGGTGAGTGTGGCGTGCGCGCTCGTGGCCTGCAAGCCGCCTCCAACCGAGGCCAAGCTGATAGCGAGTGCCCAGTTTGGCGTGTTCTACGGTGGTCAGGTCCAGGAGCGAAAGGAGATCCCCTTCGAGCTCGATCGCTCCAAGCAAGAACACGGTTTCCGGATCGACTTCACCCAGCCACTGAAGGAAGATCTGGAGGTCTCGTGGGAGATCGACATGCCCGGGTCGACGCGTCGGGTGAGAGACCGGCGCGGGCGCCTGGGCAAGGGCCGGCTGGTCAAGCTCGGCGAGGCGGTCGTCTCGGCGGGCCGAAAAGGCTTCGACCAGCTGCTGCCCTTTCAGCCGGGCGATCCGCTCGGACTGTGGAACATACGCGTCGTGGTCCGCGAGCAGGTGCTCATTGACCGCCCTTTCCTGGTCTATGACGCCGGGGCCAGAAGGCGGGCTCTGCGGGACGCTGGCACGCCTTGACCGGCCGGAGCGGCTACTTGCTGGGGAGCTCTTCCGGTCCGGCGCCGCAGCGGCGCCCGGCCCCCGCAGGGGTGATCCGAACGCCTAGGCTGAGCGTTCAGTAAATGCGGTGAGAATTCCGCGTCGAGCGACGGCCACGGGTTCGTGCTATGGCTCTGCATCCCGCCCCCCGTGAGCCCGCGCCCGAACCGCCGCCCGGCGGTGGCCAAGGGGTTCGACCGCACTATCCACGCTCTCGGCAGATGAAGCTCCTCGCATTCGTCCTTCTGCTGCTCGCCGGCTGCAATCGAGCCAGCGCGGACCCAACCGTCGACGAGAAGCAGATCGAGATTCCGGCTGCCACCGCCACCCGGGTGGAAACCGCCGTGATGCAGCGCTCGCCCGCCAGCCTCCGTCTCACCCTTCCCGGCGAGATCGAGGGGGTCAAGGACGCGCGGCTGGCGTCCAGCATGGGGGGATACGTGGAAACCGTCCACGTCAAGGCAGGCGAAAAGGTCAAGGCGGGCAAGGTGCTGCTCAGAGTGGACACGGCCACCCACGGTGCACGCCGAAAGCAGGCCAAAGTGGAGCTGGAGACTGCCGAACGGGAGTACCAACGAGCCCAGAAGCTGGCCGAGGTCATCCCCAAGGCCGAGGTGGACATGGCCGAGTCCAGGCTCTTGGCGGCTGAGGCAGCTCTCGGTACCACGGGAGTCCAGGTCTCCCGTTCGGTCATCACGGCCCCCTTCAGCGGTACCGTGGTCGACGTGGCGGCCGAGGCGGGCGAGGTTGCGGTGCCCGGTTCCCCGCTGGTGCGGCTGGTGCAGCTGAATCCCGTCAAGGTCAGCGTGTCGCTGTCGGATCGCGACGTGGTGGCCCTGACCGAGGGAATGGAGGCGACCGTCTCCACCGAAGCCCGAGGCGCTCGACTCAAGGGCAAGGTCACCCACATTCACCGAGCCGCCGACCTGAGAACTCGGTCGTTCTTGGCGGACATCGAGGTGCCCAATCCTGATGGTACGCTTCTGCCCGGAATGATCGCGTCCGTGGAGGTGGATGTGGCCGTGGCCAAGGACGAAATCGTGGTCTCGCAGGACTGGCTGGTCACGAAGACCGACCAGATCGGCGTGTTCCTCAATGGCAAGAATGATGGCAAGAATCGGGCCGTATGGCGCAAGGTCGAGCTCGGTCCGGTCGTCGGCAATCGGGTCGTGGTGTCCAAGGGAGTCAAGCCCAGCGACGAGCTGGTCATCACCGGTCACCGGGAGCTCGCCGACGGCGACGAGCTCCTGGTCGTCCGCAAGGGCACCTGCTGCACCACCGGCCGCGTGACGTTCAAATAGCCCAACGCTCACATGTTCGCCGGCCTGATACGACATCGCGCGACCGTGTACTTGATGGTGGTGTGCGTGCTCGTGTTCGGGCTGCTGACCTACCGCGCCTTGCCGCGAGAAGCACAGCCGGACGTGGACATCCCCTTCGTGATGGTCACGACGGTCTACACGGGTGTTTCGCCGCTGGATGTCGAGAGCTTGCTCACGGTCCCTCTGGAGAACGAGCTCGCCGGTGTCAAAGACCTGAAGAAGATGACGAGCACCTCGGCCGAGGGCGTGAGCATGGTCGCCCTGGAGTTCGAGCCCGAAGTCGACATCGAAGACGTGCTGCAGAAGGTCCGCGATCGAGTGAGTCGCGCCGAGTCGAAGCTGCCTCAGGAGGCCGAGGACACCGAGATCCGCGAGATCTCGATGACGGATTGGCCGATCATGATCATCACGATTGCCGGCCCCGTCGACGAGGTGCTCCTCAAGGAGGTGGGCGAACGCCTCGAGGAAGAGATCACGCGGGTGCCAGGAGTGCTGGAGGCCAAAGTCTCCGGCGGCCGCACCCGGCAAATCCGCGTGCAGATCGATCCGAAACGCCTACAGCACTACGGTCTGTCGCTCAACGACGTGATCGGCGCCATCGCCGCCGAGAACGTCAACATCCCCGGCGGCAACGTCCGCGCCGACCAAGCGAACTTTCTGCTCCGCGTCCCGGGCGAGTTCAAGGATCCCAAGGAGATCGAGGCCGTCGCCGTCAAGCGGATCGGAGACCGCCCCGTGTTCGTGCGCGACCTCGGCACGGTGCTCGACAGCTTCACGGACCGGGACACCTACGCCCGCATGAATGGTCAGCCCGCCGTCTCCATCGCCGTGACCAAGCGGAGCGGTGCCAACATTCTCCAGGTCGCCGAGACCACCAAGAAGATCGTGGCCCAGCAAGCCGAGACCTGGCCGCAGGGAGTGACCTGGCGGGTACTCGGCGACCAGTCACGATTCATCCGGGACATCGTCAAGGAACTCGAAGCCAACATCGTGACGGCGCTGATCCTGGTGGTCGGCATCCTGATGTTCTTCCTGGGGTTCAGGAACAGCTTGTTCGTCGCCGTGGCCATCCCACTGTCCATGCTGCTCGGAATGATCATCATCTGGGCAGCCGGGATGACGCTGAACATGGTGGTGTTGTTCTCGCTGATCCTGGTGCTGGGCATGTTGGTGGACAACGCCATCGTGCTGGTCGAGAACATCTACCGCCACCTCGAGGAGGGAAAGAGTCTCTTCCAGGCTTCGGTGGATGGCGCCGGTGAGGTAGCGCTCGCCGTCACGTCCTCGACACTCACCACGATCGCAGCCTTCGTGCCTCTGATGTTCTGGAGCGGCATCATGGGCGAGTTCATGGGCTTCTTGCCCAAGACGGTGGTGATCGTCCTCGGGAGCTCACTGGCGGTGGCGCTCTGTATGACCCCGGTGTTCACCTCCGCCCTGATGCGCCAGCGACCCGGCGCCACACGGTCATTCAGAGAAAGTCGCGTGATGCGCGCCTACCGCGCCTTTCTGGAGTGGTGTCTGCGACATCGTCTGGTCACGTCGGCGGCCATGCTCGCCACGCTGGTCGGAACCGTCATGCTCTACGGGGTCTTCAACCACGGCACCGAGTTCTTTCCCACTTCCCAACCCGACCGAGCCACCATCACCGTCAGGGCTTCGGACGGGACCGACGTCGAGGCCACCGATCGCATCGTGCGCAGGGTCGAGGCCATTCTCGCCGCGGAGGAGAACGTGGAGGTGTTCGTGGCGGAGACGGGAGTGGCCGGAGGCAACGAGTTGGTCGGGGCTCAGTCGTCTCCCAACCAGGCACGGATCACACTCGATTTCCTGCCACATGAGACCAAGGCCGGTCCCGGAGAGCAAGCTCGCACGGAGGACACGCGACGAACGGTTGATCGTCTCCGCACGCAGCTGGCCGAAATCCCGGGGGCTGAGATCATCATCCAGAAGGAAGCAATGGGACCCCCGGTGGGCGCTCCGGTTGCGCTGGAGGTCTCCGGCGACGACTTCCACCAGGTCGGAGAGCTGACGGCGCGGGTGCGGCGCGACCTCGCCAAGATCCGTGGTGTCACCGAGCTCAAGGACAATTTCCGCGTCGGGCGGCCGGAAATGCGGCTGGAGATCGACCGCGGCGCCGCCAAGCGTGTCGGTGCGAGCACGCAGGTCGTGGCCGGCACGGTGCGCACGGCCGTGGCGGGCAGTATAGCCAGCAAGCTGCGCGACGGCGAGGACGAGTACGACATCTTGGTGGAGCTCGCGCCTCGCTACAAGAACGACCTGCAATCGATCCTGGGCTTGCGCATTCCCGGTCGGGAAGACACCAGCCCCGACACTTTTTCGGTGCCGCTCTCCGCGGTGGCGTCCTACGAGCTGATTGGTGGTAGCGGCGCGATCCATCACATCGACCAGGATCTGGTGGCCACGATCGAGGGCAACATCGCCGAAGGGTTCAACGAGAACGAGGTCCGCGCCCGGGTCAGCCAGTACGTCGCCAGCGCGGAGCTGGAACCGGGCTTTGGGCTACGCCTCGGGGGTGCCGATGATGAGCAGCGCAAGAGCGAGGAGTTCTTGTCCCGTGCTTTCCTGGTCTGCATTTTTCTCATCGCGTTGGTGCTGGTGACCCAGTTCAACCGCTACGACCTGCCGTTCATCATCCTCTGCTCCGTGGTCCTCAGCATGGTGGGAGTGTTGTGGGGCCTGATGCTCACGGGGACGCCCTTCGGGGTCATCATGACCGGCGTCGGCGTCATCTCGCTGGCCGGAGTCGTGGTCAACAATGCCATCGTGCTACTCGACTACATCGAACAGCTTCGGTCTCGAGGTCTGAAGTTGAGCGAGGCGCTGGTGGAAGCCGGCGTCACCCGCTTCCGCCCGGTGCTGCTCACCGCCATCACGACCATTCTGGGACTGGTTCCCATGGCCCTGGGAGTCAGCATCGACTTCGCCGAACTGCGCGTGCTCATCGGAGGGCGCAGCGCCGACTTCTGGGGCCCGATGGCGGTGGCCGTGATCTTCGGACTGGCCTTCGCAACGGTGCTCACGCTGGTGATGGTCCCGCTGATGTACAGCATGACGGACAGCGCGCGCAGCTGGCTGCGAAGAGTCTGGCACCGACTGCGGGGACCGCGCCCGGCAGCCGGTGCCTGAGCCCCTCTCCCACACGGCCATGGCAGGGGCAGCCCCGGACTCGACCACACGGCCCGTGGCCGCGCCAATCGCTGGCTAGTTCCCGGATCAAAACGCGCAACTGCGCGAGGACAAACGGAAATTGGCGCG
>CAZSVU010000288.1:0-11167 GCA_964610275.1 uncultured Polyangiaceae bacterium | reverse complement strand
ATCTGGACCGGTGGTGGCGCCCACGGACCAGTCGGCGGAGCCTGTGGTGCAGGGGGCTGAGGCACCCTCGAGCCAGCCGACGGAGGCGTTGGGAACGCACGGCGGTCGGCCTCGAGAGCGGCGTGCAGGCGAGGCGTGGGCAACGGCGGGCTCGCGTAGAGCACCTGGGGGCCCATGGGCTTCGGTAGCTGCGTGTTGCGACCGCCCACGTACTCGGCCCACGGCTGCGACACATCCGCCAGCCCGAACTCGTAGTCGCCCACGTAGATGAGGCGGGCCCACCCGGGCATCGGGTGGAGCACCAGCTCTTGGAGTTCGGGCTCGTCGTAGGGGTCGGCCCCGACGCAAATCTGATTCCTGCCTGTGTCCGCCCTCTCACGAAGCTCTGGGGTTCTTCTCACTTCGTGGTGGGTGAGAAGCGAAAGACGTTCAGCAACAAGCGTCTAGAAGCTTCAGTCTGTAGTTGCCGAGATACGATGCAGAGGTTGGGGGCGTGCTCTGCCCTCCGAGCGCCAGGGAAGTTCCCTACTTGCGCTTGGGCCGGTACTTGAGCGCCTTCACGGGCTTCTTGCGCCGGGCAGCGCGCCGCTCCGCGCGATTGCCCGACGGATGCTGAGGAGGATTCGCCTCGACATGTGCCCTGAACTCCTCGTAGTGGCGCTTGATTCGGTTTGCGTACTTCTTGTCGCGTGCCATCTCGCGAAACTGCTCGAGTAGCTCCTCGGCTTCCTCCGACTGATACGCCAACCGCACCAGTCCTGGGCCGCGCAGCTCTTCCATGTCTTCCTCACTGAGAGGGAAGCCGGCCCACTTTCGATAGAAATCGTCCGGCTCCCAGCCCCAGGAGAGGGTTGCACGCGGCTGCGATGCCCCACGCTCGTCGGAGACCACGTGGATCATCACACGCCGGCAGTCGCACCCCGGTTCGTCACAGTACAGCTCGAAAAACCAGTAGGCACGAACCTCCCGCGCCTTCTCGAATTGCTGCAACGAGCGCGTTTCGTTCCGCGCCACTTCCGGGAGGACCGATTCGAGCGAGATGAACGGCATGGCCGCTTACTACCTGTCACCGCCCCCGATCGCCAGCGCGCAGAAGCCGTGATCCGATCGGCGGTGAGACATGCTGTATTCTGGCCCAAGACGCGCTATCCCCATGACGCATGTCGAAGAAGCCTCGACCCAACGAGCCGTGCCTGTGCGGGAGCGGCGCGAAGTACAAGAAGTGTTGCGGTGCGCGCGGGGGAAAGCAGCCCCCTGTGCAGCTGCCCCACAGTCGAGAGGAGCGCGCCGAAGCGCTCGAGCAACTGACGTTCTTCGTGGAAGAGCTGTGGGAAGAGGAGGACGAGGAAGCGTTCGAACTGTTCTGGGGTCGCTTCATCGACCGCGAAGAGGAGCTCTCCGGGCCCATGGCGGCGATGTCGAGCGATGCCTACGATGCTTGGCTCGCCTTCGACTACCGCCTACCTGACGACCGGCGCATTATCGACCATTTCCTGGAGCAGGCTCCACTCAATCCGCAGCAGCGAACCTTCCTCCAGGCGATGGCTGCCTCGAGGATGACCCTCTACGAGATCGAAGACGCCATCCCCGGGGTTTCGATCACGCTCCGCGAGCTTCTCGACGGTTCGAAGGTGACGGTCAACGAGCGATCCGCCTCACGACAGCTGTCGCGAGGCGACTGCGTGGCGGCACGTATCATTCCGCGCGGGAGCTCTGGCGGGCCCGAGATCGAGCGCGGCCTGCTGACCATGTCGAACCTGATCCGGGGGCGCGTGCTGGAAGCAGCCAGGGAGCACCTGAAACACCAAACCGCAAAGCTCGGCCAGAAAGGCGCCGCGCGCGCCTACGAGGAGCTTCCGCCGCTGTTCCACGAGGCGTGGCTCACCTCCATCTTCGATCCTCCGGTGCCCGACCTGCATAACAACGATGACGAGCGCATGGTACTCACCCGCGTCTTGTTTGCCGTCACCGACCGCGAGGCGGTCGAGCGTGCGCTCGATGCAGCGGCAGACGAGGGAGTGGCGCGCTCGATGGACGGTGGTTGGTCCTGGTCGGGGCCGGCGGCGAACGGCGAGATCGTGTCGCTCGCCACCCTGACCTTGCGCAGGGAGCGCCTCGTCGTCGAAGCCAACTCGGTGGAGCGCGGAATGCGCGCACGCGCGCTCGTCGAGGGCCTGCTCGGGAATGTGCTCAGGCACCGGGGAACCACGCACGAAGATCTCCGTCGCCAGCTGGTTGAACGTCTCACCGCCAAGGCGCTCGGGCACGACGTGCCAGACGAGCCCGCGCCCGACTCCGCTCCGATCGACCCGGACGTGGCCGAGGCACTGGTCGCGGAGCACTACGGCCGCCACTATCACGCGTGGGTCGATGAGCCCGTTCCGGCCTTGGATGGCCTCACCCCACGCGAGGCGGCCAAGCGGCAGAAGATGAAACCGCGCGTCGAGGAGCTCATTCGCGGCATCGAGGGCATGTACGAGCGCGCGCTGAAGGAGGGACAGCCGGCATACGACCCTTCCTGGATGTGGGCCGAGCTCGGGTTCGAGTCGGGCGATGACGCGGCGCATCCCCCCCTGTTGGCGCACGAACGCGTGGCACATCGTATTCCGGGTTGCGCAAACGCAGTGCGGGCGGCAGCGAACCGTCGACGTGCCGAGCTCGCGTTCGACGAGAAGGTCACCACCGTGGTGGCCGATGATGTCGGGACCGACCTCGACCTGCAACGCTTCCTGCGCGGTGAGTCACCCTCCGCCAACGATAGTAACCAAGAGGCCGCGCAGGCGCTGCCGTATCTGCCCGCCATGCTCAACCTCGAGCTTCATCGTCGGAAGATCTTCTGGGTGGACCCTGCGCTGTCGTACATGCTGGAGAGTACCGACGTCGATCTTCCAGGCAGCGAGCTGCGCGCCCCATTCCCGGCGTTCGCGTTGGCGTTCACCGACCGTCACGCGCTCTCACTCGGTGAGCGCCTACTGGCACGCAAGACCGACGATCCCCACTGCGGTCACCTACTGCGGGTGATCACGGTCTACGTCACCGAGGAGCACGGCATCGAGGGCAGGTTCCTCTCGGTCACCTTCGCCTTCGACGCGCTGGGCGCGGACCTGCCGAGTCTCAAGCATCGGGAAGTGCCCACCGGTAGCGAAGCGTCGGTTCGGGCGTTCCTGGAATCCGTGGGCCCGAATCCGGCCGCGTCCCCCGACCTGCCAGATCGACATCCGCTGCGCGGCCTGCTGCGTTTGGTGATCAACGCGATCCTCTACGCGACCAGCGCTGGCGTCACGCCGGAGGTACGCAAGGTGCCCGCCAAGAAGGGATCGACCCGGGGCGTGGAGCCCAGCTCGGACTCCGTGTACTACCTGCCCGGCAAGATCGACATCCGCGGCGTCCGCCAGCTCCAGAAGCTCCAGCGCGCACCTGGTGGGCGGCAGATGGTCTCGCGCTTCATGGTACGCGGACACTGGCGGCGCCCACTGAAGAACTGGACCGACCAGCGGTTGCGCTGGATCGAACCCTACTGGAAGGGCCCGGAGCTGGCCGCCGCCATCGAGAAGGCGTATCGGCTGAAGCCAAGCTCGGTGGACGAGGGGCGCTGAATCCAGGGAGCAATCAGTTGGGCCACAGGCTGTGGCCCAATTGGCTCTCGAATGGCCCGTCCGGTCGGGCCCCCAGAAGTGCCACTGCCTGTGGCACTTTCATCAAGATACGGGCAAGGAAGCTAGCCGCGCTTCCCGGCGACGCCCCAACCCAACGCAGCCCTCACGTGGCGGACGACGCGATGCGCGGGCTCCCGACTTCCCAAGACGAACGTGCTCGGGGCGCCGCGACGGCGGCGGCAACGAGGATCAACGTGTCAATGGCGACCGGCGCCGCCAACCGATCCAGCCTAGGAGTCGACGCACTCTTCGCGGTATCGCCGATAGTCGAAGGCGTCATGCGGCGCGTCCGATGCCACGCTGCTCGTGACGGCGGGCCATCCCCGAGAAGCATCTACCGGCGAGGCTGCGCCGTTGGATGCCGCGGTCGTGGCGTCGGCAGGCACTCCTGCCAGAATCTGGTACTCCAGTGCTCGACGGTCGGCAGGCGGCAACGCGTGCAGTGATGCCAGGAGCTCGGCGGTCGTCATGCAAAAAGCGTAGGTCGCCTTGACACGCCTTGCCAGTTGGCTGGGGGTTCGGCGACGTCCCCTACTTCACCGGTTGCTCGCCCCCAACCGCTCCACCCCCATGGGCAGCCGCCGTTGCCGTCGTCGTCACTCAGGGGGAGTGGGCGATACGTACTCTCGCCCCGAAGCGGACGCTGCCTCCTGGAGCATTCTGAACACCGACTCGAGATCGTTGTCGTGCTCGCGTGCGATCGACTCTCGGATGGTGCGAACCTCGTCGATGATGGGATCGTGGCTCACGGTGCTTCGCTCCCTTGCAGCTCCAGTGGCGTGCAGGTGATACGCGGACGATAGCCGGCCCGCCAGCTCAGCTCGTCGAGCTGCGGCCGGAACTGCCGAGCGACGTCAGCGCACTCGGTCTTTCCAGTACCCCGGCTGCTGTCGCGGGTGCATGTAGGCGAGTACGTGAACGGTGTCGCCGTGCACCATGTAGACTACTATCTGGGGAAAGCGTCCGACGGCGTGTGCGCACTGCACGCCGGCCACCCCGCCGAAGGGTGGGTAGCGGTGTGGAGCGTCCAGTACGGTCTGAGTGCGCTGGCGCATCTCTACGAGGAACTCTGCTCCCAGCCCTCGAACGCTGTCCTCATACCGATCGGCGGCGTCCTCGAGCTCCGCCTCGGCCTCCGGCTCGATGACGAGCCTCATCGCGAGCGCAGCTTGGACTCGAGACGCGTGAAGACCTCTTCGGCGGGCTTGCCTTGCGATTGCCCGGCGCGCACGCGCTCCGCGCGGCGCGCGATTTCCGCCTCCCACTCATTGGAGAGGTGGGCCACCGTGCCTGGCGGTGCGATGGCATCGACGACGACACTGCGCTCCTCCTCTGACAGCTCAGAGGCGAGAGCGATAACGTGGCGAACGGCCGCAGACGACATGACTTGGATCCTAGCTGGAGCTCCCGGACTGTCGAGTTGCCCGTGCCCAAGGTTTGCCAGTTCTCGTGTCCACCCATGTCCACGCATGGCCACTCCTGTCCGTCCCAGTTTGCCGGCCGGATTCGCCCAACCAGCGTAAATCACGCCGCTTTCTCCGTTCAGCGTCAACGTTCTTCGACAGGGCACGCGCCACGCCGGGGCTGAGCGCCCAGGCTCTCGGATCGCTCGTCTTGTTCCTGTCGAGCCTGACCGCTCCCCGCTTCAGGTCGAGATCCTGCATTGCGAGGGTGATGGCCTCGCCGCTCCGCATGCCTTCGCGCGCCAGGAAACCCCAGAGCAGCCGATAGCACAGGGGAATAGCCTTGCATGCCATCAGCCGGCGGTCTTCGTCGGGATACAAGCCCCCCTTTGCTTTGCTGCCACTCACCTTGGGCACGAACCCGTCCGGAATCGGGCTCCGATAAATGATGCGGAGGGGGTAGACGGCGAGCTTGGACGCTGGCGGCAAAGCTTCCCTTCGCGCACGGGGTGGCGGAGCGACTCGATCGGCTGGCACTGGGACAGGCGCCGGATCCTGCGGAGCGCCACTGCGAGGACACCTACTGGGGCTGGGATCGTCCTCACTACTGGTCAACGCCGAACGAGGTGGAACTCCGGGTCGGTGACGGGCCGCCTTGGCATCGGGTGGAGCTCGTGGCGGATGGACGTTCCATCGAGCTTGGCATGTCCGGTTCCGGCGCCGCTGTCAGATGATGGGTCGTGCGAGCGAGAGTCGGCCGTGCGCCTGCGGTGACACCCCGTCGCACCAGACCGCGATGACGGCCGGCCCCCGCGACGCGCGCCGTCCTCCACGTCGTAGCGGTGCCCCGAGTTCGAAACCTTGCGCGGAGCGCGCCGCAAAACGTCAGCGATTCCGACAAGGAACCAACGTGGCGCGCCCGAGTGCATGAGTCTAGAAACGCAGTCGCCGAGATGGCTGCGTGAACTCACCCGCTCCCCTCGTCCCACCCCCACCCAGCAATGGGCAGGCGGATGACGCAGATCGCTTCGACGCAGAAAGCGGCGCGCCCGTAGCCTTCGAAGTTGCGCTCCTCGAAGAAGCGCTCCTCGTCGGATCGCATCGAGAACTCGCCACGGCGCACCAGAGCTGGCCGACGTTTCAGCCAGCTCGTGGTCGGCTTCGACTGGAAGTCCGTCGTCCCCCCGAAGGAGAAGCTACTGCTTCTCGCTCTCGACCGCTGTCCCGGCCACTTCGGCCCGGCGTCTGACGCGGTGAGGTGTCCCGGGTGATCGGGGTGAGTCAGTCCAGAGCGGTGCGCAAGAACTCCCAGACCAGGTCCGCGGCGTCGAAGTCTTGATTGCGGAACCCGTAGCGCTCGAGGACCCAGTCTTCCTTGTCACCCTGCGGGTTGGGCCAGAAATGGCCGGCGTGGCCCATCGCGAGCACCCGAACCTGGGCGCTGCCGTCGGGCGCCACCAGGTCGAGCTGGGTGGCCCGGCTGTTGCGAGTGGCGAGAGGCACCGCGCTGGTGCCCCGATAATCCTGACCTTCGACGATCACGTCGGGCAACAGCCGCTTCTGCGGCGCCGCGATCCCCGATGCCGGGATCCCCATTGCGGTGGCCCATCGAGCAGGCTGGCTAGCCATGATGTCGTGGTAGCCCGGTGGCATCGCTGGATCGTCGATGCAATACGCGAAGAGCACCCGCCGGAGTTTGGTGTCGGACAAGTCCGGCACGGGTGGGGGCTCGTGCCCGTCAAAGGGCATCAGCGCGGCGATACCCCGCAAGCGCTCGGGGATGCGCCGTGCCGCCACGAGCACCATACCGCCCCCGTTGGAGAGGCCGGTCAGAAACACGGGGTTCTTGCCGGATGTGACACCGCGGCGCTCGAGATCCGCCAAGACCAGCTCGAGGTACACGACGTCGTCGACCTGGCGGTCGTCGGTGAACGAGTAGCGCCAAACCCCGGTGTTGGCGAACCTGGGGTTCGCACTGGTGTACGAGCTCGGAGCCGCATTGCCGTACACGACGATGAAGTGATCCCGAGCCGCCAGGAAATCGAAACGGTCGCGCGCTAGGAACGTGCGAGCTGCTTCCGCATTGCCGCGACTCCCGTGCAGCATGATCAGCACCGGCGCAGCCGAACGTGGCCCGAGCGTATCGGGCACGTAGCTCAGGTACCGCCTGGTGAGTGGCCCACAGGACTTTGTCTGCTGCTCGAAGGTGTGCACCGTGAGCTCTGTGCCCAGCGGCGCGCTGGAGCGGCCCGGCTCGATCCGGGCCGTCCGCGGTGCAGCCTCCAGAGGGCAACGGCCTCCACACTGCGTCACAGGCGCACCGGCGGGGGCGCGATAGAACGCCACATCGTCGAGCCAGACCTCGACGCTCTCGCGGGCCATGATGCGGAAGTGCAACCCGAAGAGCTCCGCAGGGTCGACCTTGTCTTGCGAGCCTCCCCAGCCCTCGGGTGCGAAGGCGCAGAACGGGAATTCGTAGGTCTGCCACTGCTCCTGGAGGTCGACCCAGACGCCGGGTCGGTCATAGCAGAGCTTCAGCGGACGACTGCACGCTCCACCGAGCGCCGAAGGCATGCTCTTCGCGTCCGCAAGCGCCAGGCGCAGGCGCCCGCGCCCGCGTGCCCGAATGCGGATGCCCGCGTAGGCGGAAGCGTCATAGGCACAGCCGTGCTTCTCGGTCGCGGCAGGGTGGAGGTTCGCTCCGAAACCGCTTCCCCATTTCTCGAAGTCGGACCCCACGACATGTAGCGCCCGCCCGGTTCCCCCGGCCGCGGAGAGGTCGACCTCTTGCCGCAGGAGACTACCCCGAGTACCGTCATCGTAGTCGTACCAGAAACCTCCTCGTCCATCGTTGGCGAGGATCTTGCTCGGCTCTGCCTCGAAGTCGTCGATGAGGGGAGCTTCGCCGCTAGCATGAACCGGAGTGCACGCCGGGCTCGACTCCGCTGGCTGTGTCGCAATAGGGGGCGGGGCGGCGGGGTGGGAAGTTCCCGTGCACCCCGGAACGAGCCAGAGCTCGAGCATCAGAGCAGTGCCCAGTGTCGGAAGCGGCCCGTACCCAAGTGCCAAGCGAAGTAATGATCGCGGATACCCCATTGGCTGAGACTACCAGGTGCGGACCTCGACCAGGCCCCCAATCCAATCGGGCGTTGGTGCACGGCTCGAAGCTAGGCGTCAAGCTCGACCTACGGGGTAGGATCCGAGCAGGAGCCACCGCGAATGAAGTACCCGAAACGCAGCCAGTACAAGTACACGAAGAAGGCTTATCGGGTTCGCAATTGGCGCGCGTACGAGGATGGATTGTCGAAGCGGGGGGACTTCACGATCTGGCTTTCGGAGGAGGCCCTCAAAGCGTGGAGAGCGCCGGCCAGCGGCAAGCCCGGGGGTCAGCGTATCTACGCAAACATCGCCATCCAAACTGCCCTGACCGTTCGCATGGTCTACCATCTTGCCCTGCGGCAGACCGAAGGCTTCCTGCGCTCGTTCGCCACGCAACTGGAGTTGGATATTCGGGTCCCGGACCACACGACGCTCTCCAGGCGGGCCGGGAAGCTTGGCAGGATTCGCTTCGCACCGGCGGCCAGCAGTCGCCCCATCCATATTCTGATCGACAGCACCGGGCTGAAGATCCACGTCGGCAACCTGCGCAAACCGCCGAAGAACAGGGACTGGCGCAAACTGCATGTCGCGGTCAACTCCAAGTCCGGCCACGTCGTCGCGTCGGAGTTGACCAGCAAGGTGGCTCGTGATTGCGCCCGCGTCCCTGCGTTGCTCGAGCAGATTGAGAGTCCGTTGGCATCGGTTTCAGCAGACGGTGCGTACGACACAGAGAGCGTCTACCGGGCAATCTCCGCCCATGGTGCTGGTCGCCCAGCCAAGATCGTCATTCCACCCAAACGTGATGCTCTGCTGAGTTCGGCCCCGGTCTTCAAGGAGCGCAATCGCCACATCCGCTCCGTCGAGAAGGTCGGCCGCCGGAAGTGGCAGAGCAAGTCTGGCTACACCAAGCGCAGCATGGTCGGGAACGCGATCTATCGATACAAGGCCATCATCGGCGCGGACATGAGATCGCGAAATCTGGCGTGCCAGCGCGTGGAAACGAGGATCGGCTGGAAGATTCTCAACACGATGGCCAACCTTGGGATGCCCGAGAGCTACGGCGTTGGGTGACTGCCGACTGCACCAGAGGACGAAGTCCTGCCCGAATCGGAGCCCTGCACCAATGCCGAGGCATAGCCTCACCCACGTTGACGCGTTTCGGACCTAGCCCCGATCTTCCACCGCATACGTCGCAATATCCACGCTACTTCCGGCCAAACCGTCGGAGGTGGCGGAAATCGTGGTGGTACCGACGTCCTCGGTTGACCGGATCACGACACCCGCTTTGCCCGCTACCGCGTCTATCGTCGTCGGTCCGAACAGGGTGCAGGAGCTTCCGGATAGAGACAAGGTAACGGACGCAGTTGAGTCGATGCATCTGCCTTCGTCGTCTCTGATCGCGACAATGATGCGCGATATGTCGGTCCCGTCGGCCCGCAGATAGGTCAGGTCCGGCTCGAGGCTCACCCTAGACGCGGTACCCTGTACCGGATTGTCGGCATCCGACTGCGACAGAACAGCCTCACGGAACGCGTAGTAGGGTCGTTTGGGAATGAAGTACTGATCGACGATGCCGAGCTTGGAATCGTGCAGCGTACTCCGTCCTCCCCCATCACCGAAGCCCCAGTAGTCTCTGAATGTCCACAGAACCGCACCCGCATTCCGGGTATCGTTCCTGAGACTCTGAAACTGCGCCAACGCATCGTTGGTGTACTGGTCTTCGGCGGCCTGGTCACCTCTGGAGGCACTGCTGAACCCGAGATATTCCGTGCAGAGGGAAGGAGTGTCCTGCGGATAACTACTGTACTGATTTCCGTAGAAATCTATGGATCGTAGGTTGTAGTCATAGATGCCGTTGCTGGTGACATACTTCGGAAGCATGGGATTGATCGAATCAGCCAGCTCCTTCATCGTGGCATAGTAGGAACTGAAGTCGGCATAGGGTTCATTGAAATATCCGTACCCGATGATACTTGGGTGGTTGTTACCCTGAACAACCATTTCCCTGAAGGTCTCCGTCAGGTTGGACCAAAATGCGGAAGTGTATGTGGAATGGCTCCATCCCCATGTCGGGTTCTCGACCACGAGCAGTAGCCCCATTTCATCACATGCATCATAGAAGGCCGGATCGCGCGGAAAATGGGAACACCGCATCAGATTGAATCCTGCGTGTTTGATGGACTCAATCATCTTGTAGTAGCGGGAGACCGGAACGGCGGCATGAACCCAAGCGAAATCCTGCGCCAAGTTCGCCCCGTTGATGAAGTACCGGGAACCATTGAGATGGAATCCATCGTCCGACGTCCAGTTGAGAGTCCGAACACCGAAGCGATCGATGTAGTCATCAACTGGCGCTCCGTCAGCGCTGACGGTCGTAACGATCTTATAGAGGTTGGGATTCTCGGGAGTCCAGAGCTGCGGTGATGCAATTTCACTGCTCATCTCGAATGTATGGCTTCCATTTGCCGGTACATCCTGCTGCGCGGTTTGTGTGGATACCTGATCACCACTTTCGTTGTAGATGGCGTAGGTCACCGAACAAGAAGCCTGCTGGGCGCTGTCGTTGTTGACGGTGGTATTCACCTGTACCGTAGCGGAACCGGTCGCAACCGTTGGAGTGCTTATTATCTGGCCCCACTGCGGTATGTATACCGGATCGGAGATGTGCAGCCACGTGTTGCGGTATATGCCGCCCCAGGTAACGTAGTCGACCCAGCCTGCGCCGGGTGGAACATCCTCCTGAAGGCTGTTGTCAACGTTGACTGCAATGACGTTTGGAGCGGCTGTGCTCACCTGGTCGGTGATATCGATCACGAAGCTCGTATACCCGTTGGTCCCATGCGATCCGGCGAGTGTACCGTTCACCCACAACTGCGCCGTGCTCATGGCGCCGCCGAATTCGATGAATATCTTCTTCCCGGTCCAATCGCCCGGTGGCAAGGCGAAGGTCTTCCGGTACCAGGAGGAACCCAGATAGAAATCACTACTCTCCGGAGCGTCGTACGAGGG
>CAZSVU010000287.1:0-11221 GCA_964610275.1 uncultured Polyangiaceae bacterium | reverse complement strand
CGCCAGCCCACGGCGGCTCGGCTGCTACTGGTCCGCTGAGTGCTGTCGCGCAGGGCGCGGGGGATCGGGCGTGGAGGCGGTGGCCGCCGCCGAGATCGCGGTCTTGGGCGGCGACGCCTGCGCCGAGGTACTGCCGCGCGTGCTCGCGTTGGGCAATCAGCTGTACGCGATGCTCACCAAGCTCATTCGCTGAGCCGAAGATGGAAATAGAAGCATCGAGGCCTCCGTCTCACTGAATGCTTGGAGTCCAAGCTGGTCACAGAAAGATCGTGCTTTCCGGTGAGCTGAAGCCGAACGTCAAAGATGATCTGCACTGTCCGAAATGCGACGTGATGTTTGCCAAACTTGTGAACTGCAACTGCCAGAAGGATGCGGACATGGTCGCGATCGGGCTGACTCCGACGCTGGACTACAACAACGCAATCACATTCTGCAACGTGACGGGATGCAAGAACGGTAGCTTCATCAGCTCGGGCGAGGCCATTCGGCACGTGCGACTGGAAGGGTCGATCTAGAGGGTCAATGGGGAGCTGAAGAAGTCGGCAGCGTGCTGCCAGTCGACCTGGATGGAGCCCGGCTTCAGATCGCTCCGTTCCCCCGTGGCTCGAAACACAGCCCGGGTAGAGTGGCACTCGCCACCAGGATGACGTAGTAGAGTCCGAACGCGCTGGCTGGGCACGCGCGCGGGCGATGCGGTGGATGGGCACGAAAACGGCAGCAGGACTGAAGGCGATACCCGGGGCGCTGCTGCGCGCAGCGGTCGGGGCAACGGCGGGCGGGGCGCTGTCTGCTTTGGTGGCTTTGGCGGGGTATGGGCTCGCGCGGGAGAAATACGGTACCCACGACCCCAGCGCGCTCGAGATGAGCACGCTGGGCGGCGCCGTCATTCTGGCCATCCCGGGCGCACTGGCCGTCGTTCGGATGTACTCCGAACGAGAGCGCTGGACCTCGGCCGCGCTCACTCTGACGCTGTTCCCCGGTGCTGTTTTGGGCGCCATCGGCGGCGTTGCCGCTCTGGCTTTCGGACGGGCAGCGGGCTGGGCATTGCACCAGGCGGGAATCACCGGCCCAACGCACACCTGGTCTCAGATCGTATTGGGGGGAACCCTCGTTGGGGGCATAGTGGCCGTGACGGGGCTGCGCCGCCGACGGCGCTCCCGGAAACGGCCGCCCGGACCTTCCACACCGTCGCGTCGGCTTGGCGAGAAGCGCCGGCGGAAGTGACGGTCCTCCCGGCTGGCGCCTACGCCACCGGCATGCCCCAGATCTCGCGGGCATAGCCGCGCACGGCGCGGTCGCTGGAGAAGCGGCCCATCCGCGCGACGTTGAGAATACTGGTCCGGGTCCAGGCGGTGCTGTCCCGGTACGCCGCTTCCACAGTCTGGTGGCAGCGGGCGTAGCTCTTGAAGTCCGCGAGCACCATGTACGGGTCCCGCGCCCAGATCAGCTGGTCGACGAACCCGCGGAACCGGTCCGGCTTGTCCGGCGAAAACATCCCATCGGCAATGGCGTCGAGCGCAGCCCGAAGGTCATCGTCCCCGTAGTAGTACTCTGACGGGTCGTACCCGTCCGCGCGATGGGCCTCGACCTCGTCGGCCGTGAGCCCAAACAGAAACATGTTCTCGGCGCCAATGGCCTCCTTCATCTCGATGGTGGCGCCATCAAGCGTGCCGACGGTCAGCGCCCCGTTCAGAGCAAACTTCATGTTGCCTGTTCCGGAGGCTTCCATGCCAGCCACCGAGATCTGCTCGGAGACGTCGCTGGCAGGAATGATGTGCTCGGCCAGTGTCACCCCGTAGTTGGGCACGAAGACGATGCGGAGCTGGTCGCGGGTGCTCCGGTCCGCGTTGATCACTTTCGCCGCGCCGACGATGAGCTGGATCAGAAGCTTGGCGGCTTGATAGCCCGGAGCGGCCTTGCCACCGATGATGAAGGTGCGAGCGGTCCCCGGCACGCGGGCGCCGGAACGTAGCCGCAAGTACGTGCTCACGGCATGGAGCACGTTCAAGCTCTGGCGCTTGTACTCGTGGATCCGCTTGACCTGCGCGTCGAACAGGTGCGCGGGGTCGAGCTCGATACCGGAATGTGCACCGAGACATCGGGCCAGCCTCTGCTTGTTCTCGCGCTTCACCGCGCGCCACTGCTCCTGAAATTCTGGGTCCTCGGCATGCTCCTCCAGACCAGCCAGGTGCTCGAGATCGGTGATCCACCCGTCACCGATGCGCGAGCCAATGAGCCCAGCCAGCCCGGGGTTGGCGTGCAGCAGCCATCGCCTGGGAGTGACCCCGTTGGTCTGATTGGTGAACTTGCCGGGGAAGTACTCGTCGAACTCGGGAAAGACCTTGGTTCGCAAGAGCTTCGAGTGAAGCGCACTCACCCCGTTCACTCGTCGGCACCCCACGACGGCCAAATGGGCCATGCACACCTGCCGCTCGCGGCCCTCCTGGATGATGCTCATGCTGCGCACCCGGTCCAGGTCATCCGGATACTTCTTTCGCACGTCCTGAAGCAGCTGGTGGTTGATGTCGTAGATGATCTGCAGGTGTCGGGGGAGCATGCGTTCCATGAGCCACAC
Organism: uncultured Polyangiaceae bacterium; assembly: GCA_964610275.1. Taxonomy (GTDB): domain Bacteria; phylum Myxococcota_A; class Polyangia; order Polyangiales; family Polyangiaceae; genus JAFGBI01. The sequence goes on along the minus strand of CAZSVU010000287.1, from coordinate 8,646 downwards.
CGGCCACTTCTCCAGCGCCTCGGGGAGGATGGTGTGGTTGGTGTAGGCCAGACATCCACGCACGATGCGGAAAGCGTCATTCCACGCCATACCGTGCTCGTCCACGAAGAGCCGCATGAGCTCGGCGACGCTCAGCGCCGGATGGGTGTCGTTGAGCTGGAATACGGCCTGAGCGTCAAAGTTGGTGAGGTCAGGGAAGTTGCCCAGGTGACGTCGGACGCAGTCCTGCAGGGTGGCCGAGACGAGGAAGTACTCTTGCTTGAGGCGAAGCTCTCTCCCAGCAACGGAGCTGTCGTTGGGGTAGAGCACCCGAGAGAGGTTCTCGGTGCTGGCCTTGTTCTCGATGGCACGAACGTAGTCGCCCCGATTGAAGTAGGAAATGTCGAACGCCCGAGTCGCCTTGGCCGACCACAGGCGCAGCGTGTTCACCACGTCGTTGCGATAGCCCGGCACCGGCACGTCATAGGCGACCGCAAACACTTGGTGCGCGTCCACCCAGTCGTGCATGGTGCGTCCTCGCGGCCCGGTGTACTGGATGACGCGTCCACCAAACTGGACCGTGTAGGTGCGCTCCGGCCGCACCACCTCCCACACGTTGCCGAACCTGAGCCAGTTGTCGGGGCGCTCCACCTGCGCGCCATTGACGATGTCCTGGCGGAAGATCCCGAACTCGTAGCGAATGCCGTAGCCCATGCCGGGGATGCCCAGCGTGGCCATGGAGTCCAGGTAGCAGGCGGCGAGCCGCCCCAAACCGCCGTTGCCGAGGCCGGCGTCGTGCTCCTCCTCGGTGATCCGGTCGAAATCGACACCGACCGTGGCGAGCGCTGCGCGCATTTCATCGGAGATACCGAGGTTGAGCAGCCCGTCGTCGAGCAATCGACCGAGCAGGTACTCCAACGACAAGTAGTACACCCGCTTCGGTTGGGTTTGCTTGTAGCGTCGCCAGGTGCGCGTCCAACGATCGAACATACGGTCACGCGCGGCCCGCGCTGCGGCGTGGTACTGGTCCAGCGGGGTAGCCGCAGACGGATGCTTCCCCCGGGTGTGCTGGACGTGATTGATGAACGATTCCTGCAAGGCCTGCTGGTCCGACGGGAGGCCTTCAGCCGGCAGGCTGTCCGGTGCGCGCTTGGTCATGGCCTGGCTTCAGTGGGGTCTGGATCAGACCAGTAGCCGCTACGACGGCGGCTGGGTAGGAAAACGCATCGCGATTTCGCGCTCACCACTGGGCTCGGCGACGTGGCCGGCGTCGCTGCCGATGCCCGCAGGCTTCGTCGGCACCGGTCCGGCAGGCTTGGTCGAGTCGCTCACAGGCGGAGTTGGCGCCCCGCTGGCAGGCCCGCTGACAGGCTGCCAAGTCGCCCTGACCGCAGCGCGCCTCGTGCCGGTGCAGCCGATACCGTCTGGAAGCCGCGCTGGCGAAGATCAGCAGGGCGCCCAGACCCGCTGCCACGTAGAGAATGAACGATGCCTTCCGCTTCATGGCCATGGTCTCGAGCTCATCCGGGCCGAGAAATGGCGCTCGGCCGTGGTCGCACGGGGCTTCCTCCGTGATGCTACCGCTCAAATCACCTTTCGCCACCGCAGCCGTCGTCGGATGAGGGGCGCGCGGTGAGACACCGCATCGCGGGAGCTGTTTTCCGTGTCGCCGGGCTCGGGTAGCATCCGCGTCATGAAAGCCGGTCGCTTGTCGGGGGGGATCTTGAGGGCGGTGGTGGCGGCAGTACGGCACACGCCGGCCGCGGGGTTGGTGGTGCGCTCACTGCGTCACGACCTGGGTGTCGATGCGCTCAGCCAGCTCCCACTAGAGGCGCGAGGTCGGTTGCCCTGGAACACCTACCCCCGCCGCGCACGCCCCCCGCGCGACCGCACCTTCCCGGAGCTCGGTCCGCCGCCCTCGCTGGCGTGGCCCCAACCCTGCCCGGCTTACACTGAAGCCTACCAGCAGGGCCGAATTCGGCCGGAGCAGGTTGCCGCGCAGGCACTCGCCCGGGCCCGGGAGCTGGCAGCTCGCACTCCGTCGTTAGGACCGCTGCTGACCTACGACGATGAGCGCGCACTCGACAGCGCACGGCGAAGCGGTCAGCGATACGACGCGGGGCGCCCGCTGGGGCCGCTCGACGGAGTGCCACTGGTGGTGAAGGAGGAGGTGGACTTCGAGGGTTTCCCGACCCGCGTCGGTACCGCGTGGCGCCCGGAAATTCCGGCGCAGGGCGATGCCGTCGTCGTGTCTCGTCTGCGCGCCGCCGGGGCCGTACTGCTCGGTCAATCGTCCATGACCGAGTACGGGCTTTCACCACTCGGCGCCAACATCCACCGCAGCCTGCCGAGAAACCCCCACGATGTGGGTCGCCTCGCAGGGGGCAGCTCCACGGGTTCCGCCGTTGCCGTCGCCACCGGTCTGGTTCCGGTTGCACTCGGCGCGGACGGCGGCGGCTCGATCCGCACGCCCGCGGCCCTCTGCGGGATCTTCGGCTTGAAGCCCACCTACGGACGGATCCCATTGGTGGGGCACGGCATGGCTTGGGGCGGCAGTGTCACGCACCTCGGGCCACTGGGAGCATCGAGCGCCGACCTGGCACTGCTGACCGAGATCTGCTCTGGACCGGATGGCGCAGATCCGGCGAGCAGGCAGCAGCCCGCACTCGAGGTCGGTGAGCTGCTCAGTGCAATCCGGCGCGGGGTCGAAGGGCTCGAGATCGGTATCGTCGAGGGCGAATGGGAGGACGCGGATGGATGCGTGGCCACAGCCGGGCAAGCCGCGCTCCGGGCACTCGAAAGCGATGGCGCCCGTCTCCGGCCGATCCGGATCCCCCTGGCCGAACAGGCCGCAGCGATTGGCTACGTCACCATCGGGCTCGAAGCGCTATCCGGGCTGAGCGAAGCACGCGAACACCAGCAGGAGCTGGGTCCTGACGTGCAACTGCTCATGGCAGGTCTCGCGACCTTCGGGGCGGACGAGTACCTGGATGCGCAACGCCTGCGCGAAACGCTGCGCGACCAGGTGGCGGAGGCACTGGGTGCGGTAGACCTCCTGGCCCTGCCCAGCGCGGCCACGCCGGCACCCACGGTGACCGATGCCCAGGCGCGCAAAGGATTCGTGGACTCGGATGCGCTGAACGCGATGTGCCGCTATGCCTTTCTGGCCAATCTCACGGGCGTCCCCGCAGCCTCGGCGCCGGTGGGCGCGGACGAACAGGGACACCCGGTGGGGCTACAGCTGATCGGGGATGCGTGGGACGAGGCCACCGTGCTGCAAGCGGTCGCTCACCTGGAACGCGTCGGGGCGGCGCGCGTCACGCGGCCTGACTCGGCGCTGGAATCGCTCGTGTGAGACCCGGGTCGCAGGGCAAGGTCCGTTCGGGCTCAGATCTCCCCGGCCTTGGCCTTGCCGACCCACTCCCGCACTTCTTCCTCGATGATGCGAAGCGCCGTGCCCTTGAAGGGCCGGAACAAGAACGGCACGTCGAGCTCCAGACCGATGTCCGACTCGCCAACCTCGAGCGCTCCGGTCAGCGTGACGCCCTTCACCGTGAAGACAATCTCCGCTCTCCGCTCGGTAGCCCATCGCGTTTGCGGATTGTACTTGGCGAGCTTCTTCTTGTAGCTCTCGAACGCGTGCTCGGCGACCTGCTTCGCGCGCTCGATTCCAAGGCCGTGGTGTACCGATTGCTTCATGTTGGATCCTCTTCGGCGTTAAGTGGCGAAACCCTAACCAGCTCTGCGGCGAAGCGCCAGACCTGGCGCGTGACCAGCTGCGACGGGGCGGGCAATCGCCTCGGGGCACGAAATCCGCCCCCGTGGCCGGACGCCATACGGCGCGAGGCCCGAAACTCATGCTATCCAGTGTGAACGGACCATGTTCTGGAAACGCAAAGACCAACGCGAAGGAAGCGACAGCGCAGGAGCAGCGCGCTTGGAGGAGGTCGTCCGCGAGCACTTGAGCGGCGCCGACGAGGCAACCACACGGATCGTGGTCGCAGTCGCCGGGCTCTTGGCGAGCGCGGCCTACGCCGATCGCGACTTCTCGCCGGACGAAGAGGCGAAAGTCGTCGAGGAGCTCGGTCGCGTCCAGGGACTCGCGGCGGGAGGGCCGCGAGCAGTCTGCGCGGCTCTTCGCGACCACGTGCTCGAGCTCAGCACCACGCAAACGCCGCGGTTCGCGCGGACCCTGGTCGAGCTCGGGGACCGTGACCTGCGCCGCGAGGTGCTGCGCGTACTGATCGAGCTCGCGGCTGCTGACGGCACCATCAGCCTGGACGAGGTGAATCACCTCCGACTTTTGACCCAGTCACTGGGGCTGACGCAAGCGGACTACAATCAGCTGCAAGCGCGCCACCGGGACAAGCTCTCATCGCTACGCTGATCGAAGAAGGGGGACGACGATGACCGTCCAGACGGAGCACATCGAGCTCAAGACTCAGGGCGAGGCTGATGCCATCGACATCACCGATGCAGTGAGGTCCGCCATCGCGGCGAGTGGCCTCCGGGACGGGATCGCCTGCATCTTCGCACCCGGCTCCACCGGGGGGCTCACCACCATCGAGTTCGAACCGGGCTGCATCTCCGATTTGCGGGGGCTGTTCGACCGAATTGCGCCCCGCAACCGGGAGTACGCGCACCACCAACGGTGGGGCGACGGAAACGGCCACAGCCACGTGCGGGCAGCCCTGCTGGGGCCCTCGCTCAGCGTCCCCTTCGTCGAGGGCGAGCCGACGCTCGGCACGTGGCAGCAGATCATCTTCGTCGATTTCGACAATCGCTCCCGGTCGCGGCGGTTGATCGTGCAGATGGTCGGCGAGTAGGAGCGTGATTCACTCGCCCAATGCGCGTCGCACGGCCGCGATGGCGTCCTCGGGCGTAGCGGCGGGAGTGATGACGTCGCCACGCTTCTCGTCCAAGGCCTGACCGGCGAGCTTGCTGCTCCAACCCGCGACCGCGAGCCCCACCAGGGGGCGGCCCAGCTGCCACGCCATCGCGATCTCGGAGAGCGTCCCTGCCCCGCCGCCCACGGCCACGACCGCATCGGCCGTCGCCACCACGAGCACATTCCTCGCGTACCCCAGGTTGGTCGGAACCGCGATGTCCACGTACGGGTTGGCGGACGTGGCGTCGCCGGTGGGCAAGATGCCGAGGACGTCGCCCTCGCGGTACCCGGGAGCTCGGCGCGCCCCCCGCGACGCCGCTTCCATGACACCACCCATCCCACCGGTGACCAGTCGCCAGCCGGCTTCGACGATCCGACGGCCGAGGTTCTCGGCCACGGGTAGCGCTTCGGGTGGTGGGCGAGAGTTGCCCACCACCGCTACGACGCGTCGACGCATCACGCGCTCACTCGGGGTTGGTGAACGAGCAGTAGCACTCGTTGTTCTGATTGAACCTGCACTCCTCGCCCGGGCGGCACGAGCACCCCCCACCGGCGTCCGTATTGCAGGGCGCGATCTCCGCCCAGAACGCCGCCAGGCTGCCGTCCGTGTAGTTCTGGTAGGGCAGCCAGATGGGCTCGAATGAAGGATCGCCCGGCCGCGCGAGGTCCAGTCCGAACATCCAGAGCTGACTACGTCCTTCGCTCCGCCACCCGTACTGAATGCGCGTGCTGAAGCTGATGAAGACGATGTTTCCGGTGGGGCCCTGAGCGAACGGCGCGAACTTCGGGACGGTCACGTGGGGGCCGACGCCACCTGAAGCGGCGGCCTCGGCCTGAGTGAATTGCCCGCCTCGGGCCAGCTCCACACAGGTCGGCCCGGGGCAGGCGTGGGGACCGCCCGTCGACGGCACCATGTAGAGCACACCGATATCCGTGACGTCGTTCTTGTTTCTGCCCGTCAGACCGGTAGACGAGACGAATGCAATGTAGTCGCCGGCCGGCGACCAAGTCGGGTAGTAGTGCACCGCGCCGGGCTGCGGTGTGCTGATAGGGATCGGGGCACCGATGGTGTTGTTCACGACGTCCATGACGACGATGCCATTCGGGCTACAGCTGGCGTACGTCCAGGCACACTCGTTGGCCGTGTTCGTGAGGGTGGCAGCGATCTTGGTCCCGTCGGGCGAGTACTCGGGCAAGATGGGGAGCGAATCAGCGGGGAACGGCGGCTGCCCGAGGTAGATCTTCTGCAGGGCTACGCCGGTACGAGTGTCTCGGAGCTCGAACCACGGAGGGGGAGGCCAGTCGCCGGGTGGATCGATGCCGTTGATGGCCGCGACCGACCCATCGGGACTCAAGGCGACGTTGTGTCCGAAGTTGTCCAGTGGCCCCTGGGTGACCGAACCGTTGTGGGTCACGCCGGAATTGGTGAAGGGCGTAGGGCCGGGGCCCGCAGGCCTGAGATACGGCAGCTCCGGCGCGCTGGTGGGAGCCACCTGGATGGCGGCCGTACCCTCACCGTCGTCCTGGGACACGGCGAACGCGATGGTGCTACCGTCCCGACTCACGCTGTGACAGGCCGCGCACCGGAAGCTGTTCTCAGGCGAGTTCGGACGGATGAACGGCACTGAGCCCCGCGAGCCGAATTGCGCGCGGTTGATGCTCCAGTCCGCGGCCGCCCAGTAGTAGAGGACGCCCAGCAGCGGATCCGGGGAGAAGCTGATCGTGACCGGCGCCGAGGTGTACACGGGCCCGCCCGCACCGTCGGTCTCCTGCACGGTGAGAGTCAGGGTCTGACCGGCGTGCGTCATCCCCAGGTAGTACCACTCGGACGCCGGCATCGGCGCGACACAACCCGGCGTGGTGCACGTGAAGTAGAAGCGATACATCGAACCGTCCTGCGCGACGGCCTCGATGCGCGCATGGGTGTTCTCCCTGACGGCCTTGCTCCACTGGATCTCGATGTCGGTCAGGTTTCGCGGGTGCAGGGACCCGTTGAGCGGATAGATGATCGCGGGCACGGTGCCCGTGCCCGGTGCACCCGCGTAGAGCTGGCTGACGTTGTCGGCGAGAGTGGCATCCTTCCAGGAATCCACCCCGTCGGTGTTGGTGGTGTACATGACCCACGGCGGAGGCAACCAGTCAGGCCATGCGTCCTCGCCGGTGCCAGTTCCCCCCGTGCCAATGGGCCCACCGTCGGTGTCGATGCTGAGCCCTCCGGTGCCCTCGGCGGGAATGCCGCCGGAGCCGTCAATGTTCCCGCCGCCACCCGGGCTACTGCCCTCGGCAGAGCAAGCACCTACGGAAGCCGCTACCGCACACGGAAGGAGCACTACGAGCCATCGGATCCAGCCCAGCTTCTTGCGCAACATTGCACCGGTCCTTTGTCTAGCTTGTTCAATCGGTAATCCGCTCTCGGAGAGAGAAGCAGGATCGGTGCGAGGGGCTGCCCATCCCATGCACCGAACCGTGTCGGACAGCGTTCTCTATCGAGCGTGCCACATATATTCTAGACGGCCGCTCGTGATGGCGAAAGCGACCCTGGGGCTGCCCGGCATCCGAGACCGCCCGCCTTCAGCGTGACTGGAATCCTGACTCGAGAATGCATGCCAGCGGCTGAAGTCCGGGCGGGCGCCGAAAGGACCCCGGGCGGCCGGCGACGAGCGCCCGCGAGCGCAAAGAAGCCGCCGCACGCTGGGTGTCTCAACTCGGGTTGAACGCCGCGTTGCGGTTCCTGGAGCGCCGTTGCTCAACGCTGCTGAGGGCTCGACGACCCACTCAGCGCTTCGACGAGCTTCCGCGCTTCTTCCTGCCGGTAGCCGCCAAACGCACCGCGCACGAACGGTGCGAGCGCCTCGCGTGCCGCCTCGGTGCGCCCCAATCGCACCAGACACATGGCGCGGTTGTAGCGGGCCTCCACCGCGAAGCGCCCGCCCGGGGCAGCACGAAGGTAGGCTTCCCAAGCCGCCAGCGCCAGACTGGGCCGACGCTGCGCGAAGTGGGCGCGATGGGCCTTGCGATACAGGACGAGCTGATCGCGCACCGCACGCTTGCGCGCAGCGCCGGCACCGCCGGCACCGCCGGCAACCGCGGCGGTCGCGTCGTCCTGCGCCTCGCCCGCGGCCGCTTCATCCGGCGCCTCCTCCACCACAGCAGGTGCTGGTGCCGGACTCGCTTCGGGCAATGCCGCCACCAGCTGCTGGGCTCGCGCCGCCGGGCGCGCGGTCACCCAGCGCCGAACGGGCGCCGCCGGCGGCGCCGCGGCGACATCGGAGATGACCTCGACGCCCACGGCCTCGGCCACCACCGCGATGACGCGGGGCAGTCGACCAGTGGCCGCGGCAAACGCCGTCGAGCCAAACAACACGGCCGCCAGCGGGACCAACAGCGCCAGGCGCGTCCCGCGGCGGCGACGGCGTTGGTGCAAGCTCGCCATGATGCGCGCGCGGGTGAATCGCTCGCTGTCGTTCCCGGCGGTGGTGGTGTCGCGGAGGGCTCGCGACGCCTCTCTCAGAATGTCGTCGCTCATGAGTAACCCTCCTCGAAAAGCGCGGCGCGCAGCTTCTTTCGCGCGTGAAACAATCGTGTTCGGACCGTCGCCTCGGGCACACCCACCACCGTGGCCACCTCGCGCGACGAACGCTCTTCGACTTCGCAAAGCACGAAGGCAATCCGCTGGTCGAGCGGGAGCTGGTCCATCGCACGGTTGAGCGCGGCAGCGAGCTCTTGACGTCGAGCCGAGTGCTCGGGGTCCGGGGCCGGCTGTGGCTGCGTGGCCTGGT
>CAZSVU010000286.1:0-11247 GCA_964610275.1 uncultured Polyangiaceae bacterium | reverse complement strand
AGGCCGGTACCGCCAGAAACGGGGACGACTCCCGACGCTTCGGCGAGCGCGTCTGTGTCCTCGTCGGCAAGTCCATCCAGGCGAGCCACTCGAACGCCGTCCACGAACACGTAGCGAACTAGCCTCGAACCCCGCACTTCTACATCCTGATCGATGTAACGGACCGAATCCGTCGTGCCGGCGTCGCTGGTCCGTTTCAGCGCCCGGGTGTCGTCAAATGCATAAACGTACTCCTCCACGATGTCCCCACGAGTAACGCGCGCCAACCGGCCTTTTGCGTCCCACTCCAGGGTGCGCTCACCGTCTGCCACGACTCTGCCGGCCTCGTCGTACGAGATCGACTCGTCGCCGTGGTGGGTCATCTGGTCGGGACCAGCCCCATCCTCTCCGAACTGATTTGTGACGTTCAACCAGGGCGAGTCGTGGTCCGACTCGACAGAGAGGATGTTGCCCACGACGTCAGGGACCCACTGGGTGGTCCCGACGCGGTCCGTGGCTGCTGTCAGTCGGTAGCGGTCGTCGTAGCGAAACGACGACGTGAGGCTCTCGTCAGCGGACACTCCTGGCCGCAGGTCTTCGATCTCCGTGATGCGAGAAGCCGGATCTAGTCCCAGTCGGAATGCCCGAACGGGCTGACCCGAGGGAGAGGTGGCCTCCATCCTATCCAGACGACGACGTGCGTCGTAGTGCCGTTCGTCGGTGACTCCGTTGCCCAACAGCATTGACGCAAGTTCGCCGTCAGGAGTCCACGTGACGTCCGTCACGATGGGGCCGACCGCGTCGAGCAGACCTCGCGCGTCGTAGGTCAGTTCCAGGTAGCTTTCGTCGGGAAACCCCCTGCGTGTCGGACGGTCTGAGGCGTCGAAATCGGTCCAAGTCGTGTACTCGGCCCCGTCGCTCCAACGCCGCGTCTTGCGGACTATCTGGCGCCGCTGGTCGTAGCTGAAGTAGAGCGCCCCTGCTGCGTCCTCTACCCAGGCCAGCTGGGCCTCGACATTGGCGTATTCGGGGAAGTCCGAAGACGGCACGTCGTAGTGGTAGCGCGTAGCCAAATCTTCATCTGCCGACGCGCCAATGCGGTGCCATTCGGCCACTGGTCGACCAACGTCGTCGTACTCGTATCGTACCCGTCTGCCCGTCGGGTCGGTGCGCGACTCGAGATCGTTGCCATCAGTGTAGGTCATCAACCAGGAGCCCGCGTTCGGGTCGGCGATCGTGGTGCGCCGAGATCGACCGTCGTACCCATAGACACGTTCGCTACCCCTGACGTCCGTCACTGCGGTAGCGTTTCCGATTGGGTCGTAAGTGTACACGCCGGTGCTGACTTCAGAGTCACTGTCGCGCTCAACGACCTCGACCAGTCGTTCCAAGCCGTCGGTTCGGAAAGTCGTAGGCGTATCGTAGTGCTCAGACCCGGAGTCGTTGTCGTTTTCGTCCCATTCGGTCCGGGCCAGAGGTGAGTAGACGGTCCGCGTTGCGGCACTGTCCGGGTGGACCGTGGAAATGGCGCGACCGATGGCATCGTAGAGCGTCGCTGTCCCGTCGCGCTCAGTAACCGACGGTACCGAACGCGACTCCTCTTCGCTTGGGTAGGCGAGGAAGGACTTGTTCCCTCGCGTATCAAACGCGACAAGTTCGCTCAGTATCCAGCGTCCGCCCCTGGCACCCTCGGTGAATGACCCTCGCTCGCGACCGAACCCATCGACAAACTTGACTGAGTCGATGGTTCCAGGCTCCCCGCTTTGCTCGCGGGCGTGGCTCGTGATGGTCGATAGCGGAGCGCCGAGTTCGTATTCGAAGGACTGCGTGGGTAGCTCCCCAGAATCACCGGGGCGGATGATCGCAGTCACACGGCCGAGGGCATCGTAGGCGAACTGGTCTGAGCCGCCGTTCGGGTTCTCGACACTGGTTGGCTTTCCAAACCTCGCGTCGTAGTCCGCGATCCACTCAAGGTAGCGGTCAGGGTCCGGAAAGCGGCGCTCAGCGATCACAAAGGACTCCGACTGCGAATCGTAGTCGTACTCGTTTCGGCCCCCACGAGCGTCGATGCTGACGACCACGTTACCGTGCTCGTCGTGGTCGTTGCGCATTTCGTCGGCGAAGCGGTCGTCTTCGATCCAGCTCTCGACGCGACGTACATCACCACGGGTCAACTCACCCAGAGGTAGCCCCTCGAATGCCGGTCCGTCGTAGTAGGTCCGCTTCTCCGCGACTCTGTTGCCCTCACCGTCCTCGATTCGCTCGGTGGCGACACGGCCGAGAATCCACTCGTCAACGTCGTTGGCAAATGTGCGGACGGTGATGGCCTCGTCGCTACCAACGAGCAGATCGGTGCCGACCACTTCGCCCCACTTCGACTCCCGCACGACGTTCCCGAGTTCGTCCTGCTCCCACTCGGTGAGGACGCCACGGGCAGCGGCCAAGTCGCTGCCTTCGACGTGGTCAACCCGCGCGGATGACTTGTACGCATATTCGACAACTCGACCGTCCAGTGACTGCTCGAGCGATGGTGTCACGTAGCCGTTTGTCGTCTGCCGGAAGATGTATCCGTCCTCGTCTCGCTCCTCACTGGTGAGGACCTGTCCTCGCAAGGCACGATGCAGCAGGCCGGCGTCAAACGTATTCTCGGTCAGCAGGGTTGGACTATTCGTGTCCCCAACCTGAGTCTGGATACCGCCGGCGAAAGCGGCGAAGGTGCGCTCGCGTGGGTCCCACGTACCATCGCGGTAGCTGTACTGCGTCACCATGAGCGGATCGTCGAGCGAGGAGTCGACCTCGACCGCGCGAACGATTGGCATGGCGACGTTCATGCGGGTAGTCCACGGCTGACCCACATCACGGGCGCGTGCTGCATCCAGAGCAGCAGGCTCATAGGTGATCCGGACGACCTTCCCGAGGCCGTTGTCGACCCGTCGGAGCAGCCCAGCACGGCCGTTCGGGAACAGCTCCAGGTACCGCCATGCCTGCTCTGCGGCGCCCGTCACATCGACCCAGACGATGTCCGTAGTCCCGGACCCGTTCATGTCCGCGAACTTCACCGTGGTGCTGGAGAGATTCTCGGGGGTCCCGGCGATATGCCTCGGTTCCTCGAACTCCCCGATGCCCACAGCCAGGGCGCAGCTGATCTGGGAGACACCGACATGCACCAGGTCGACCCAACCGTCCCCGTCGAGGTCGTGCAGCTGCCATGGACTGGAGGCGTCGAAGTCCGGCACTCCCGCGGCAGTAGCCGCCTGCTCGAAGCGTCCGCGGCCGCGACCCAGCCAGTAGATCATCGAGCCCGGACGCAGGTAGCAGAAATCCTGAACCCGGTCCCCGTTAACGTCGCAAAGCTGGGTTAGGCCGCCGTCCGAGAAGCGCAGTTCCTGGGCGGTGTCCACCTCACCGACGGTTTGCGGCACGGTCCAGTCGCTACCGCTCAGGTTGTAGCCCACGGCCAATCCAGCTTCAGTAGTGACAAGCACGTCGGTGCGCCGGTCGCCGTCCATGTCGGCCATGCGGACATCTGGATCCTCGAAACTGAAGTTGGGGACCGTCGTGATCGCCACACCGGGAGCGAACGCGGTAGCCGTCCGACCCGGCAGGTAGCGAAACTCGGTCGTACCGCTCTTCACCACCAGGTCGATTGCCCCGTCGCCGTCGAGATCAGCGAGCTGCACGCCGGTGGCGGACAGTGATACGGCGGGTGACTCGGCAGAAGTCCAGTCCTCGGGCGAACGCCACGAAGTCCCATCGTGATTGATGTAGGAACGAAATCCTCCGGCCTCCCCGACCAGCAAGTCGGGCAAACCGTCACCATTCAGATCGGCAAGCTCCACATCGCCCTCGCCCGGCGAACGTCCGGGAGGCGACTCCATGCTGGTGAGCTGCCCGTCAGTGGCGAAGCTCGGCTCGGTGTACTCGAAGCTGACTGTCGGCAGGGCCGTCTCACCATCGGTCCCCACCATGTCCACTGACGCCAATCGTGAGTGAACGCCATCCTGGTAGGCGAGGGTGTACCGGCGCACGAGGTCGTCACCTCGAGTGACCTCGACCTGGGCCAGGCGCTGCGTTATCTCCTGCCGGATCCCCGAGGCGAAGCTCAGGTGCCGGTCCGGTCGCTGCTCGTAGGTGAACTCCACTTCAATGCGGGATTCGTCGGTGACCTCGTTGAACGTGATCGACGTGAGCAGAGCGTGCCCACCGGTCGTGTCCCACTCGAAGCGAACGGCGTGCCCGTGCAGGTCGAGCTGTTCTCGGAGCAGGTACGTGGCCACCTGGCCGTCCTCCTCCTCAGTGAACCCGTCCCCCCCGAATCGATAGGTCACGCCAGCCCTGTCGCGGGCCTCCCAGCGTTCGCCGTTGGAGCCACGCCGCACGCGAACGAAGCTTCCGTCCTCATAGCGCGGACGGAAGGTGTCTGAGGCAACCTCCAGTAGCTCGCAGGGGACACCCAGCCCGGCAAGCTCAAAGGTGTCGGTGGCATCAAACCATGGGAGTCCCTCCTCGACCCTGCGCCGGAGTCGAGGCACCCCTCCGAGACGCCACCCGATCCCCACTTCGGTGACACCACCCGCACTGTCGTAGTCGAGGCTCAGCTTGGGCGCGAAGTCACCCACCGCGGGCGGAAGCGCGATGTCGATACCGTAGGATGCCGTGCCAGAGCTGAGAGAGGGCTCGAAGCTTCGACCGAGCCCCTCCACGGACGCGGGCCCCTTGGGCAGGCTGAGCTTCGTGGGATCGACTCCATCGGCGCTGGCAACGGGCAGGACGAGCACGGTTGCCAGCAGCGCAGCGGCAGTGCTCGCTACTCGAACGGACCACCTGCGTCGCTGACGCCCGTGACGCTCAAAGGACATCGGCCAAGCATCCGAAGTCCACGCTCGACGGAAGCGACCGCTGCGGGGAGGCTCGGTGCGTCACCCGCAGCACGATGTCCTCGAGCTGACTCAGGTCCACGTCGGTGTTCGACGGTGCGATGTTGCCGCCCATGATGGTCACGACCCAGGTTGCTCGAGCCACTGACTGACCGAAGAGGGAGGTATTGGGGCTCGCGTCACCGAAGGTGTTCACGCCCGCCTGGACCACCGCGGTTCCCAACCCGAGCTCCCATATGTTCAGCTCTTCGCTACCACAGGGGCGCATTGCAGCTGTGCCGTCCAGCTCGACCTTGACCTCAGCTTCGTTGTCACCCAAGAAGTCACCGACCAGCTGTGCCTCGACTGAGGCAATGCGGTCGTTGCAGACATTGGCCGACCAGAGACCGTTACCGGGTTGCAGATTGGTCGAGAACGTGATGCTGACACTTCCGTCGGGATCGAGGTTCTCATTGCGGAGCACGTAGAGCTGGAATTGCCGGCCCTCGGGAAGCTCCTCGCCAGTAACCGAATCGACACGCGGACCTGTGATCCCCAGGGCCTCCCGCACCGACACCGTCGTCACGTACTCGTCCGTATTCCCGTACCCGGCGTCTGGATCATGGAAGATTGAGTCGAGACAGTTTGCGAGGACTTGCATGTCCAGGTTGTGCCGGGCGTTGGCCACGCTCCCGCCAAGCGTCGCGATGGGTTGGTTGATCTCATACTCCAGCGCACGTCCAGCGAGATACAGATTCCGCTGCGCCCGCGCGCGTGCGTCCAAGAGTTGCAGCGCCAGCCTGTCGCGCACGATCCGGTAGGCCGGATCACCAATCGGGTTCTTGTCAGCAAGCACCTGTCGAGCGTTGCGGAGGTCCAGCGCACGCTTGGCCCGGTTGACTTCATTGAGGATGTCCATTTTTGCCTGCAGGACCGCCAGCAGGTTCTCCTGGCTCTCCACACCGAGTTGTTCGAGATCGATGTACTGCCGCTGAATGTTCCCCATGCCGTTGATGAGCTCGATCTCGGCGGTTGCCTCCTCGAACCGCAATGTCTGGGCAGTCTGAAGCTGCTCGCGTCGCAGGGTGAGCTGGGTCCTGGCAATCTCAACCACGTAGGTCACAGCGGCCAGAGCTGCCGGCGCTCCGGCGTTGAACAGTTGTGAACTAGCCGCGGTCTGTGCAGCGGCGGCGATGGCGTTCAGCGTACCTTCGGCAGCGGTCAGCAACAGGAATTCCTGCCCGGTTTCCGTAATGAACTGCATTGTCTCCTGGTGGACGTTCTGGGTCTCGGCCAAGACTCTCAGATCAATCTCGATCTTCTGGGCGACGCCCCTGGCGCGCGATTCCGCTGACTGCAGCGACGCGTACGCTTGTTCTAGCGCTAGCCGTCTCGATGCTACTGAGCCATCCGTCTGCCCGCAGTCCTCCCAGTCTTGAGGCACGGCGACTGCGTCCGGATCGAAGTCCGTCCCGCACAGTTCCAGTAATTCGGTATCATACTGTTCGTCTATGCGTAGACGCTCATCGGCGAGCGCCTGCTGGTTCAGATCGAACTCACGCGCCCGCGTCCGGAACTCCTCTTCCAGGAGCTCCTCGCCGGCGATGCTGCTTCGTGCGGTATTCAGCATCTGCTCGAAATTGGTGGCACCACTCGCCGAGTCCGTGCTGCGATACACGAAGGGCACGTGACCTTCCGGAACTCCGAAGGCCATGGGACCCTCTACGAGAGCGCCAAACCCCGCGTCAAGCGGGTTCAGGATGCCGGTGAGCGGCGCGACCACGTTCTCTGGGGGCGTCTGCTCAGGCTGGTCGGGATTGACCAGGACTCCGTATAGGGCCACGGCCTCGAGGTACGTCAGCAGCGCCCTGGTTTGGGATTCAACGACCTGCTCTGCCTGCACGGAAGATGAACGCAGAGCAGACACCCGACTGCGCTCGCCATCCGCTTCAGCCAACAGCACAAGGACGCGTGCCAGGGCTCGCAGCGCGGGATGGGCATCAGCCTGGGTGGAGTCGGCGTCGAAGGCTTCCGGCGGCTCTGGCGGTTCCGCCGCGGCCACACGGTCCATGTACTTCATGAAGGTCAGCACGCGCGGCTGAAGCATCCAGGTGGCAACCGGCGACAACGCGGCAACGGCGGTTTCGTACCGTGAGAGCTCCGCGCTTGTGCCCGCGCCCGAGAAGGAATCGAGAAGCGCCTGCACCATCTCTTCCTGGGCAACCAGTGCCGCTGGCGCAGCCAATGCCTGCATGAACAGGCCGAAGTCGCCAACCGTTGCCGCGTCCGCCGAGTTCCCGTCGGCGATGTCGTTTAGCACGCACGCCAGGGGGGGTACGTTGCCGCAAAGCGGGGTGGCGGCGACGGCGGTGCCTGCGAGCTGAAGAGCGGCCTCGCAATCCGCCGCGATATCCTCGAAGTTCGTTCCCGTCTGCGACAGCGCGCTCACTAGACGTTGAGCTTGGGAATTGTAGGTTTCGGCGCGGCCAACCGCTACCTCACTGGCACAGTCACCGGTCCAGAAGGTGAAGACGTCGCTCGCCTCGGCGAAGGAGAGGCCGTTCGCTGGCGCGCTTGGTAGCTCCACGAAGTCGGACACGATGTCGGGGTCGCTCTCGTCGGGCTGGTGCTCCAGCCGCACGTCGCCCGTGAGGATCACCGAGTCCTCGAGGATTCCGATCACCTGCTCGGTGAAGGTTCCTCGCAGGTTGCCGCGGCCGTCCGGCTCCAGGTGCAAGACCAACTCGCGCCCGAGATCACGGTTCCGGAAATGATTGCGCTCACCGCCAAAGTCACGATCGATGCGCTGCCGCACGGTCAGGTTGATGGTCTCACCCGCCGTGTAGCTGCCAAACCCCGCAGCCGCACCCGCAGCCGTCTCCGGGAAGAGCAGGGAAGCACTCGGATCCATCCGAATGTCAACGTCACCGCCCACATCGGTGATGTCCACAGCTATGCGGGCTTCCCCGAGATTCACCAGGTCGTTGTCGTAGCGAAGGGCTCCGTGGTAGCGGCCGGCGATGCCGGCGTGCAGCGGAGCGGTTACCAGGATCGTGCCAAGCGTGGTGATGATGCGGACGGTCCCTGGCGCGTCACGGGTGACGACGCCGACCGGATCTACGGAGAACTCAAGCGTGGTGCTCCCAATAAACTCGCCTCGCGGTTCCTCTATGCTGAGATGCGGCGCGTCGATCTCCACTCGGTAGCGAACTGGTTCGGTCGAGTCGCTGTTCAGCGCAACGGTGAGATTGCTGTCGTCTTGGGTAAGCTGGGCGGTCGTTGGGCTTGCGGAAACGGTGCCCACGAACTCCGTCTCGGGTGGAGGATCGGTGTCGGGTTCGTCCAGCTCCAGACACCGGGCGCGCGCCGAGCAGCTGGTCCCGCTCGCACAGGGGTCATCCACGCTGCAGCTCTGAACGCATTCTCCGAGGTCGCAGTGTTGTCCGGCAGGACAATCTGCCCCAATCACGCAGGGCAGGCCTTCGTCGGCAGCTTCGGGAGGCTCCTGCACAGGTGCGCCTGCCTCGCCGCCACTTCCCCCGGCAGCTTCATCGTTCGGTCGGTCATCACCCTTGCACCCGACAGACAGCGCACACGATGCCACACCCACACAACCCACCAGTTGCTTCCAGAGCATGTGACACATTCTCGCTGACCTACCCTGTTTGCTTGCCTCTTCTCGAGACTTTCTGACCGCGGTTCACGGAGCGATGACCTTCATCTGCATTGCCTCCCCATTGGCTGCGCGCGCTTCGGGCTCGCCGCGGACACCGCCCTGACCGCCGCTCACGAAAGAGAGATTCACTGAGTCCAGAGCGGGTTCATCGCCTGCAACGACCAGAGCAATGGATGGCCCCCCACCGCCCGGTCCACCTGTGCCTCCCCTGCCTCCGGGTCCTCCAGTTCCGCCAAACTGGGCCTGCTGCCTTTCCAGCTCGTAGCGAGAGCTGCTCCAGCCGCCAGGGCCCCCAGCACCGCCAGCGCTTCCCTCCCCTCCCTCGCCCCCGCGGCTACCGCCTCCACCGTCGGCAGCCGACAAGTCGCACCGTCGAAGCGCGAGGCCGCTGCGAACCGCAAGCAGCGCGATGGACGCACCACCGGCACCGCCTCCCTTGCCGCCCTCGCCGCCGCACCCGCCTGGGCCGCCCTGCCCACCGCCGCCACCAATGTAGTACTCGCCGGTTCTGAGCTGGTACATGTCGTCGTAGAAGTTGTCGCTATCGCCGCCGTCTCCTCCGCCACCGGCAATCCCCGTGCCGCCAGGCTCACCGTCTGCTCCAGTGTTGGACGGCACGTACCCAGTCTCGTCCACCGAGCCAAATTCGGACAGTGCGGCATCACCATGGGCACCATCCTCCCCCGATGCTCCATCAGCGCCGGAGCTCGCACCTGCAGGCTGGCCTTCACCGCCTGGCTCGCCTGGGTCTGACGTGTCGAGGAGGATTCCGCCCGCGGCAACATTGCCGCCATCGCCACCAGGCCCGCCCCACGTGTTCTCGTCGCTGTAGAGGCACCGCGCCATGTAGCCCGTACCGGGCGCCGCTCCCTCCACCACCGCGGTGCAGGGATTACTATCACTGCAGCGAACATTGGCAGCAGACGGGCCTTCGATTCCCGACAGGTGGACAACCTCCGAATCTGCTCCGGTCGCACCTACCGCACCGCCCGTGGCGTTCCCAGCTGTGATGGATGAGTGCGCAATCTCGATATCCGAGGCGTCCACGATCAAGACCCCAATCGAACTCGCGCCCGGCTCGGACGCGGGTGCATCCGGAGCCGTGAAGTCGAGTCGGTCGACGACCATCGCCGAAGGGACGTTCCGTACGGTGAGCGCAATCCCCGCCTCGGGCGCAACCTCGGCTCGCCCCGTACCCCGTGTCCAATCGCTGTCACAATCATAGCCCCCGTAGAGGTTCACGGCCGTGTCCTCGATGGTCACGTTCTCGGGGTAAGTCCCGTCGCAAAGATAAACGTCCTTCCCGGTCAACGCCGCCAGTTCCACAGCGTGACCAATGCTGCGCACTGGTGCGCCCATGGTTCCGTCAGCAGTATCGTCGCCTGTCGGCGAGACGAAGACGGCTTGCTCGATGTCCCCGTCGATTCCATCCCCGTTGGAGTCCTCGAACAGGTCATCCGGGAGGTCAACCACGCCGCCAGGGTCGCCGCCTGCACTCGAAACCGCTCGCCCTCCTGCTCCACCGTCCGAGCTGTCGCCCGCGACACCTCCGACGCCCGCGGTGCCGGCCGCGCCCGCCGCCGCATCGCACTCGTCGCCCTCACAGGCCCCGCCCTCACCGGCGGTGTTCTCGCCGCACTCGTCGCCTTCACAGGAGGACCCAGAATCCTTGCCGCAGCCCAAACCGGGGAGCAGCAGCAACCCGGCAACGAGAGCGCTGATGGAAGTATGGACAAGCCGAGAAACGGATTCGTTCATGTATTGCATTCCTCTTTGGTTGCGCGCGCACGCGCGAGGCAGCCCTCCGCGGATGTCCGCTGCCCCATTGCCATGTTTGAGCCACCCTCTGACGGCCGCCGAAAGAAGCCGAGCACGTTCTTCGGAACGCGAAAATCCCAAAATCCGCCGTGGCCGCCTCTGCGCCGTCCATCCGGCCTGGCCTTTGGCGCCTGCGGCAACGGAGATACTGCGACGGCGACGTGTCTCTCGGCACGGCCAGCGCCATTTCCAGCACACTGATACACTACGAGCAGAATTCGTCACTGATCTTGGGAGCGACTCTGGGCATGGGCAGCGCTGAGGCCCGTCGAGCGTCTTGTCGGTCGCCGTCTGGAGGAGTTGCGGAAAATCGACGCCAGGCCGCTGCGGGGCTTGAAATGTGCTGGCCGGGGCGCTCGATGCTCCCCAGGCCGGAGCACGCGCCGGTCACCGCATCGCGCCAACCGGAACCGTCGCCTCAGCCACCCTTTTTGGGTCCGTTTGATTGAGCACGGGGTCCAGCCACTCGCTCGGGATCGTAGAGCGCGAGCGCCTGATCCAGGGTCATGTCGGTTCACCGCTGTGGGTTTGCGCTTCGATTCGCTAAGCGCAGCTGCCAGGGTCCGCATCGTCCAGACTGAGTCGACGTCCCACCCGTCGTGAGCGCGCAGACCAAGCAACTCACGCGTGTGCACGTCAATGATGGCCATGACCTGCAGCAGCTGCCCGTGCAGGGTGCGGACGACGAAAAAGTCGAGCGCCCACCAGGCGTCCTTGGCTGCCGATGTGTATTCCTCCCAGGTTCTGCCCCCGCCGGGCGGCCCGAAGCCGTTGTCGTCGAGGATCTTCTGCACGGTCGGCGCGCTCACCGGAATGCCCAACCGCCGCAGGGCCTGCGCGAGCTTCTTCTGGCCCCACCCCGGATTCTCGCGCTTGAGTGTGAGAACCATCTCGACGATCTCCGCCCGCGTCGGTGGG
>CAZSVU010000285.1:0-11252 GCA_964610275.1 uncultured Polyangiaceae bacterium | reverse complement strand
TGCGCCACCACGCGCTTCCTCGCGCAACACGGACAGAACCGTCCCCACGCCGTCCCCACCCCGAGATGCGCCACCACGCGCTTCCTCGCGCAACACGGACAGAACCGTCCCCACGCCGTCCACTGCATCGCCGGTCGTTGGACAGCTGGCCGACTTTTCGTCCGGCCGACAGCTGCCTGTCGATTCCACAAAACCCGGGAATGCTCTGGTGCGTAGAACGGTTTGAAAGACAGACCCCCGAACAGGAGGTGAGATCACGCGAGGCCAGGGCAGCGAGTCAGTCAGTGCCGCACACGCCCATTCCTCCCCCCCGAGCCACCCCAGGTCCAGGCGGCGCGCTTCCCTCAACCCAGCGTCGCCTCGACGGAGCGAGTGACGGGCGCAGACTGCTTCCAAGCTCGCTCTGGTCTCGCCGATGCCCTCTCGGAACCCCTCCGAGGGGGCATCTTTTTTTGGTGAGCTGCCGCACCGAACCAGCGAGGCACGCGCGCCGAGCGAGCGAGGCAGTCGGCGCGCGCTACTGCCACTGCAGCAGCACTCGTTGCACCCGCCCTTGGCCGCTCCGGTTGCGGTCGGCGAAGTACAGCTCGTCTCCGACGAGCGCCGGTGCGATGGCCTGGCCGGGTGGCCCGGTCAAGGTCATCAACTTGCGGACCTCCGGCTGATTGCGAGGCTTCCACACGAAAGCCTGCAGCTCACTGCCGTGGTCGGTCTCGACGCTGATGACCGCGCGACATCCTGACTGAACACAGTCCAGGGTCAGTGACGTCGGTCGCCCACCCTGAGCACGAACTGAATCCGGCGGGGCCACGAAACGCCCTTCGGCATCCAGCTGGGCAATCCGAACGCCAGCGGCCGCCTGGTCCTTGGTCTCGCCCGCGGACTCGAGCCACGCGAGCGCCAGGCCATCGCCCAACAAGCTGAGCGACGGAGAGTGGGAGTGCGCAGGCGAGGCGGCCATGGGCTGTGCCGGCGCCACGGGCTCGGCGTCGCGGTTGGAGACTCTCACGCCGTAGATATCCGCCCAGCCGGGGTGGGCGGGGTCCCTGGCGTCAGTCCAGACGACCTGCGTGTGCTCGCCCAGCGCCTGCATACTGATTCCGGTCGCCGTACCCTTGGCCTCGGTCAACTGCTGCACGCGGGAGTCGCGACGCAGCTGTCGGTTGACTCGCGTCAGGTACACCTCCGGGTCGCCGCTTCGATCATCGATCCAGGCGACCAGCCATCCGTCCCCGACGTTGGCCGCCGCCACGTCACTGACTTCACCCTTGTTGCGGGTGAGCATGCGCTGCGCCTTGCGCTTGCCCCGGGCGTCGAGCAGCGTGAGAAAGACCTGCGGCTGCTGCTTGTCGATGGCCGACCATACCAGCAGCGCTTCGTCCTCATCCGGACGCCCGGAGACCAACGAGACGCCCGCCAGCGAGCGGGCGCGCAGCGAAATGGTTTCGGTGCGACCTAGCATCTGTTCCGGAGCCACCGAGGGCTGCACCTGGAGGAGCGCACGCAGCGGGTCGAGCCGCCCATCTGCGGCCGGGGTCTTGCGCCGTTGGTAGGGAGTGGTCGGGTCGAAATAGGTGATCCAGCCAGCCAGCACAGAATCCCGCGTCCGCACGACACTGACGTCATGGACGGGATCGACTTCGGCCACTGCGCGCAGAGAGACCGCACGCGGCGGGGGGGAGGGGCGCAAGCGATCGCCGGCCGAGGTCCACGCCTGGGACTGGGCCTGCAGCCGTACCGCGTACACCGGTGCCGGCGACTTCTCGAGCGCAGCCAACGAGACGCATCCCGTCTGCTCGCAGCGCAGCGACCACGAGAGGGTGGCAGCAGATCCATCCAGTACGTCCAGCCGCATCGGCTCGGATGCCACCGCCTCCAAGCTCTGATCGAAGGCCACGAAGGTCGGAACCGTTGGCGCGGCATCGCAGGCCTGCTCGCGGAGACAGGCCGGCGCCAGGGTCAGGGCGGCGAGGCCGTTCGGGGTGGCGCTCAACTCCGGCACCCCGTCGTCAGAGACGAGGGTGAGCCTGGCGCGAGGTTCCGCCACGGTCCCGTCGACCGCGATGCGCGCGATTCGGATTGCACGAGAGCCCTCCGCGCGCTCACCCAGGTTCTCCCACACCAGGTAGGCGGGGCTGCCACCGTTGAACGGTGGCACCAGCTGCACCAGGGCCTCGTCGCCCAAGCTCCCAGTCACCGGCTTGGGGGTCTGTTCGATCTGTCCCCGGGCGCCCATCCGCGCAAGATACACCTTGGCTTCAATCTCACGGCGATCGGACCACGCCACCACCAGGTGGTTGCCGAGCCGCGTCAGATCGATATCGAGACTCGCCGTCGAACGATCGCTCAAGATGACGGGCTCACCCACGGGTGCCGCAGTGCCGTCGACGAAAGCGACTCCAACCGTTCCACCCTCCCCGCGTTCACTGCCCGCCAGCACCGCCGCCACGGCAGCGCCCCCATCTGTTGGGGCGACCTGCCACGCACGCGCATCGCGCAGCACCGTCTGCACCGCACCTTGCTTCTCGCCGGCCACCCCGAGATCGACGCCAAACAGGTCAGCGCGATCATTGCGACGCACCGCCCAGAGCACGAGCGTTCCGGTAGCCGTCGGCAACGCGTCGATCCAGAGCACGTCCGAATCCGCTTCACCGAGCAGGGTGGGGCCTCCCTGAAGCTCGCCGCGGGGTCCCAGCAGCATCGCCTGCAACTCGGTGGGCGTGCCGGACCGAGTGCTCACCACGATGAAACCCGAGGCGTCCAGGCCAGGCTCCCCGGTGGCCGCACCGCGCTTCGATTCTCCGCCAGCGGGCCTCACGGTCACCAGGCCGATCTCGTCGGCGGCCTCGGCAACCCGTAGGGGCTTGCCCATCGGGCTGCCTTTCGCATCCAGCGGCAGCGAGAACCAGGCCCTCCCGGCTTTGGCCTCGGGTGCGGCCCACACCACGAGCTTTCCTCGAGGGCGGCTCCCCAGATACGGGCCGAACGTGCCTGCCGGCACCTCGGCGAGCTTGGCGGACGGAAGGGCCGCGGCCCCCGCCGCCAAAGCAGAAGACCCGGCGGCGGACGTACCGGATTTCCCGTCGGGCACGGTGGATTCGGGCTGCGACTGAGCCCCGGCACAGGCCATGCCGCAGAGGAGAATCGGAGTGAAGTGCAGTGCTCGAAGCATCGCGAGGGGTGAAGCTAACCAGCCGAGGCGCGCACGCGCAACTCCAACGAGCTGAAGATCTTGCCTATTTTCGTGCCCGGGATGCACTACCATCGTGGTCGTGACACTCGCTCAGCGCCTGCTGCTAGCGATTGGCGTCCTGACCATCGCCACGACGGCCGCACTTGGCCTGGGCGTGCGGGAGGCCTGGCGACGGACCGAGGAGGAACGCTTCCGGGGGCAGTTCTTGCGCGCCTTCGCGCAGCTGCAGCAACAGCTGCAGACGGAAATCCGAGATCTGCCGGCACTGCTCGGACCCCGGTGCCGCCACGATACGGTGGTGGACAGTGCTCTCGTGGACCTGCGCGCCGGCACCCTCGACCCTGGCCGGCGGCTCTCCTTGAGCTTGCGCGTGCCACAGATGCAGGAGGCGATGCGCCTCGACGAGCTGACGCTGGTCACCGGCACGGGAGAGATCTTGGGCGCGGGGCATGCGGACGGCCTGGTGGGCCGGCGTGACCGCGCGCTCGCCGGCACGCTGAACCAGCCCGCGCAGCAGGCTCGGGTGCGTACTGAGCCCCCGCCACTCGCCGTCGTGGCCCACTGCGTGCGCACCGCCGGACGGGTCAAAGTAGGGCTGGTTGCAGCGCGGCACCTCGACGGGCTGCTGGCTCGCGTCTCGTCCGGGTACGGCGTCTCGCTCTCGCTTTCCCCTCCTTCAGCGTCCGCCGACCTGATGACCCACACCCTGCAAGTGCCGGAGCTCGGCGGGCTCACCGTGGTCGCGAGCCAGCCCCGCACTCCACTGCACCGAGCGCTGCGCAGCCTCGACCTGACCATTCTCGCGCTTGGGGCCGGAACGTTTGCGGTCGCCTTGGTGTTGGCGTTCCTCCTCTCGCGGGGCCTGGCACGACCGATCGTCCTGCTTTCTCGGCAGGCCCGCGAGGCGGTGCATGGAGAGCCAAAACCGGTGAAAGGACGCGGTGGACGTGAACTGGTGGAATTTGCCGACTCGTTCAATCGTGCGATCCGCGACGTGGCATCCATGCGCAAGCGACTGGCTGCCACCGAGCGCATCGCGGCCCGTCGGGAAATCGCTCGCCGAGTCGCCCACGAGATCAAGAATCCACTGGCCCCGATTCGAGCCGCAGTGGAGACCCTGCGTCGGCTGCACGCGCGGGACGATCCGGCGTTCGACGGGTACTTCGACGAGGCCACCCGCACGGTGCTGGACGAAGTTGCGCGCATCAGCAACATCGTGAGTGAGTTCACGCGTTTCGCGCGTCTACCGCCACCTGATCCCGCGCCGATGAATCTGGTGGAGACCGTCCGCAAGGTGGTCACACTGCACGCGAGCGGTGGAACCGCGATCCACCTCGAAGTGGACGAGTGCCCGGAGATCACCGCGGACCAGGACCAAATCGTGCAGGTGGTCACCAATCTGCTGCAGAACGCGCTGGACGCGTGCCAGGGAACACCCGAGCCGCGGGTGCGCGTGGCGGTGAGGCCCTCGGGGACCGACCGAGTGATCGTCACGGTCATCGACAACGGACCCGGTGTCGCGCCGGAGATGCACGAGCGGCTCTTCGAGCCGTACGCGACCACCAAGCCAGCCGGCACGGGGCTGGGGCTCGCGATCGTGCATCGGATCGTGGTGGAGCACGCGGGGGACATCACCTATCGCGACGCGGAAGGGGGAGGCGCGGAGTTTCGGGTCAGTCTGCCGGTGGACGGCCCCAGCCTGTTGCCCGAGCCACCGCCAGCGAGCAGCCCGCAGAATCGGGGTTGAACCCGGACGGCCGGGGGAAGATTTCGGTAGGCTCGGGCGAATAACTGACAGAGGACGCCGCGTGCAGCGTCCTCCCCAGTAAGCCATGAGAGTCGCAGCCAGAATCGCCCTACTCGCGGCCTGCAGCCTTTCGACCGCCTGCGCGGTGTCCGTGCATCAGCACACCGCCTGGTCTGCCCCTCCACCACCTGTACAGGTAAGCAGGGTCGTCGTGCCTCCCCCGCCTCCGCTTCCGGGTAGAGATTACAGGGTTCCGGCCGCGCCGAGCTTCCACGGTGCCACCGCTGTCGGTCATCGCCCGCCCGCTCGGGCCCAGCAGCCGCCGGCCGAGCGGCGTACGCCGCGGGCGCAGCGACGCCCGACAGCGGCTGACCGCACCGAAGAGGGGACGAGCCCACGAACGACCGGAGTCCCACGGCCGGTGCGTCCGCGCGACGTTCCCCGCGCCCCGGGGCGACGCCGACCGCGCGCCGTGGACGGCGACGCGGATGGCGATCGCGCACCCCGTGGCCGCGGCACCGCGGCCCGGACACCCCCGGGCCGGCCCAAGGTCCTGACCGCAGCCGACGATCGGGGCTCCGACGCTTGAAGCCACTGAGCGCGACTGCACTGCGCTCAGGTTGGCGAAAGTCCGGCGCGCACTGCACCGATCGGGTGCAAACGCCGCGAACGGCGGGAGCTGGCGTCCCCGCAGCGTGAGCGCTGCTGAGTGACACAGACTCGGGTTGGTTTCCCAGCGCCGGCGACTCGGGGCAGACGCGCGACGATGCGCGCCGTAATGCCTTGTTCGCCGCACGTGGGCCCCATACTCTTGGGCCGGCGCCCACACTGCAGCCGCGGGCGGTTCAAAACAGCCATGAACTCATTGTCTCAGCGCCAGCAGCGCGTGCTGCTCGGGATATTTCTGGTGTTGGCCGTTGCCGGCGGATCCATCGTCCTGCGCTTGGGCCCGTGGACCCACGCCGTGGTCATCGGTGCCGTCACCGTCTTCGCCATCGTGTTTGCTGCGGGGTGGAGCGACACCGACCAGGGTCAGTCGCTGCTCGCCAGGGCCATCGCGCGTGTTGCCGACGGCAGGACGGTAGAGATCCCTCCCGATCTCTCTCCCCCGCTGCAGCAGAGCTTCGAACAGCTCGCGGACCTGCAGGCCAGCCTGTCCGAGGCGGAAGAAGCGGACGAGCGCTCAGCCGCACTGTGGCGCGAGCTTTCCGCTTCAACGCAGCAACTTTCGGAAGGCGTGAAGCTACAGGCGAGCGCCGGGCGGGAAGCAACGCATAGCGTGAAGGAGACCGCGGCCTCGTTGCGGGAGATCGCCCGTCACGTCGAAGTGCTGGCGGCGAGCGCGGAGGAGTCCAGCTCGTCCATTCTCGAGATGAGCGCAACCAACGACGAAGTGGCGGAAAACATCGGCGACCTCAGCAAGAGCGTTCGAGAAACCGTAGGGTCCATCGAGGAGATGACCTTCTCGATCAAGGAAGTGGCGAAGAACGTGGACGCCTTGTCGCTCACCGCGGAAGAAACCAGCTCGAGCATGAACGAGATGGATGTCTCCATCGACCAAGTGCAGTCGAACGCAAACGAGACCGCACGACTGTCGGAAGAAGTCGCGCAAGACGCGGAACGGGGCGCCGAATCGATTCTGAAGACGATCGGTGAAATCTACCGCATCAAGGAGAGCAGCCAGGAAGCCGTCGAGGTCATCTCGAACCTGGGCTCTCGCATCGACGCCATCGGCCAGATCCTCAACGTCATCGACGAAGTCGCCGAACAGACCAACCTCCTGGCGCTGAACGCTGCGATCATCGCCGCCCAGGCCGGCGAGCACGGCAAGGGTTTCGCGGTGGTGGCCGACGAGATCAAGGACCTGGCGGAACGAGCCGGCGTGAGCACCAAAGAAATCGCCGAGCTCATCAAGACGATTCAGTCCGAGAGTCGAAACGCGATCCAGGCGGTCGAGCGCGGGGCGCAGAACGTGGATCGGGGCGTCGAGGTCTCCAACGAGGCGGAGCGGGCACTGAAGAAGATCCTGGAGAGCTCGCAGAAGAGCACGAATATGGTGCGAGCCATCGCCCGGGCGACGGTCGAGCAGGCCAAAGGCAGCAAGCAGGTCACCGATGCGATTGGGCGCATCGCCGAAACCGTTCAGCAGATCGCTGGGGCCACGGCGCAACAAGCGCGCGGCTCCGAGCTGATCATGAAAAGCGGCGAAAAGATGCGCACCATCTCGCAGCAGGTCGAGCGATCGAGTCAGGAACAGGCCCGGGGAAGTCGACAGATCACGGCCGCCATCGAGAACATCAACAGCATGGTCAGTCAGCTCAACGCTGCGCACCGTGAGCAGTCTCGCGTCTCCGAGCAGGCTGCCGCCGCAGCCCACCGCATCGAAGAAGCCGCTCGGCGCCAAGAGGACGCCCTCGCCGCACTCACGACCAAGGTGGAGACGGCTCGCCGACGTGCCGATTGAATCTGCCGCCGAGCCCAGCTCGGCGGCCACCTCTGCCACGCCGTTCCCACGCCGTCTCGACCACCAGAAGCGCTGTAGTGAGCTCCCGTGGGCGACCCCGCCGAGCCGCGTTCAGCGAAGTCACTCCGAGCGGCCGGGGCCGCACAGCGCATTGCCCGGTGTGGAAGCGACGAGATCGTAGTCTCCGACCGACACGTCCAGGCGAACCGTGACCGCTCCAGAGTACCGACCATCCTCCAGAGCGGGCAGCGAGCCGAGCGGAATGAAGCGCCCAGCTTCCGACCGCAAGGCAACATCCACTCGCGCCCCCGGGCAGGCCCCGGCCTCGGAAACGATCGTACCGGACACCTCGAGCGGGGCCCCGCGACGCACTTCACCACCCGCGGCACTGAGTGTGACCTCGGATGGGGGCCTGGAATCGTCTTCATCCGCGGGCTGCGTCGATGGCTCGGGCGCCGGCAACTCGAGTTCGCCGGTTGGCGACCGAGAAGCTGGCGGCGCAGGAGCTGGTGGACCACTGGGTGGCGCACCCGGCGCACCCGACGACGGTTGTCCCACGCCGGTGCGACTCGCGAGATCCGTGCCGCTCTCGCTGCCCTCCGGCCAATCATACGGGTCGGGCGGGGGGGCGTGCTGGGCCACCTGGTCGTCTCGCGCCAGGTCGAGACGGCCGGCCGCACCCCCCAAGTCGACCCGGTGCCAAAGGCTTCCGTCGTAGACCTCCACCCAGGCGTGCGCTTCGTTGCGCACCATCCGAGCCGGGATGCCCAACGCCAACGCGGTGATGACAAATGCGTACGAGCGATGACGGCATACCCCTTTGCGAGACAACGCCAGCTCGCGATAGAGCGCCAACCCATTGGTCCGAGGCCGCTCCGTCGAAGGAGCGAACGCCCGAAAGTGCGCGACCAGATCCTCCAACGCAGCCGCCGGGCTGGACGTGACCGGGATGCCAAGCTCCTGCAGCACCTGTGACGCGGCGTCACGCGCCAGGGGCGGCAGGGGCGGCAGTTCCTTGCTGAGCTCGGCATAGCTGGTGTCGGCGAACTCGCTGCCAAACACAGTTCGGTCGATCGCCAGCTGCATCACCAACCGCACGCGCCGACGCTCGGGCGCACGAATGAACCAGTTCTCGGCACCGTCCTGAAGCAACTCGAAGCGCACCCGCGGCTGCGTGGCTGCGTGCACCACGCGAGCGCCGGGCCCGACGGAAGGAATGCGAACGGCCTGCCCCGACGCCAGGTCGACCGTGAGGTCGGCAAAGAACTGGTCGTCACGCCCGCTCGGTGGCGGCCCCCCACCGACGGAGAGCGGGGCCAGCGTCGGGTCTCGCACCGTAAGCTCCAACGCGTCGTCCACAGCGTCGTACGCATACAGTCGCTTGAACGGGGTGATCGTCGGAACGAACGGATCGTCGTATCCAACGACCTCCGGTCGGCTCGTATCGCGGTCGATCCGATAGCGCGCGTCCTGGCTGCCCGAGGTCGCGCTCCCGCCATACACTTGGGCGTCGGGGTCGGGCGCGGTGAGCAGGTCCGGCGCGCGAGCCACGCCGCTCGGCGTGTCCAGCGCTGCGGGCATCGCACCGTTGGCGGTCGTGGCCCGTAGCATCAGGTCCTCTTCGTCGTCAGCCTCGATGAACTCGTGCAGCATGGGACCGTCCGCGTGAACGGGCACGACCGTCAGCGCGACGACTGCCCACCAGGGCAGACTGCGCAGGGCGCCCCTGAGACGCGGCTGGCGGAGAGGACGAGTCACGAGCAGATCGAGGTTAGCACCGCTCGAGAGCCCGAGGAGGTGTCGACCTCAGCCGCCACCAGATTCGGCCGGAGCGGGCTCCCAGTGGCCGGGAATCCACGTGTATTCGACCCCGGTCCAGTGCCAGTATCCGCTGACCCACCGCTGACCGGATCGGGTCGGAGGGGCCGACGCCAGAGGTTGGGCGGACGCACCCGGATTGGGTCCCAGCAGCTGCTGCGCGGTGCGCGGTGATGCAGGGTCGGCAGGTGGGTCCACGCTCTCCGCTGTGGTGGGACGCGATTCCGCCCCGACCACGCAACCCGTCCCCAATACCGCACCCAGCAGCGCGGCCGCCTTGAGCCCAGCGCTCATGGGCCGGATGGTAGCAGAGGCCCGGGCGCCGCCCCAGAAAGCGCCGGGAAGCCTCGATCGGTTCGAGGATCCCTGGCCACACGGGCAACTCACTGCCCGGGGAATGCGCGTCGCCGGGTCACGGCGCGCCGCCGCACGCGGAGCGCCACCGCGACGGCCAGCACCCAGAGCCAAGGTCGGTTCGGCTGAGTTGGACTGACCCCGCCAGTCGGGCTCGCGCGAAGCGCACAGCCCTTGCCGCTCTTGGTCGTGGCCGGTGACGATGGAGTGCTCGAAGTACCACCCGAAGCGGAGTCGAGAGAAACTGCTCCGGCAACGCCGGCAGCGTCGGAGTTCTCCGCGGGTGGAGACGCAGTGGTGTCGGGTTGACGCTTGGCGATCGGCTCACAACGCGCCATCGTGGAGCACTGTTCGCCAGCGGCGCAATCTGCCTCTGTCCGGCATTCCCCCGTGACTCGAACGGAGTCAGCGATGCACAGCACGCTGGAAACGCAGGTTTGACCATCGCCGCAACCCAGTGGAGCCGACGGACATGGCGGGCCAATCCGGCAATAGGTGTCGGTAGGCGAGGTGGAATACCAGTAGGAGCCGGTCGGACACGCCGCCGGAGGCGGCGGCTCGCAGTAGGCAGTCTCCAGGTAGATTCTGGGTTCGTAGCCCGAGGGACAATCCGTAGGCAGCGGCGGTTCACAGAAAGGCCCGCCATGACCAGTCCGCGGCGTGTACCCGTCGGGACAATCCTCGGGTGGTGGCGGGACGACGTCGGCTCTCGTTGGCGCAGAAATCGTCAACCCCGTGACTGCCAGCACGGCTGCGATGGCGTACGGGACCGAATTGCCCACGGCTCGCTGAGCCCCCATGGGAAGGATGCTACTCCCGCAGCCGGGCGCAGTCACTGGCTGATTCGCGGATCAAGACACGCACGTCCCGTCACTCGTAGCGCTCCACGTGCGCGATTTCGCTCAGTCGCCGGTGGAGCCCCCGACTGCCCCAGACGATGATGTCCAGGCGTTCGGGGTCGAGATAGCGGCGCGCGGCGGCCCGAACGTCCTCGCGTCGGATACGCGCCAGGCGCCCCGGGAGCTGCTGGAGGTACGCGGCAGGATCTCCATGCCCCTCGACGAAGAGTCGAGAGATCAGCGCAGCGGTGTCGGCATTGCTGGAGAGAGCATCGGACAGTTGCGCCAGCCGCTCAGCCCGCGCCAGGTTCAGCTCGTCCTCGGACACCAACTCGTCCCTCATTCGCGCCACCTCCCGAAGCAGCCACTCCACCGCGAAGGGTGTGCGTGGGCGGTCCACAGAAGACCAGAAGCCCATCAACCCATGCTCGGCAAACGCACCCACCCCGGCGCTGGTCCCGTAACTCGCCCCGGCACGGTGCCGGAGCGCGACCGTGGCCCGCGACTCGAACATGCCCCCGAGGATCCTGCTGAGCAGAATCGCCGCCTCACGATCCGGCGCGGAGTAGCCGGGCCCGGGTGCCAAGACCAACAAGTACGAGTTGGCGCTTCCTCCATACACGAGGTGAATCGTCGCCTCCGGTGCCCGGCGTTGGCGCGCGGGCTTGGGCACGGGAGCCGGCCGGGGAGGTGGTGCCGACGGAGCCCAGTCGCCGAACTCGGCCTCGGCCAGGTCGCGCATCTCTGATCCGGTCGCGTCCCCCACCACCACCAGCACCCTTGCTCGGAGTTCGGGCCGGGCAGTGTGAAGAAGATGGAGCAACGTCGCTGAGTTGA
>CAZSVU010000284.1:0-11253 GCA_964610275.1 uncultured Polyangiaceae bacterium | reverse complement strand
CGACGTTGCTCCATCTTCTTCACACTGCCCGGCCCGAACTCCGAGCAAGGGTGCCGGGCGTGGTGCACCCCGCGTGGTGCGCGGTGGTCCCGGTGGGCGCAACCTCGCTCGCCGCGACCGCGCGGACGGCCTGGCGGCGAGACCGCCGCTCTGTCGGCACCTCCGTCCGCCAGGACCGCCGGGACTGGCGCTGCAACTGCGGCACCGGCTGCCGCTGTTGCGACCCCCAGGCCCTACCCCTTCCAAGGAGTCAACTGCTCACGCGCGTACTCGAGGTAGTGGGCCGCGCTGCGACGACCCTGCGCGCGCTCGTCGCCCGTGAGGGTTCGCACCACTCGAGCCGGAGATCCCATCACCAGCGCTCCGTCCGGCACGACCATCTTTGGTGGTATCAACGCACCGGCCGCCACCAGAACCTCGCTGCCCAGGGTGGCGTTGTCCAGGATGATGCTGCCCATGCCAATCAGACAGCCCGCTCCGATGGTGGCCCCGTGAATAATCGCGCCGTGTCCGACCGTGACGTCGTCACCGATTTCCGTGTTGCTGAGCTGGTCGGTGAGGTGAACACAAGCCAGGTCTTGAACGTTGGTGCGAGCGCCCACCCGTATCCATCCCACGTCCCCCCTGAGCACTGCTCCGTGCCATACGTTCGCACCCGGGGCGAGAGTGACGTCGCCAGTGATCACCGCCGTCTCTGCGAGCCAGGCCGCGGCGTCGATCCGCGGCAAGCGACCTGCAATGGGTTCCACTATCGCCATGACTACACCACAGGCAGCAAACGACGCAGGCTGCCTTTCCGCCGCTCCCCGTCGTCCAGAGCGTCCCGACCGCCGCCCTCGGGCGGCCTTCGGTCAGACTCCTCGAGCATTCCCGCCAACGAATTCTTGTACGGCCGGGTGATCCGCACGTCCAGCAACTCCCCTGTGGGGTCGTTCACGCACGGGAAATGCACGATCTCGTTGCGACCGGTCCGTCCGGTGTACCCACCTTGGTCACCCGGGCCTTCGACGAGCACGGGCTGGGTGGTCCCGACCAGCGCGCTGAGGTGTGCTTGACGGATCGCATTGCTCACTTCGAAGAGCTCGGCCAACCGCCGGGACTTCTCGGTCTCGCTCACGTCGTCGCCCAGCTTGAGGGCGGGTGTATCCGGGCGGGGGGAGTACTTGAAGCCGAACAGCCCCATGAAGCCAACCGCTCGCACCAATTGAAGCGTCTGCTCGAAGTCCTCCCTCGACTCGCCAGGAAACCCCACGATGATGTCGGTGGTCAATGCCAGCCCAGGGACGGCCGCCAGGAGGGCAGCCATACGCTCGCGGTACTCGACCACGGTGTGGCGCCGCACCATTCGCTTGAGCATCGCATCGCTGCCGGATTGCACGGGCAGGTGGACGTGCGCCGCGAGCACCGGCAGGTCCCGGTGTGCACGGATCAACGAAAGCGTCAGATGTCGAGGGTGAGGTGCCGTGTAGCGCAAACGCACCAAGCCTGGGGAACGGGCCGCCACCGCCCGCAAGAGCGCCGGGAACTCGCTCTCGTCTGCTCGGGCGCGGGCTTGGGGAGTGTGGACCCAAGGGCTCTCACCGGCGCCGGGCGCCGGTGAGAGTGCCGCGGACGGATCGTGGTAGCTGTTGACGGTCTGGCCGAGCAGAGTGATTTCGCGCACGCCCGCGTCGACGAGCCGATCCACTTCTTCCAGGATCTCGCCGGACGGACGGTAGCGTTCCGGACCCCGGGTGCGTGGCACGATGCAGAACGCGCAGCGTTCGTCGCACCCCTTCATGACCGTGAGGTATGCGCACGGACCGCCGCCTCCCAGCTCGGGACGCGCCGTCAGGAAATGCGGTGCGTCCAGGTCGAAGCCGGTCTCGACTCGCGGTGGGCCACCCGCCTCGAGAGCGGCGACCAGCTCTGGAAGCTTCCTAATGTTGTCGGGACCCAGCACCAGGTCCACGCCCAGTGACCGCCCCAGCAGTCGATCCCCTTCCTGCTCTGCCACGCAACCCGCCACACAGATCCGAAGTCCGGGGCGCGCTCGTCTGAGGCGTACGAGCCGGCCGAGCTCGCTGCGCAGTTTCTGCTCCGCCTTGGCCCTCACACTGCACGTATTCAAGATGATGACGTCTGCTTCGGCCGCGACCTGCGTCTGCTCATACCCGGCCTCGCGCATGAGCTCGCCGATGCGAAGCGAATCATGCTGGTTCATCTGACAGCCGAAGGTAACGACGCAGAACCGGGACATGGCGATCTCAGAGGGGCGAGACGGGCCGCGCAGTGACAGCTGAGCCCGCTGACCCGGAGGCCGACGGATAGCATTTTGGCCGGGCTCGCGCCGCAGACGCGGCACCATTTTCCGGGTTTCGCGCCACGGCGCCGCGCCATCGAGCACCCGGGAGCTCCAAGTCCGACCTCCGGGTGAGGCTCGAATTCCGCGTAGGCAGCCCCCCACCCTGGTATTAGGTTGTGGCCGGCCGAGTCGCCGAATGACGCTGTGGCCCGAGAGCGAGAGGCGCATGACCGCGGAAGCCACCAACCTGGTCGAACTCTTCGAAACGAGCTGTGCCCGCTACGCAGACCGAAATCTGTTCGGCACCCAGCACGGCGAAGACTGGCGCTGGATCACCCATGGAGAGTTCCAGAGAGTGGTCGACGACTTCCGCGCAGGGTTGGCCGACCTCGGCATCCAGGTCGGGGACCGGGTGGGGATCATTGCCAACAACCGGGTCGAGTGGGCGGCGACGGCGTACGCCGTCTACGGGCTCGGCGCCGCCCTGGTCCCCATGTTCGAGGTCCAGAAGCCCGAGGAGTGGAAGTTCATCTTGGCGGACTGCGGAGCCAGGGCGGTGGTGTGCGCGACCAACGAGATGGTCGAGTTACTCTCCTCGGCTCGTGACGAGCTACCTGCCCTCGAGCACATCATCGGGCTGGGGCTGCCGGACGACGATGCGCGGTCCTACGGCGCCGTGCTCACTCGCGGCGCCAGCCAATCTCATCCCTCGATCCGCCCAGCCGCTGACGACGTGGCCGGTTTCATCTACACCTCGGGAACCACCGGGAAGCCCAAGGGCGTGATGCTGTCCCACGGAAACATCTGCTCCAACGTCAACGGGATTCACCTCCTCCTGGAGTTCTTGCCGGAGGACCGCTCGCTGTCGTTCCTCCCCTGGGCCCACTCGTTTGGCCAGACTGCCGAGTTGCACGACCTGGTGTCGACCGGCTCCGAAATCGCCATCAACGATGACGTGACCAACCTGGTCGCCAACCTGGCAGTCGTGAGACCGACCGTCCTGTTCGCCGTCCCCCGGATCTTCAACCGCATCTACGAGGGCGTGAATCGTCAGATGGCGGACAAGAACGTCCTGATTCGTCGCCTGTTCCAGGGAGCCTTGCGCACCTCGACCCGGAAGGCCAAAGGCGAGTCGACGGGCCTGGTCGACGACCTCTTGCTCGCGCTGGCCGATCGCCTGATCTTCGCCAAGATTCGCGCCAAGTTCGGCGGTCGGCTCAAGTACACGGTGAGCGGTAGCGCCGCCTTGAGCCAGGAGGTCGCCGAGTTCGTCGACGCCCTGGGCATCGCCGTGTACGAGGGGTACGGGCTCACCGAAACGAGCCCCGTGGTGAGCTCGAACTGCCCCGCCCATCGGAAGATGGGCAGCGTGGGACGCCCGATGCAGGACGTCCAGGTGCGCATCGAGCCGGCCGAGGGCGCTCCTCCGGGCGAAGGCGAGATCGTGGTGAAGGGTCCCAACGTGATGCTGGGCTACCACAACCGCCCCGAGGACAACGTCCAGATGTTCACCGCGGACCGTGCCCTGCGCACCGGCGATCTCGGTCGCCTGGACGACGACGGCTACCTCTTCATCACCGGACGCATCAAGGAACAGTACAAGCTCGAGAACGGCAAATACGTCGTACCTTCGCCGCTCGAAGAAGACCTCAAGCTCTCGCCCTTCATCGCCAACGTCATGCTCTATGGCGCGGACCGACCCCACAACGTGGCACTGGTCGTTCCGGAACGTGAAGCCCTCGAACGCTGGGCAGCAACGCAGTCGGAACCTCTGGGTGAGATCGCGAACGACCCAGCCGTCAAACGGCTGCTCGCCGCAGAGCTCAGCCAACGCAGTGCCCAGTTCAAGAGCTACGAGAAACCGGTCGACTTCGCCGTGATCGAGGCGGATTTCACCATCGAGAATGGCCTGCTCACGCCTTCCATGAAGGTGAAGCGTCAAGCCGTCGCGGACCGATACCGAAGCGTGATAGAAGCCCTGTACTGACAGCGATGCGCCATCTGCCGCCTTCCACCAAGGACGGGCCGACCCAGTCGTCGACCCGCCCGGGGAAGCACTCCTGCTGGTTGTTGCTGGTTGCCGTTCTGCTCGCCTCACCCCCGGTCCGTGCCGGTCTGACAGAAGACGTGGCCACGCTGGAATCCGTCTGGGCGTCCCAAGCACGGGTCGCCCGCTTGCCCCCGCGACTGGTCGAACGCGACCGTAACCGGCGCATCCCCCTGGCGGCGTCCAGCCTGGACGCGCGGGCCGGCCACTGCGTCACCGTCGCAGCCCTCAGCGTCGTGGACTCGGCGTTCCTGTTGCGGTTCCTTCCCCAGGCTCACACGCGGCTCAGCGCGCGCGACCTGACGCCCCACAAGAGTGTCGCGGGCGCCGCTGAGGTGACGCGGTGTGGGGCGGAACGCGAAGCGCTTTCGCGCCTGGCCGTCGAAATGCGGTCACCCCGAGCGGTCGTCGAGTTCATCGTGGCCCAGTCTGCACGTCCGCTGCCTTCCCTCCGAAAAGCCCTTCCGCACCGTGATCCCGGACCGGCGCGCGAGCGCTACGACCAGGAACCCAAGCCACGGGCCCCGCCCCTGCACGAGCGTGCCCAGCGCTTCGCCCGACGCTGCGAGCGCGAAGGGGCCTACGACGTCAACCAGTCGACGATACGCAGTGGCTACGCCGGAACGGGTGGCACCATCCTGCGGTTGGACGAGGGTTGCCACCGCGTCGCCGTGCTGGCGCCACCCACGCCTTCCGGCGCTGCGCGCGGGGTGGATATCGATCTCGACCTGGTCTGGCCGCGCACAGGAGCGATTGCGGCCAGCGACCACGGCAGCAGCGCCGACGCCACCGTCGAAGTGTGTGTGGGACGCCCGGATGTCATCGCGCTGCACTACTCCGGAGCTTCCCCTCGCTCCGAAGTCACGGTGCTCCACGCGCGCTGGAGCTCCCCCGGAGGATTGCCCCGACACTGGTCACACGACCTACGTGCTCTCGTGTCACACGCGCTGCTCAACCACGGTCATCGAGGGCACCTGGGTACGCCAGTGCAACAAGCCATGGGGGTGGGCGGCAAGACCACCCTGCCCGTCGAACTGGTCCCCGGCCGCTGCTACTTGGTGACGGCCGCGGTGTTTCGCGGCGATCCCGCCGGGCTCTTGCTGAGCGTCGACGTCGGTGGCCGTGCCCACCGGAACCACGGCGGCACGACCGGTCGCAGCACCGCCCTGGGCATGTGCAGCGGTCCAGACGACCACGCGCTGGTCGAAGTCAGTGCCCGCGGCGGGAGTCTGGCGTGGTTCCTGGCCGTTTGGGACACGGGGCCCGGTCCGTTGGACACGGGGGTTCCATGAGCCGCCGATCGTACCGGACCCACCGGGTTGGCGCCGTCACGGCCGCACTGCTGTCCGCCTGCACGCCCCGTCCCTGTCCTCCGGCCGCCACGAGCCCCGGCGAGTTCGTCGCGGTCGAGACCAGACTCGACGGGTTGCGATGGCTCGGGCCAGCCGCGCAGCGGGCTCGCCAGGCAGGCGCCGGGCAATTGCAGATCCTGGCTGCCGAAGCGGCGGCGCCGGGGGATCGCCTCGAGCACATGCTCAGCGTCCCCGACGAGGCCTGCGCCCTACTGCTCGCCAGGGTCTCCGAATCCGTGCAGGACGTCGACCTCTTCGCCTACGGTGAAGATGGGCAGGTTTGGGGAGCTGACGAAGCGCCCGACAAGACCCCGGGGCTGCTCGTCTGTCCTCCTCACCCTCGTCGCCTCTACGTGGTGGCTCGCGTGGCCGCAGGTCACGGCCTGGTCGCATTGGGAGCGCTCGAGGTACCGGCGGCGAGCGCTGCGCGGGTGGCAGCGGCGCTCAACCTGGGACACGGCGCCACGCGCGACGCCAATCGCTTCGAAGCCTGGCCGGGCCTGGATGAGAAACTCCAAGCGCGCCGACGCCAGCTCGGTGCATCGTGGCAGGACCTGCGCAGGGTCGCCGTGCCCGTCGCTCCCTCCGTACCAACGGTCGTGTCTGCAAACGTCGAGGCGAATCATTGCATCGACGTCCTGGTCATTCCTTCGGAAGAGGTCGCCCATCTGGACGTCTCGGTCATGGACGGCGAAGGGCGGATCTTCGGTCGCGCTGGGGCTGCGGGCAGCGACCGTGCCCTGCTCTTGTGTTCTGCCACCGCCACCCCCGTCACCATCGAGATCAGACCACACTCCGGGGAAGGATTGGCCGCGGTCGTGCTGTCGCGGTCGGTCGAAGAGGGCATCGAGCAATTTGACGGGCGCACCCTGGTCCACGACCTGGCTCCGACGCTGCCCCTGGCGGACGTCCAACGCGAGCACACGGCCAGGCTCGCACGGGCCGGATATGGACCTGGAAAGGTCGTCGGTCGCGGGGAGCTGGCGATCGGTCGCCGCCGCAGCGTCACCGTTTCGCTCCCGGCCGGGTGCCACCGGCTGGATGTGCTGGGCGGTCATCCCGTCCGGGGGTTGGAGACCTGGCTCTGGGCACCGTCCGGAAGGCTCGTAGCCCACGATCGCGCAACGGCCACCACCCGGCTCTTCAGTTGTGGCCCTCGGGGCACCTACCGGCTGGACGCGGAGGCTCTCGCGTTGCCCGGTCCCTTCCTGGTCGAGCTCCGCGAGGAAGCCGGAGCTCCGAAGCTTCTCGAGAGCCACCCGCTGGCGGCGGGCAGGCTGCTTCACCGCATGACCTCGCGCGGCGTCATCAGCCGTGGGGGACAGGTGGGAGCGGCGCGCAGCTTCTCCCTGGGGCCTGTCGAGGTGCAGCGCATGGAATACAGAGTCCCGGTTGGCCGCTGTGTCGACTTTACGCTGGCGCTCGGCGCTGGCGCTCGCGGCGCGGAAATCCGTCTCGTCGAGGCGAATGGTGGAGAAGAGCTGGCCCTTTCGCGCGGTCACCACTCCACCAGTGCGCGAGCTTGTGCCCTCGAGCGCTCCGGCACCCTCCAGGTTCGCGCCGAGCTGAGGACCCAGTCTGGGGAGGCCGAAGGCTTGGTCGCAACGCGACTGTTGTCGCCCCGACGCTAGCTCAACGTAGCGGAACGACGTCACGCGGTTCCGCCGGGCGTCGCTGTCCGTCCACCCCGACCACGATGAACCCTTCGGGGCTCGAGGCGACCACGCGTACCGGTTGCCACGGCTGCGCGGGTCGCTTGGGCCGGAGCAGTCCGAAGTCGCCCTTCGCCGGCAGCGGCTGGTACGGTGGCTCAGGAACGACATGCGGCCTGGTGAGCTCGGTCACACGCCCGTCGGGCTGCCAACGCACGTGGAGCGCGTCGTCTTCGATTTCGTGAATGGACGCGGAGTACCAAGCCGACCCCTGATATCCCAACACCCGCTCGTGTGGCGACGGCCGCCACCCCTCGGGAGGACGGGGCATTCCTGCTCGCTCCACCGCTCGGGCAAAGGCGCGCCGCTTCTCGACTCGGTCGAAGTGGCGCCGCAGGTTGAGCTCCGTGAGCTTGGTGGGGTTGAGTACCCGAGCACGAGGCAGACGCGACTGCTTGCCGTCGGCACCTTCAACCACCAGCGTGTCCGCACTCAGCGTTTGCACGCGGCACGCGCGCCAGCGCGCCGGCGCCATACCGCAGATCGCGACGTCGCCCACGGCGAAGTCGCGATCTGCGGGTGGAAGGCGGTACGCATCCGCCGTGGCGACGTCGACCGACTCCTCCTCGTCGGCAGTCTGCACCCGCAAGCGATTGTCCTCGACGCCAACCACTTGGCCCTCGAAGAACTCGGCCGCGGACTGCTCCACTACGACCCGCTCACCGCGGGAGACCTGCGGCGTCTCGTCCGCGACCTGGTGCTCCACGCGCTTCTCCTTGCAGGCCCCGAGCCCCACCGCCAGCCCGGCGATGGCGACCACACCGAGCGCTCCGTGCGCAAAGCACACCGTTCGCTCAGCCCGGCACCGACTGTCCAACCGGAACAAATCCGTCAGCATTTCAAAGGGTTCCGCTCCGGAGACCCGCCTTATACACCAGACTGGCTATCGGCGACTCTTTCGGTCTACCCTCGGCGAATCCGTCGAGGGCGTTCCCGAGGGGGATGCCGGCGGAAGCCACGTAAGCAACCAATCCGGAAGTACGCAGCGGAAGAGGAGCTCACACATGATGAACCACGAGGTTCAGAACAACATTCAAGCTCAGGGCGGTGCCTATGGGCCGCCGCCTGGTGGCTATGGTCAGCCGCCCGGAGGGGCACCTCCCGCAGGCGCTCCCTATGGTGGACCGCCTGGCGCTCCGCCCGGCGGAGTCCCGATGGGTCCCCCCGGCGGTGCTCCGATGGCACCCCCTGGAGGCGGTGCACCCCCTGGCATGCCCGGTGGAGGCGGTGAACTCGAGAAGACAGTCGGCAAGTGGTTCATTCTGTCGATTCTGTCCCTGTTCTGCGGGTGCGGCCTGCTCGGCCTGGTGCCGATCTACATGACGCACACTGCCAAGCAGGCGTTGGCGCAGGGCGATGTCGCCACCGTGGAGAAGAACCTCAAGATCGCCAAGATCTGCGTGATCCTCGGCTGGGTCTTCCTGATCCTGTACCTCGTGTTCGTCATGATCTGGCTCCTCTTCGCCGGGGGCATGACCATGTTCGCCAACATGTAGCTCAACGCGGTTTGAACCATCCCTCGGTGGGTCTCCACCGGGGGATGCGCGTCTGGGCACGACCATCATCCTTGGGGGCAAGAGTCTCGTGCGCGCACGCATCCCGACAACGGAGCAAGCTGCGTTGACGTGGCCGGCCCCAGCCGTGGCCGAGTAAACACGCAACGCCGATCCTCTGCACGTGCGTCCAGCGGCGCCTGCCGCTATACCCGCCGCCCATGCGCGCCCCGACGGTCCCACAGCGCTCGGTCACCCCGGCTCTCACCGCCTCACTCAATCCCGCGCAGCGAGCCGCCGTCACCACCCGCTCGGGTCCCCTGTTGGTGCTGGCCGGTGCGGGCACCGGCAAGACGCGTGTCATCACGTATCGGATCGTCGAGCTCATCCGCAGCGGAGTGAAGCCAGACCGCATCCTGGCCGTCACTTTCACGCGCAAGGCCGCACGCGAGATGAAAGAGCGCGCCAGCGAGCTGTTGCGGCGCCGCCGGCGCAACCGAGCCCCGGCCGCGGTGCCCGAGATCTCCACGTTCCATTCGCTTTGCGTCCGCATCCTCAGGCGAAACATCCATCACCTCGGCTATCCGAAGGAGTTCTCCATCTACGACCGTGGGGATCAGGAGGGTGCGGCCCGGGCGGCCTTGCGGGATGTCCGCGTCGGGCACGACCGGTTGCGGCCCGGGGACCTCCTGGCGCAGATCGGCACGTGGAAGAATCGTGGCGTGCGTCCGGACCAGGCCGCCGAGTTCGCCGAGGGTGACCGGCAGAGCCTCGCGGCGTTGGCGTACCGGCGCTACCAGGCAGCGTTGCGCGCTTCGGGGGCCGTGGACTTCGACGACCTGCTGCTCTGCACCGATGACCTCTTCGAGCGCTTCCCCCGCGTGCGGCACGTCGAGGCCTCACGTTTCGATCACCTGTTGATCGACGAGTATCAGGATACCAACGCACTGCAGTACCGCATCGCTCGTGCCCTGGCTGAACGGCATCGCAACCTGTGCGTCGTGGGAGACGACGATCAATCCATCTACGCCTGGCGAGGCGCGGAGGTGGAGCACATCCTGCGCTTCGCCAATGACTGGCCGGAGGCGAAAATCATCAAGCTCGAGGACAACTACCGGTCTCGGGGCCCCATTCTGGAGCTCGCCAACCGCCTCATCGCTCACAACTCGACGCGTCACCCCAAGGCTCTGAAGCCGCAGCGTCCCGACGGCCCTTCCCCTCGGCTGGTTCGCCTCGAGGACGAAACCGTGGAAGCCGAGGCGGTGGTGCGCGACATCAAGCGGCGCCTGACCGCACCACCGGAAGAGCGCATGCAGCCGCGAGACTTGGCGATTCTGTTTCGCACCAACGAGCAACCGCGCGCCTTCGAGATGGAGCTGCGTCGTTCGGGCGTCCCCTATCTCCTGGTGGGCGGCCTCTCCTTCTACGACCGGAAGGAAGTTCGGGACGTCACGGCCTACCTGCGAGTCGTGGTCAATCCGCCGGACGAGGTTTCGCTCCTGCGAGTGATCAACACGCCGCCCCGAGGGCTCGGCGCGACGGCCGTGCGGACGCTTCTCGAGCACGCGGTGCAGAAGGGTGAGCCGTTGTGGAATGTGCTTCCTCACGCGGCGAGCATCGACGGCGTCGCGCGTCCCACCGCTGCGCGCGTTGCCCAGTTCGTGAACACGATCGAATCACTGCACGCAGGCCAACACCGGGGATCGCTAGCGCAATTCGTGACGGAGCTCCTGGAAACGGTGGACTATCAAGCGGAGCTCAGGCGTCAGTATTCGAATCCTGCGGACGTCGAATCCCGTTGGAGCACGGTCGAGGAACTCGTCAATGCGGTTGGACAGTACGAGTCGAGGACTCGCCAGCCCACGCTCCGCGGTTTCCTGGACGAAATGGCACTCGCAGAACGGGACGAGTCCGGCACGGATGACGGCGACGGCGAACGTCGTCCCAACGCCGTCACCCTCATGACGCTCCACAGTGCCAAGGGACTCGAGTTTCCCCACGTGTACCTGGTCGGTATGGAGGAAGGGCTGCTGCCGCACCGCCGATGTCTCGCTGACGGTGGTCGGGAAATCGCCGAGGAGCGCCGCCTCTGCTACGTCGGTGTCACCCGAGCGCGAGAAACGCTCACGCTCACTTTGGCCAAGAGTCGCATGAAGTGGGGGCAAGCTCGTCCGTCCATCCCGAGCCGTTTCCTCGCCGAGATGCAGGGCCAGACCGACAAGGCGCTGCGCCTGGCAGAGGCGTCGGCGGCGCAACTCGTCTCGAGTGCACCGGGGCGAGGGCGAGGCAACGGGAAGGGGAAGGTCGGGCGGAAGGTCGAGGGGAAGGTCGAGGGGAAGGTCGAGGGGAAGGTCGAGGGGAAGGT
>CAZSVU010000283.1:0-11300 GCA_964610275.1 uncultured Polyangiaceae bacterium | reverse complement strand
CCCGCGTGCATGCACGCGGGGGTTGCGCGTGGGAGGGGCCCCACCCCAAACGGCCGGCGCACAAAGCAGGTCCGGGCAGTGATCGACATTCACGCTCCCTGATTTAGTGGCCGCAGGTGCCGTTCAGCAGTACGTCGTCGCAGACCTCGTCGTCCACGACAATCCCTCTCCACGACTGGGCCCGCACGGCCGCCTGCTGCTCGTGAGACGCGCCAGCATCAGCGTGTGCTTGAATTCGGTGGCGCACCGCTCGGGCTGAAACACGGCGAACTTCGAACACATTGGCCACGCTCAGCCCGAGCTCGTCGGCCCCACCCGCCAGCCATGACCACGGGTAGGGAGATGTAAGTCGAGGATGGGGGCGCCGCGCGGCTCGGCAAGGGTGAACGGGCAGGAGGGTGCCGAGGCCGCCATTCGACGCGTTGTCCGGAACGGACTGAGTGAAGGTGAAGGCGTATGCTGTAATACTGCGCCCATTGCTGCTGCTGCGACCAAACCCCGGAGTGATCCCTCCTTGTTGGCCAATCAATCGACGGACCACCGCACCGCGAACTCGTCGGACTGGTCGACCGGGTCTGCAAACAGGCTAGACTAGTGGACTGAATCCCACATGCGAGGGGCCAGGAAGCTGCAGACCGAGGTCGAGAAACTCGTCCTATCCACCGCCGACGCCGCGGACGCGCTGCGCGACATCGCGGGGCTCCTGTGCAGGAGAACCCGCTCAAAGGTCGCTCTGCTCGCGCGCTGGGAGGACGAGGAGCGATGCGCGACGCTGCTCGCCCATCCGGGGCTGAGTGCTCCGCTCGCCGACAGGCTCTGCGCCGCGCTCGCCCGCTACCGTACCAAGCCCCTACGCTCGGGCAAGCCGCTCACGGTCGCCTCCCTCGAGAAGGGAGGCGTCCCCTCCCTTCCCGACGAGCTTCGCGGGATGAAGATCGGCGGGCTG
Source organism: uncultured Polyangiaceae bacterium (assembly GCA_964610275.1). Taxonomy (GTDB): domain Bacteria; phylum Myxococcota_A; class Polyangia; order Polyangiales; family Polyangiaceae; genus JAFGBI01. The sequence goes on along the minus strand of CAZSVU010000283.1, from coordinate 10,354 downwards.
CTCGTCGTGCCCCTGCACAAGGCCGGCCAACCGCTGGGGCTGCTCGTCCTCGGCCGGCGCACCGCAAGCTTCGGGGCCGCCGCCGTCCGTGCCATCGAGCCGGTGCGCGCCAGCCTCGTCCTGCTCGTCGAGCAGATGGTCCATCTCGACAAGATCTCCGTCTACTCCAATTTCGCAAACTTCGACGGCCTCACCGGCCTCCACACCCACCGCTACTTCCAGGAGGCGCTCACCAAGGAGGTCGATCGCGCCCAGCGGCTCGGCTACCCGGTCAGCTTGATGATGATCGATATCGATCACTTCAAGCAGTACAACGACACCTTTGGCCACCCCCAGGGCGATGTCGCCCTCAAGGAGATCGCCGACGTGCTCAAGAGGAGCATTCGCAGCTACGATCTGGCAGCGCGCTACGGCGGCGAGGAGATGGTGCTCGTGCTACCGCAGGCCTCGCCGCACCAGATAGCGCCGCTGGCCGAGCGTATTCGGACCGCCATCGCCGAGCTGCCGTTCCGCGGCGCAACCGACTCGCACCGCGTGCAGCTCACCATTTCCATCGGCGTGGCCGGGCTGCCAGCCCACGCCAAGAGCAAGTCCGAGCTCATCGAGCGGGCCGACAAGGCGCTCTATCTGGCCAAGGAAGAAGGCCGCAACCGCGTCGTGGTCTCGCTCGTCCGCTCGCGCAAGTCCATCCGCTTCGCCTACTGCCCACCGGCGTTCACCAGCTCCTACTACGTCGATATCCTCACTGGCGTGCGCGACGTCATCGAGCAACTGGGCCGCATCACGCTCATAACCCGCGCTCCCGACAAGGAGTCGGACCACCGCGCCCTGGCGCGCATCTGTCGCTCGCTCATCGGCAGCGGAGTCGACGCCGTCGCCCTCGCCCCGCAGTCCGACTCGATACTTCCTGTAGTGCGCGAGCTCAACCGGGCGCACATCCCGGTTTTCTTCTTCAACGTACCGCGGAAGATCGACGGAGCGCAGGTCGTCTCCTACATCGGCTACCGGCCGAAGGAAGCGGGGCGCGCGGTGGGCCGCTTCCTGGCGCGCACGCTCAGGGGCCGCGGGTCGATCCTCGTCCTCAAGGGCCTCACCGACACCTCCTCGCTCGATCGGGTCGCCGGGTTCAAAGCCGAGATCGCCCGGTATCCGAAGATGCGCGTCGTGGCGGCTCGGCAGGCCCACTGGGAGCGCGACAAGGCGCGCCGCGTGGTCGAACGGGTGCTCGACAAGCATTCGCTCGACGCGATCTATGCGGTCAGCGACGAAATGGCGCTGGGCGCGAGCGACGCGGTGGCAGCCGCCGGGCGCCGGGGCGAAATCTTCGTCGTCGGCCTGGACGGCACCCGCACGGCGCTTCAGGCGATTCGGGAGGGCGCGCTCACCGCGACGCTGAACACCAATCCCAGGGAGATGGGCCGCATTCTGATGCGCACCGTCGTGCGCGGCCTCAACCGCCGCGAGCGCGTCGAACCGGAAATCTTGTCTCCCATCAACATCGTCGACCTGGAGAACGTCGCCCAGTACTAGTCAGTTATGGAACGTCCGGCTGACCCCCAGTGCTGGTGAGCAAATCGGGCGCCATGAGGAATACTCTTGTCCTTGCAGTCCTGGCGGCGAGCGCTGTTGTATGCGCCGGCGCCGGCGCCGGCGCCGGATGCGGAGGCAGCGTGGCGCGGTCCGATGCGACCCGTGGGCAGGAAGACTCTTCCGGCGGTGGGTCCGGCACGGCTGCAACCGAGCTGCCGTCGGAGGCCGGAAGCGCCGGGGGGTCGAGTCTAACCCGCGGCGCCGGAGGTTCCTCGGCCGGCGCGGCAAGCGCCGACGTCACCGAGGTCATTCACTGCCCGGGAGACCGGCTGGTGGCGGTGTCGGGACCGGCCTGCGGCGACGGTGAGATCGATTCCGGCGAGATGTGCGACGACGGCAATCCCGTACCCGGCGACGGGTGCGACAGCCGGTGCCGCATCGAGCCTGGTTGGAGCTGCCTCCGCCCGGGCAGCCCTTGCACTGAGTGCGGCAACTGTGCGCTCGATGACGACGAGCAGTGCGATGACGGCAACACCGAAAACGGGGACGGGTGCTCCGAGTCGTGTGAGGTAGAGCCGGGCTTTCAGTGCGGCCCCCCCGAGAACGCCTGCGTTGCGGTTGGTGATTGTGGTGACGGCTCCGTCAGCCCCTACGCAGAACACTGCGACGACGGCAATGCCGTGGGCGGCGACGGCTGCTCTGCCGACTGCACGGCGGTCGAACTCGGATACCTGTGCCTCACGCCCGGCCTGCCCTGCGACCGAGTCTCTGCCGTGCTTCCGCACTGTGGGGATGCGTTGGTGCAGCCAGAGTACGGGGAAGAGTGCGACGACGGCGTCAACGACGGTCGTCTGGGTGGGTGTTCTGCTGACTGCATGCAGCCGTACTGTGGTGATGGTCAGGTGCAGCCGGAGTACGGAGAGGACTGCGACGACGGCGTAAACGATGGCGCCTATGGTGAGTGTGCCCCGGGCTGCACAGTCGGGGTCCGGACGTCGCTAGACTGCTCGCGGATCGGACCGTACTGCGGGGATGGCGTCGTGCAGTCCGAGTACGAGGAGTGCGACGACGGCGCGGAGAACGGCCGCAACGGCAACTGCGAGTTCGACTGCACGCTGGGGCGCCTGGGCTACTGCGGCGACGGAGTCATCGATGTCGCCTACGAGGAGTGCGACGACGGCAACTGGGTGAGCTGCGATGGCTGCAGCGCGATGTGCCAACGGGAGACCGCCGTCTTCTGACCTGCAGCAAGCGAACGAGAGGCCGTCAGTCCCAGTTCTTGCGCTGCGGGTTCTCCCAAGGCGCCAGGCAGAGGACGCAGTCGTCTCCGTAGAAGTAGGGCTCTGCTCCCGTGTCCGCATAGATCCAATAGCGCATCCACGCGACGATGGCGGGCCGCTCTTCACCTCCGCCGTTCTGCTCAATATACGTATGGGGCGCATCGGTGAGGGTCGCCATGAAGGTGGGTACCTGAGACATGTCGTAGGTCTGCTGCTGCATGGGCAATCCCACCGTGTCTGCAGTTCCCGTCGTCTGCAGCATGGTTCCATGCAACGCGGCCGATGCGGTGTGGCCGTGGATGGAAACGACCGTCGCCACGGCCGGGTCCCCGCCAATTTCCACGGCGGCGGTGCCGCCGACTGAGAACCCCATCGAAACTGCGTGATCGACCCACAGGTTGTTCTGGTAGATGCCCGGAGTGCTGTTCTGCTCGATGATCCAGTCCAGCCCGTTTTGCATTGATGCGCGATTGCCTGCGTCACCCGGACCCCCGCTGAGCACCGGTGTGCCAACCACGACGAAGCCATGCGAGGCAAAGTTCGTCAGCATCGTCGTGTGCACGGTTACCGACTGGCCAATGCCCGGGCCAAAGATGATGGGAGCGTGGAGGAATCCGTCCTGACCGAGGGGGTCAGGTCGAAACACCGTGTAGCCGCCCCCGGGCCCGACGTTGGTGTCCACTGTCGTCGCGAAAGGACCGTCGTCAGAGTAGTCCGTGATCGGAGGCAACGTCGGCCCCCCCGATCCGCCAGACCCCGCGTTCCCGCCCGTGCCAGCCGCTCCAGCCGAGCCCGCGTCACCGCCCGAGCCAGCCTCTCCACCCGAGCTCATGTCGCCGCCGGTGCCACTGCCGCCGCTGCCGACCACATCACCGCCGGTACCACTGCCGCCGCTGCCGACCACATCGCCGCCCGTGCCGCTGCCGCCGCTGCCGACCACGTCGCCGCCGGTGCCGCTGCCGCCGCTGCCGACTACATCACCGCCGGTGCCGCTGCCGCCGCTGCCGACCACAGCGCCCCCGGTGCCGCTGCCGCCACTGCCCACCGCGGCGCCGCCGGTACCGGTCCCGCCGCTGCCGACCACGACGCCTCCACTCCCGACCACGTTCCCGCCGCTCCCTGCGGACACTCCGCCGCTGGCTGCGCCTCCCGTGCCAGCGTCACTGCCTCCCGTGCCCGTACCCCCCTCACCGTGCACCGTCCCGCAATCGCAATCGCTCCAGAAGCCGTCGTCTTGACAGGTTTGAGTGCCAGCGTTCGGCTGACCAGAACAGCTACAAGCCTCGGCCAAACCGGGTTGATCGCATGCGACAGCTTGTTTCGCATCGTTGCCTCCACACGCGCCCGCCAGCGCAACGACGCCAAACAGAACCAGTCCGTGACTCAGCGAGATCTTGGAACGTGATACGCGCGCCATCCTACTCTCCTGCATCGTCGGAAGTCTCCTCGTGGGATCGCACCAAGTCCGTTCCCACCGCCTCGTTTGCCTGGCAGGTGCAGGATTACCTCACTGAAGAATCCGTCACAGAGGCCCGAATTCACCCCGGGCGACTGGAATATTCGAGACCCACCGACAGGCGTCCCGGCACTCCGTTGAGAGTGCTGCGCCACCGAGTGGCGTCAATCCGGACTTTCCCTCGTTGGAAGCATCTCTCGCAGAGCACACACCAGACGCTTCTGCATCGGGATGACGCCGACCCGGCCACCGCGCTCACGGCGCGCAGACGCTATTCGACCTGCTCGATGATGCAGACCGAGTTGCAGCCGTCTCCGTCCTGAGTGTTGCCGTCATCGCACTCCTCACCGCCCTCAGGATGGACGATTCCGTCACCACAGCGCGGTCCGGGTTGGCAACCGGGTTGGCACTCGGTGTAGCCACCGTCGTTCACCCCGTCGTCACAGACCTCGCCCCATGCGCTGTCGACCTGTCCGTCGCCACAATAGGGAGGTAGAACGCACCCGGGAGCACAATCGCCCGGCTCTCGTTGGTAGCCAGAGAGGTTGGTGCCATTGTCGCACTCTTCACCCTCTTCGCTCTGCACGATCGCATCGCCGCAGTGCGGCCCGAGCCCATCGCAATTGATGCTGCAGTGACCGTAGGTGCCGTTGAGCTCGCCGTCGTCGCAAAGCTCGTTCCCCGCCACGATGCCATCGCCGCATATGGGCGCGCACGTCGAGCGGGTCACCAAGAAGCCGGCCAGGGTGAGCCAGTAATTCGACTGGCACGTGTTGCGCTCGGCCTGGAAGACCGCGATCTCGTAGATGTTGCCGTCCACGAGTCCCCACGCGGTGGCGTTGGCCGCGTCGATGGTGAACGACTTCTCCTCACGGCGGTGGATGCCACCGATGTCCAGTGCCAGCTGGCCGTTGACGTAGACCCACACGTCATCGTCCCCACTGAAGGTGAGCGTGGGGGCGCTACTGGCATCGTACTCGAACCAGTAGCGGACTTCGCTGGTGAAGTGGAAGTTGTGGTCTATCTCCTCCGAATCGCAGGACATTCCAGTCAGGCCCAGCTCATCGATGGGGAAGAAGCCGTCCGGGGCGGTGGCGGGTTCGGTGCCGTCGATGAGGTGGATGCGGCTGTCGAACTCGTATTGGTTGCTGCCCGTGCGCAGCAACACGAGCTCCTTGACCACGGTCGTGCTCACGTCCGAGTCCACGAACCACTGGGCAAACTCGGCCGCGCCCCAGGTCGTGACCGTGCACTTGGCGTCCCAGTTGTCCTCCGCCGGGGTCGTGGCGGGCTCACAGGTGGGATCGAAGTAGATGGGCTTGTTGTCCAGCACGCCGTCGGCGGGGGTGCCGAGCGTGTCGCGCACGATGCGCAGGGCGCCGCCCTCGCCGTCCTCCAGGGCAATGGGCTCTCCTCCTCCTCCCACACCTAGCCCGAATTCCATGTCTGGGTGCGTGTCCGCGAAATCGCGGAACACGATGGGGATGCTGATCGAATCTGGCTCTGTCGAGGTGACGAGGTCGCAGGCGAACCCGAGCTCGATCTCGCAGGTGGCAGAGCAGCCGTCGCCTGGGGTCGTGTTGCCGTCGTCGCACGCCTCGGTGGAGAACTTGATGCCGTCACCGCAGGCAGAGGTGCAGGCTCCGGCGCTGCAGTCTGGCTCCAGCGCGCAGAGCGGCGTGCACCCGTCGCCCATGTTGTTGTTGCCGTCGTCGCAGGCCTCGCCCAGATCCACGATGCCGTTGTTGTTACAGCCGGGGACGACGCACAGGAGCGTACCGGTAGTGGCATCCGACGTGCAGGCGTAGGCGTCGGCGATGGTGCAATCGGCGCCACAGGCTTCCGGCGGGTTGGTGGTTCCGGGCTCGCACTGCTCTCCGCCCACGAGGAATCCGTCGCCACACGCGGCCGCGACGCAGCGGGTACCGGGCAGCGGGCAAGCGTAGCCGGGCTCCAACTGACAGAAGCCGTCGCAACCGTCCCCCGGAACGGGTTGACAGACACCGCCGTCGCCGCAGTCGGTGTCTCGTATGCAGAAAGCTCCTGGGTTGCTCCCACCGACGCAGGCTCCACCGTCGTCGCACTGCTCCGCGCCCCCGATCTTGCCGTCAGAGCACTTCACCGTGTAGACGCACGGTGCGCCCGGCACGGGGCATTCCCAGTCGGTCTCGATGGCATCGCAGGCCGCCGAGCAGCCGTCACCACCGACCGGCTCGCAGACGCCGCTGTCACACTCTTCGGGTAGGCTGCAGATGAGCCCTGCAGCTACTCCGCCAACGCATTTGCGACCATCGTCGCACACCTCGAACTCGCCGGTGATCTCACCGTCGCCGCATTCGGGGGGGTTACATTCGGGGGGAGGGTTCTCGCCAGCGCAAGGATCGAGGGCTCCGGCCTCGCCTCCATCGCCCTGCGGCACGACGTCGAGAATGGTCGTGCCGCCGGTTCCAGTGCCACCGGTACTCGGCGGTTCTTCGATAACGCTGGTTCTGTTTCCGGAGCCCTCTGAGCCGTCGGGTCCGTTGCTTGCGTTCCGCGAGTCCGAACAGCCCCACGCAGCAAGCGCCGCGCAGCAGAACAACGCAGAACCCAGAGTTCGGCAACTAGTCATCGCAGTCCCTCCTCGGGCTCCGTCCATGATGCCAAGCGCACGCCGCGACAACCCACCGGCGGCGCGAAACTGCGAACGAGACCCGGTGGCAATCTGCTACCACCGATTGCGGAAGGGGGCGAGGTCAACGTGGATCGGTGTGCTCGGACAATGGCTCCGATCGCTGTCCAGCGGGCGGGGTGCAATTTCTTCCCCCCCAGTTCGGAAAGTTGCAGCTCGCCGGGAAGAAGGAATTCCTCCTTCGCTGCCGCGCTCGGTGGTCCTGACTTGAGCAGGAGTCTGCAATCCGAGAAGTCGGCTCTGTTCGCGAGCCGTGCGCTCCACGCGGCGGGTGCGGCCGCGACCCGGTCTGCGGTCAAGCCGGCCCAGTCGTGAAGGGACCTCGACGATTTCGCAATGGACGAGGTTTGCAGGGCCCACAGCGGGCAGAGTGGTCGCCGTGCCGAGCTCGGAGGGCTCCACCATGTCCACCGCGCGGAGGCGTGATCCGCGGATGACGACGAGAGCCACGACACTGTGCGCAGCGACCAAGTGGAGTCTATGCGGAGTGAGTCTTCGGCGAGGAGGGGATATTTTCTTCCCCCCGGCTCGGACTCACCCTGACCACGGCCCGCGTGGAGTGGACCACCACGGCCCGCGTGGAGTGCACCGGATAGCCGCCCATCGGCTGCCGGCGCCAAGCGTGAGGCCCCGTGGAGGCGTGATCACAGGGGGGGGACAAACTTCTCCCCCCCGCAGGGTGGGTGCTTGCGTACCGTGCACCCGGCGAGATCCAACGCGGCCGTTGGTGTCGCCGTGACCCCCGGCGTCGTGCTCGCATGCTCGGACGAGCAGTCCTCCCCTGACGGCTCGACTGGAGGTGCTCCCGGCTGGGTGAGGAGACCTTCGCTCTGCGCCTGAACGACACGGTCCCAGCCCACGACCGCCATCATGGCATCTGTCCGCAATCGCAATATCACTGCACGTCGCGATTCGTATCGTCGGCGTCCTCGAACTGGAAGGCATCGTCGTTGTCCAGATCGAGGCACTCGCCCTCGGAGTAATCGTAGGGCGTCTCGCCGGTGTAGTTTCCGGTGGCGCCGTACCAACAGACGGTGGGATACGTGCCGCAGTCGCCCACCGCGCAACCGATGTCCGTGGTCTCTTCCCAGACGACCTGAGTGTAGTGCCCGAAGTCCAGGTAGTTCGATTCGGTGATCACGGTTCCGAAGTCGTAGTCCGCACGCTCCGCGACGAAGGCTGCAATGCCCGCGAGCACATCGGACCCACCCCAGAGACACTCACCCACCAAGGCAAAGCCGCCGGTGTCCGCGCGATAGTCGTACGTGCTGTGGCCCGAGGGGCAGGTGTCGGCATACGCCTGAGCGCCGGCCGCCAGTTCCGCGTTCCAGCGCACGCGCGGTACCCCTACTCGAACCCGCCACTGATTGTGAGCCGCGGTCGCGCCGACGACGGCGCCGGTCTCACCCGCAGCCAGTGACGGATCCGGAACGAACGTGCAATCCACCGGACCCTCGCCTCCGGTTCCGCCAGTGCTGGGATCGCCGCCGGTACCGACGTTGCCACCGGTACCGACCTCGCCCCCGGTGCCCACGACGCCACCAACGCCGACGTTCCCTCCAGTGCCCGCTTCGCCGCCCGTGCCGAGCTCGCCTCCGCTGCCGACCACGCCGCCGGCGGAAGTGAGTCCGCCCATGGCCGAGTCGCCGCCGGTGCCGGCGGCGCCGCCAGTTCCCACGTCGCCACCCATGCCGAGACGGCCCCCGACTCCGGATCCCCCGGCGCCGACGTCTCCACCAGAGCCCACCTGGCCGCCGGCGGCCGGGGCGCCTCCAGAGGCCGGCGTGGATCCCCCCGTTCCCGCCTGTCCGCCCAAACCCACGGCACCCCCCGTGCCCTGCGCACCACCGGAGTCAGGCGCGCCGCCAGTGCCCGCGGTACCGCCAGCGCCAGGGGCGCCTCCCATGCCCAGGGCTCCGCCAGTGCCGTCACCGGCGCAGATTCCCGCGACGCAGATCTGTCCGGCGCCGCACGTGATGGCACAGGTGCCGCAGTTGCTCGCATCGCTCGACAGGTCGACACACCGCCCGGCGCACGCCTGCTGACCCGAGGGGCATTCCTCAGCTACCTCGTCCGCGTCCTCTTCCTGGCCGTCCGAGCCGCAACCGCCAGCAACGAGGAGCAAGGCAAACAGACCGAGCCAGCCGCAGTGACGACTTCTCCATGCCAACTGCAGTGCCATGGTCTCGACCAGGTGACCGGAATCGATCTGTCGCTTCATGCGTCTGCCCTCGCTGTACAAGTCCCTGCCCACTTGAAGTCGATGTGCTGAGAGGCCGCTAGTGAATGGCCGGATGGGAGCGCTGGCGTGGGTGAGAACGGCTCGACGCCTGGCACAAGCATGAGCCCGCACCTACGCGTCGACCGAGGCAAAGGTGTGGCCCTGCTGAATCGATGCGGCGCTACAGCCAACCAGTGCTCTGTCCCAGATCGCATCGGAGCTGTCCTCCGCCGGGCCGCCACGCTCACGTTCGGCCCAGCGTAAGACAACGATTGCGACTTCTGGGACTGAGCACTAGTTTGTCGGGACCGCGCCCGTGATTCGGACCTGGTAGTTCAGACCCGTGTTTTCGGGATCAGACGAAGGATCCGCTCCAACATTCTGAGGATCGTACATGTAGAGCGTGTCCGGCGTATTGACCACTACCAGGCTCGCTTCCTCGCCCGCTCCAATGGTCGCCTGGCCCGAGCCGTTGGGCAGATCGACATAGCGCACGGTACCGTCACTGGAGCGAATGGACAGGGTGGCGGCAAAGTTGCTCTCCGATAGTCCGTTGCCCAGGTTGGTGACCTGCACGCTGACGTCGCCGTTGCCCGTCACCTCGAGTGGAATGATGTTCGCGCCCCCGTACTTCGGCTCACGGCCCGCAATGGGCTCGTAGGTGTCATTGCCGACCGAGGTCAGGTTGTTGAAGTTCAATCCATTGCGCGCGTCGAAAAACTCATCCTGCGCCTGGGGGTGATCGATATCCAAGTAGGCCATGCGTGCCCAGTAGCGACCCAGGATCGTCTGCACGGTGACCGGCGACGCCAGCCGCTCGAGCACGTGCAGAGGCGTCTCGTTGTTGCCGAGGTGATTTCGAAACATGTTCGGAAGCACCATTCTGCCCAGTCCGGGATAGTGATCCGGGTTGTGGGTCAAGTAGGTCAGGAACGGCCACGCTTGGTAGTAGTTCTGGTTCATGCAGATGGTCCAATGGGAGTTGCCGATGACCGTATCCAGCTCGATGATCGTGCGGCCCTCTGCGACCCCAAAATTGTTCCTGGCATCCGCGCAGAACGACGAGGTCATGAAGGTATCCGCCACGAAGTTGGCCACCGATTCCCACCAGTAGCCCGTGTTCGTTTGGTCGACCCAGCCGTACTCGGTCAGCGTGAGCGCATGGCCGTACTCGTGCACCGTTACCGCAGGGTTGG
>CAZSVU010000282.1:0-11350 GCA_964610275.1 uncultured Polyangiaceae bacterium | reverse complement strand
AATCCACTAGTAGTGGTCGATGCCAACGACGACGTGAGCCGCCAGCTGGTGGCCGGTCGCCTCGGAGTCGATCTGCTGGCCTCGGTCAGTCTGGCCAAGCCCTTCGCAGTGGGTCTCGGACTGCCCCTCTACGTCGCGCAGACGGGCGATGACGATCCCTCGTTTGCGGGACTTGGCGACGTGCGCCTCGTCCCCAAACTGACATTGCTCTCCGATCGTGGCAGCGGCATCGGCCTCGCCTTGGTCCCGGAGCTGCGTGCACCGACGCACACGGGAGACTTCTCGGGGGGAGCGCGGAACGTGACCTTCGTCCCCAAGGCCGTGTTGGACCATCGCTTCATCAACGGCATCCGGATCGGCTTCAACGCCGGCGTGCTGTTGCGGGAAAGCGCGCAATTCGCCAACGTGAGGGAAGGCAACGAGTTCGTCTACGCGGTCGCGCTCGGCTACCGCTTCGGCGGTATCGAAGGTAGCACCGAAATGGGTGTCGAGCTCGATGGCGCGATCGGGCTGTCTGAGAGCGACAACGAGGAGGTGCCGCTGGAGCTGTTCGGATACGTACGCCAGGCCTTCTCCCACGAATGGGAGATCATCGGCGGACCGGCGGTGGGGCTGCTCGCCGGCTATGGAGTGCCGACGTTCCGCGCCTTCATCGGCCTGCGCTACACGCCGACGTCGCACGACGCGGACCACGATGGCATCGGTGACAGTGACGATCTGTGTCCGAACGACCGCGAGGACCGGGACGGGTACGAGGACTCGGACGGCTGCCCCGAGGAGGATCCGGACGCCGACCAAGACGGCGTGCCGGACGCCGAAGACGAATGCCCCAACGCCAAGGAGACCATCAACGGGTTCCAAGACGAAGACGGCTGCCCCGATCCGGGCGATCCTCGCGTGATCTACGAAGAGGGGGAGCTGAAGATCCTCGACGTGATTCCCTTCGAGCACGGGTCCGCACAGCTCAAGGAGGAATCGTATCCGCTGCTCGACCAGGTGGCACTCACCCTCAAGGCCAATCCCGAAATCCAGAAGATGCGAGTGGAGGGGCACACCGACGATACTGGCCCGGAGGACGTCAACCAGCGACTGAGTCAGCAGCGGGCCGAAGTGGTCCGGCGCTATCTCATCAACCAGGGCGTCGCGCCTCAGCGACTCGAGGCCAAAGGGTACGGCGAGTCCAAGCCGCTGATCGAGAAACTCACGGACGAAGCTCGCAAGAAGAACCGCCGCGTCGAGTTCGTGGTGATGGACGACGAGTAGCGCTCTGCGAGTCTCAAGCGGGCGTCCGCTCGCGGAGAAACTCGACGAGTTGTCGGACGTACGGATCGGTGCCGTACCGCTGCTCGGCCTGCGCCAGGCCCACGGCGAAACGTTCGGACGACGTCCAGATGGCACGAAACGCACGGCGCAGAGCCATCCGGGAAGCCGGCGGGACCCCGGTACGCTCGAGGCCGACGCGGTTGAGCCCGCGCACGCGCGCCCGATCTCCAGCCGCAATCACGAACGGCGGGACGTCACGTTCCACCATGGCGCCACCCGCCACGAAGCAGCCTTTCCCCAAACGAACGAACGGCGCCACCGCAACCTGTCCACCGCAGACCACGTTGTTCTCCACTCGCACGTGCCCCCCGAGAGTCGTGAGGTTGGTCAAGACCACGTCGTCCCCCAGCTGGCAGTCGTGGGCAACGTGAACGCCCGCCATCAACAGGCAGCGCGAGCCGATGCGAGTCGTCCCCCCGCCTTTGGTGGTGCCCCGGTGCACGGTGACGTGCTCGCGAAAGACGTTGTCGTCGCCGACTTCCAGAGTCGTGCGCTCCCCGGCATACGAGCGATCCTGCGGCGCGCCCCCCACAACGGCGTGAGAATGGATGGTGCAGCGCTCGCCGATGCGTGTGGGGCCGAGCACGGTGGCCTGCGCCAACAGTACGCTGCCGCGGCCCAACTCGACGTCCCCTGCCACGTAGGCGAGCGGCCCCACCCCCACCTCCGTACCGATCCGAGCCCCGCGCTCCACGACGGCGGTCGGATGCATGCTCCCGGTCATCATGCTGGCTCACTGAGGGCGGTCGACGATCGAGGCCAACAACTCACCCTCCGCGGAGAGCGTACCCTCCACCGTGGCCTCGCCGCGCAGTTTCCAGACGTTCGACCGGTGATGCAGCACGCGTACCTCCAAGTCGAGGCGATCCCCCGGCGTGACGGTGTGGCGAAACTTCGCCTTGTCGATCCCCAGGAAGTACATCAGGTTCGTGTTCGCATCGAAGGGATCCGAGGCGTAGGCCAGGATGCCGCCGATCTGCGCCAGCGCTTCGATGATCAGCACGCCCGGCATGATCGGTCGATCTGGGAAATGCCCGGGACACCAGGGCTCGTTGTAGCTCACCATCTTGTGCCCACGGATCCACTCTCCCGGAGCGAAATCGGTCACCCGGTCCACGAGCACGAACGGGAAGCGGTGGGGCAAGATCTCCAGGATCTTGGGGATTTCGATCGGTACGGGCTTGGCCATGGGTCGCCTGGGCTTGCGCAGGTCAGCGCTTTCTGCGGGCTTTCGTGTCTAGTAGGCGCGCCATCCCGCGTAGCCACCTTACTCGCGCCACCGCCGGGAATCCTGCCACGACTGCGCCAGGCGGGACATCCCCGATGACGCCGCTGTGGGCGGCTATCCTCGCCCCGCGGCCCACCCGGGCATGGTCCGTCACGCCCGCCTGACCGCCCACCAGAGTGTGCGCACCGATGACGGCAGATCCGGCAAAACCGGCCTGTCCCGCCACCATGGTGTGGGCTCCCAGTTGCACGTTGTGTCCAACGTGCACGTGGGCGTCGAGCTTGACGCCCGGACCGAGCCGTGTCGGCGCCAGGGTCCCGGCATCCACGGTGCACAGCGGACCGATCTCCACGTCGTCGCCCACCTCGACTCCCCCCAGTTGGGGGACTCGCACGAGCTTTCCCTCGGGACTCTGCGTCCAGCCGAACCCCGGACGGCCGACTACCGCCAACGGCCCCACCGTCACCCGTGCGCCGAGACGCACGTTGCCGTAAATCACCGCGCTTTCTCCGACTCTGCAGTCCGGGCCAACCACGGCTCGTGCCATCACCACCGCGCCACTGCCGACCACCGCACTGGGCGACACGTCGGCGTCGGGATCGACCTCGGCCGAGCGCGCGCGTCCTGGCCGAGGGCTGACCTGCTCGCCGACGATTTGCGTGACGGCCCACATGACGCAAGGGTGAACCCACCGTCGCCCTTCGGGAATGCGCCCGCCGAGCTCCGGTGTGCAGAGCACGGGTGCGGCCGAAGCCAGCACGTCCGACACACGCCGCGCGGCCGTGAGCACGAACAGGTCGTCGGCAGCGGCGACCTCTTCGGGTACGACCAGGCGCGACACCACGCGGTCGCGGAGGGGCGCGTCGATGTCTCCTCCGAGCCGAGCGGCGAGATGACCCAACTTCTCGCCCTGGGGCAGAGGAACGCTCATCGGCTCGCCCTGTGCGCGGTCAACTCCGACGGCGCTCCACCGCTACTTCGACTTCTTCTTGTCGCCGGCTTGGCCGGCAGCGCCGGGCTTCTTCTTGTCGCCCCCTGCGTCGTCGTCCGCACCACCACCCTGGTTGTACAAGGTGATGACGCGATCGGTCAGGTCCAAGTCGCTGCGCACGTACGGCACGGCCTGCTTGTCCACCACGAGATCGTAGCCGTCCTGCCTCGCAAGACGGCTGATGATGCCCATGGTCTTGCGAAAGATCGGCTGCGTGAGCTCGTTCTGCTTCTTCTGCAGCTCCTTATTGTACTCGACGAACACAGACTGAAGTTGCACTAGCTCGCGCTGCCAGCGGTCGATGCGCTTCTGCAGCGCTTCCTTGCTCAGGACGCCTCGCTGCTTCTCGATGTCGGCTCGTTCCTTCTGCAGATCGGTCTGCTTCTTGTCGAGCTCCCGCTGCTTGCTGTCGAACACCTTCTTCAAGGTCGCCTGGGCGCGGAGCCCATCTTCGGTCTCCATGATCGCTCGCTGCGTGTCGACCACGGCTACTTTCGATTGCGCCCACGCCGGGTTCGCCAACGTCAAACCCACGGCGACCACGCTCAACAGCCCCAGGAATCGTCCAACGGCACGCAGAATCATGGCGCCGGCTTAGCCGCCCCCGACCGGCTGGTCAAGGCAGCCGCGACAAATTCGCCCGCACGGATCATTCGTGCCGTGTGGCCAGGGCGTCTCGTGCGGCCGGGAGAGGCTCAGATGATGATGAGCTCCTCGGCGTCCATCGCCTCTTGCGCGACGATGCTCGTGGTCTCCTCTTCGCGCTTCACTGCCAACTCGTACAGCTGGGCCAGCAGGGCGGGGTGCTGCTTGATGAGCTCGAGAAACCGGTCCCGCATCAGGTGCAGGGTCACGGTAGGTATGGCTGCGGTCACGTTGGCGGTGGCGGGACGCCGGAGCACCAGGGCCACCTCTCCGACCACCTCTCCGACCCCGAGTCGGGCAATGTGCGTCGAGTCGTCCTCGGCTTGGTGCACCACGTCCACTTCGCCGGACGCGATGAGGTAGAGCCCATCAGACTCCTGCCCTTGCGCGATCAGGACGTCACCGGCCTCGAAGGCGCGCGTCACGAAGCGGTCGATGAGAGCGGGGCGCTCGGAAGGCCGAATGGCGCTCAGAATGGCGCTGGTCCGCACGAGGTTCTCGACCATGCGCCGGCGGCAGTGGGCGGCGACTTCCGCAGCCAACTGCGGCTGCTTTTCGGCAACGCCGTCCAGGTCCTGCTTGTGCGCAACCAGCACCAGGCTTGGCCGCAGGGCGACCACGCTCGCAGCACGCGGCGACCGTGACAGCAGGGCCATTTCGCCAAACAGCGCGCCGGCACCCAATCGAGCCAGGTAGACGTCAGCCGCCTCACTGCCCGAGCCCGCACGCCGCACCTCGAGCTCCCCTCGGGCCAGCACGTAGGCCTCGGCACCGGTCGCGCCTTCGTGCACGAGGACCTCTCCGGCAGGAACGCGAAGTACCTGGAAGATGTTCAACATCGCCCGCAGTCCCGCAGGATCGAGGGAAGAGAAGAGGTGTTGTGGCGCTACCTGTTTCGGGCCACCACGCTTGGGCCTGGTGGCAGCGAGCGTCTCAGTCGCTTCCTGCACGAGGAGCGCGACCTCGTCGAGCAGAGCGTCCCCTGCTAGGGCGTCAGCGAGCGGCCGAAACTCGTTCGCGAGAGGTGCCATTGCGGGGGGCTGGGCGGCGGTCTCCATGAGTCGGTCCGAACCCTTGGCAAACACTTTCGCGAGCTCGTCCAGCCGTCCCGACGCTTCCTCACCCAACTCCTCGAGCTCGCGGCAGCCGACGATCGCCATCGGCAGGTTGCCCTGAGCCAGCGCTTGGTCGAACGCCAGACGCAAGACGGCCAGGGCCAGGTCTCGTCGAGCGAGCGTGGCCAGTGCCTGCCCAGTCAGCAACAGTCCCACGGCCCGCGCCGGATCAGCGCGCATCACCGCAGCCGCCCACCGTAGTGCCGCCTCGCCATCACCTCCGAGCAGATGCGACAAGGCCCGGTCAGCCGGGCTCTCGACCACGTCGGAACGGGCAGAGTCAGAAGAATCGGGGGCCATATGGGCGCCTATCATGCGGGCTACGGAAGCCGAGGGGCAACAAGCTCCCCTCCGGACGCAGTCCGGAGGGGCGCAATTATCTCTCCAGCGCCGCCGCTTGCCTCGGAACGCTGCTCGACCTCCGAAACGCGCCGAACCGCTCTGCTGAGACTGCGCGCACCTTCAAGCGCCCCTCCGGACGCAGTCCGGAGGGGCGCAATTATCTCTCCAGCGCCGCCGCTTGCCTCGGAACGCTGCTCGACCTCCGAAACGCGCCGAACCGCTCTGCTGAGACTGCATGAAACCTGAGCCTCCCCTCCGGGGCGCAGCCCGGAGGGGCGCCGTCATCGACACCTGCCGCACGCAGCCCACTTGGCGACGTCGACGCGAACACCGGAGCGCACGGGTGTTCGGTGCCACTCCTGACCATCCATTCCCGCATCGCTCACCCACATCCAGAAGTGACCCACAGCGCGGCGGGCCTCGGCGGCGGGTCCGCCCGAAGAAGGGTACCGGCCACACCGGGCGCGATTCCGCGAATTCCTTGACACTTTTCCGGCACGACCGGATGATCCACCTGGTCAAATTGCACTCGGAGGCCCCGTGACCACGACGCTCCTGGCGATCGATGACAGCAAAACAATGAGAAAGGTGCTGGAAATCACCTTCGGTGGTGAGGACTACCGCACCGTTCTCGCGGCGAATTCCGCAGACGCCCTGGAGAAGGTCAAGGCGGAAAATCCGGCGGTCGCTCTGGTCGACGCCCGACTTGGTGCGGAGAGCGGCTACGACCTCTGCCAATCGATCAAGAGTGCGGCACCCCGGGTCGCGGTCGTCATCCTCTCCAGCAAGCAGCAGCCCTACGACCGGGCGCGCGGCATGTCGGCCGGCGCGGACGACTTCATGGACAAGCCGTTCGACACCCAGCAGATGATCGACAAGGTGGCGACAGTCCTGCGAAAGTCGGCCGAGGCCCCCGCCCCAGCGCCGGCCGCTCGACCTGCCCCTGCAGCAGCGCCAGCACCCCAGGCTGCCCCGGCTGTTCGACCCGCAACCCCAGCACGGACGCCGACTGCAGCTTTCGGAACACCTGCGACACCCGGCCCAACAGCCGCTCACCCTGCTCAAAAACCAGCCCCAGCTCCCGCGGCGACTCGCCCTCAGGTTCAGCCCGCACCGATGCGGCCCCGGGCACCCACGCCCGTTGCTGGAACCCCGGCCCAGCAAAGTCCTGCCGCACCCCCGGTTGCTGCCAGGCCAGCGCCGGCGCCCGCGGCGGCACCCGCGGCCGCCCCGGCACCTGCAGCGGCGGCCGTGGCCGCAGCCAGCGGCGAGCTCGTCGACAAGCTCCAAGGACTCGGCCTGACCCAGGACCAGGTGCAGGGCGTCTTGGCCCTATCCCGCGAAGTCATCGAGCAGGTCGTTTGGGAAGTGGTCCCGGTTCTCGCCGAGACCATGATCCAAGAAGAGATCCGCCGCCTGACGAGCGAGTGACCGCAAACGCTGCGCCGATCGGCGGCTGAGCAGCAAACATCGCGGTTGAACTTTGGGCGCGGAGCACTAGCTTCCGCCGCATGGCTGAGCTGCCCAAGGCATACGAACCAGGGGAGGTCGAGAAGCGCTGGTACGAGTTCTGGCTGAAGGAAGGCGTATTCCGCGCGAGTACCGACGCGGACGATCCGCGTCGGCCCTACACGGTGTCGATGCCGCCACCCAACGTGACCGGCTCGCTGCACATGGGGCATGCCCTGTTCGGCACGATCCAGGACGTCCTGATTCGGCACAAGCGCATGCAGGGATGCAACGCGCTGTGGCAGCCGGGCATGGACCACGCGGGTATCGCCACGCAGACGGTGGTGGAGCGCCAGCTGCGCCGCGAGAATCTGTCACGACACGACCTGGGTAGAGAGCGCTTCATCGAGCGCGTCTGGAAATGGAGGGAGCAGAGCGGCGGACGCATCATCGAGCAGATGCACGTCCTCGGCTGCTCTGCAGACTGGGACCGCCTGAAGTTCACCATGGACCCGGACATGACCCGGGCCGTGACCGAAGCCTTCGTGCGCCTCTACGAGGAAGGTCTCATCTACCGCGATACCCGCCTGGTCAATTGGGACGTCGAGTCGCAGACCGTGCTGTCTGATCTGGAAGTGGACGCGGAAGAGAACGTCCAGGGGGAGATGTACGAGTTCGCCTACCCCGTCGCCGATCCCGATCCCGACGCGGGCGTCACCGAACTGGTGGTGGCCACCACGCGCCCAGAGACGATGCTCGGCGACACGGCCGTGGCCGTGCATCCCGAGGACCCGCGGTATCGGCACCTGCACGGTCGTAAGCTCCGCCACCCGTTCGTCGATCGCGAGATCCCCATCATCACGGATGACATCCTGGTGGACATGGCGTTCGGGACTGGCGCCGTGAAGGTCACACCGGCCCACGACTTCAACGACTTCGCCACCGGCAAGCGCCATGGACTGGAAGAGGTCAACATTCTCAACCTCACCGGCACGCTGAACCAGAACGGCAGCGAGTTTGAGGGAATGGATCGGTTCGATGCCCGAGAGGCCGTGAAGCGCCGCCTCAGCGAGCTCGGCCTGGAGCGGGGCAGCAAGCCCCATTTGATGACGCTGCCACGGTCCCAGCGTTCGGGGGCCGTCGTGGAGCCGATCATCTCCACGCAGTGGTTCGTCAGGACCAAGCCACTGGCTGAGCCTGCGCTCGAAGCCGTTCGCACCGGGCGCACGCAGATCGTTCCAGCCGAATGGGTGAAGACCTACGAGCACTGGCTGACCAACATCCAGGATTGGTGCATCTCCCGCCAGCTCTGGTGGGGGCATCAGATCCCGGCCTTCCACTGCCAGGTCTGCGGCGAGATTCTGGTCACGCGCGAGGCCACCCCGTCGAAATGTGTCCAGTGCGGATCGACCGAGCTCAGGCGCGACCCGGACGTGCTCGACACGTGGTTCTCGAGCGGCCTCTGGCCTTTCTCCACCCTGGGCTGGCCCGAGCCAAGCGTGAAGCTGAAACGATTCTACCCCTCCGACGACATGGAGACGGGCTACGACATCCTGTTCTTCTGGGTCGCACGCATGATGATGATGGGGCTGCACTTCATGGGCGACGTCCCGTTCCGTCGCATTCTCCTGCACGGCATGGTCGTGGACGAGAACGGCGACAAGATGAGCAAGGTCAAGGCCAACACCATCGACCCTCTCGACCTCATCCAGGGTACGGACTTCGAGCGAATGGTGAAGAAGACGCTGCCGGGCGCATCGGTGGAGGAAGCCTTGGCCAAGTTCCGCACGGCCTATCCCTCCACGGCACAGATGGGCGAAGGGTTCCCCGCCTACGGCGGCGACGCGCTGCGCATGACGCTCTGCAGCTACTCCCCCCAAGCCAAACGCATCGCGCTGTCACCGAAGCGTATCGAGGGCTACCGCAACTTCTGCAACAAGATTTACAACGCGGTCCGTTACGCATTGGGCCACATTGAAGGCGTGGTGCTGGACGGTGGTCCACCGCGAGAGCCGGAATTGGTCGTCAACCGCTGGATCCTGTCGCGACTGGCCAAGGCGGTCGACGCGAGCACGACCGGTATCGATGCGTTCCGTCTGGACGAAGGCTCGAGCGCTCTCTATCACTTCTTCTGGGACGAGCTGTGCGACTGGTTCCTCGAGATGAGCAAGCCGGTGTTCAACGGGGGCAGCGAGGCGCAGCAGGTCGAAACCCGCCAGACGCTGGCGCACGTCATCGAAACCGCGCTCCGCGCGCTGCACCCGTACATGCCCTTCATCACCGAAGAGCTCTGGCAGCGGATCCCGAGACCAGCGGCGCGCCCGGCATCCATCGCGCTCGCGCCCTACCCGACGCGGGAGGACGGACGCATCGACGATCGCTCCGAGCGACACATGGATGTCCTGACGCGCGCGATCACTTCGGCCCGCTCCGCCCGCAGCGAGCACGGCGTCGCCAGCTCTGCCCGCGTACCCTTGACCTTCCGCACTTCCGACCCGGGGCTGCGCGAGGTGTTGCAGGCCGAAGCGCGCGCGATCGAGTTTCTCGTGCGCACCGACGGGGCACCCGAGGTGCAGGCCCCCGGTGGCGAGCGACCGCGCGGAACGGTACTGTCCGTGGCGGGGGAGGTCGAAGTGCTGGTGGGCCTCAAGGGCCTCGTCGACGCCGACAAGGAACGCGAGCGGGTGGAGCGGTCGATCAAGAAGGTCCAGAAGGACCTCGCGGTGCTTCAGAAGCGTCTCGACAATCCGAAGTTCGTGGACAAGGCCCCACCGGAAGTGGTGGCCGAGGCACGCTCGCAGCGGGAGCAACTCACCGAGCAACACTCCCGCCTGCAGGAAGCGCTGGCGTTGGCGGCCGAGTTGGTGTGAACGATCAGCTTCGCAGATCGCCCGCGCTGATTCAGCCACCGACGCAAGGCCAGACGCCTCCCGGTGATCCGAGTATTCGATCTGACGCTCTGAGACAGCCCACGCCAACCGCGGTTAACTCTTCACGCGATGTTGAGCGTCGGGCTCGCCCGGTACTCGCCGAGACCCCGACCCGCCAGCCGTCATCGCCGCTGTAGCGCCACGCGCTGGAAGCAAGCGGCAAGCGACGCACCGTTGGCGGGATCCTTGCCCAGCCGGGCAAACTCGAAGCTGAGCAGGTTCTTGCCCTTCTTGAGCGCACGGCGTGGCAGCGCCACGCGATGTGATCGGATTGCTCCTTGCTCAACCGTGAGCTCTTCCACCAAGCGCGCGTTGAGGAAGATCTCGACGGTCTGGTCTCGATCGTCTCCCGTCGGTGGCGGCGGCCCCACTGCCAACAGCAGAGCGCGCCATCGGCGTGGGTTCTTGACCCTGAATTCGATCGAAGCACGCCGCTCACTCGCCCAGATGGCAGGCGGAACTGCTGCGCGGTCGACGACCTGCCAGCCCTGGCGAAAGAGTCGATCCGATCGCGGATCACCCAGATCCGGACCGACGGGTGGGAGGGCCACGGCGCTACCTTGCTCGAGAGTGAACGCATTCGCGGCCACGGCCACCACGGGTTGACCGCGAAGCGCGCGCCACCAGGTGCGTCCCTGCTGGTCGCCAAGAGGTCGCGCCTGGGCTGCACCGTATGCGAGGTGGAGACGGTTTCGCCCCACTCGGGCGGCTGCCAGGGAGAGGCGATGATGATTGCCCTTTCTGGTCACCTCCAGGTCGGCGACGCGAGTCTGGTTCAGCCAGACGGATACCGGCTGCACACCGTCTTCGTTGGTCGCGCGAGCGGCAAGCTCGAGCACCAGCGCCGCATCCTCAGCCGGCAGCCGTTCGAGGCTGAACAGCAGCTCAGACTCGAATCCGATGCTCTGCGCCCAACCGGTGTTTCTTGGATGTGTTTCCCAGATCCAGCCATCGCCCAAGTGCTCGCGGCCGGCCCAGCCTCCGAGGCTGAACGAGCCTTGGTCCAGACGTATCAGGCGATCCTTCTCCGCGGCGTTGTGCACCAACCGGACCGCGCGACGATCCACCGGATGGTTGCGCAGGTGTTCGCGGTATCCCGCCCCGAAGAACACCGGCGAGTGGTAGTGGTCCGTCATGTAAACGCGCTCGAAGTCGTGCTGGCGCAAGTAGTCGAGGAGGCGACCGCTGCTCAGCGCTTCCAGCGCCGCCTGGTTCACCACGCCGTCTAGGTTGGTAATGCCCTCGGTGGTAAAATAGGAGACCGCCCCGCAGTCGGAGTGGCCCTCGTGGAGCTGCGCGCTGGGTCGCATGTCGGCGTAGCCGGCCC
>CAZSVU010000281.1:0-11358 GCA_964610275.1 uncultured Polyangiaceae bacterium | reverse complement strand
CCCGCGAAGGGCAGATTGTCCACGTTCAAGGTCACGCTTTCGGAACCCGTGCTGAGGACCGTCGAATAGTAGTTGTAGACGATGACGGCGACCTCATCGCTACTCGCGGATATGGCGGCCATGCCGTCCACACCGTCACTGTCGCCGGTGCCGCCGGTGACCGCCAGCTGGTCCGGCCCGAGGTAGTTGAGCATTTTGAAGGCGTTGAAGGGGGCCTTGCGCACGCCTTGAAAAGTCATCAGGCCAAAAACCTGCCCAAACGGAAGGTTTCCACCCTGGCCGAGGATGTACGAGCCGGAGGGGCCGCTGGACTCGTCGAAGACGTCGGACATCGCCCAGTACGAAAACACGTCGAGCGGTGGCGTGTCGCCCTGGACTTGGTCAGCGATGAGCTTCACGGTCTTGAGAATGAACGGGGCATTCGCGTGGCTGTCCATGCTCACGCAGTTGTCGGCGGTGACGTTCCCGCCCTGCCCGGAGTACGACGAGTTCCATTCGGTGTTGAACGACTTCACCGACGAGGTGAGGCCCGCTTGCGTGATGACGTTCACGCGCCCGTTGTTGTCGTTCCTGGCGAAGGTAGCGATGGCGGTCGGACCGTCGGCACCGCCGCCCGCATAGGCGTGAGACGAGAGAAACGTGACGCGCGATCCAGTACTCTGGACGTGCTGCAAGAAGTTCGTCATCTGACTGGTCGAGCCCGAGGTCGTGGCCGGCCCCCCGATGAGGATGTTGGGCAGGACGGCGGTGGCACCGGTCGCGGCCGCGTCGTACATCTGGAGGTAGTCCCCCTCCGTGCCGGTCCAGAACCCGGAATAATTCCATTCGTTCCAGACCTCCCAGTACCACTGCCCCACCTCGTCTGCGCCGAACCGGTCCACGCAGTGCTGGACCACGGCTCGGATGAAGTCGCTGTACGCATTGAAGTCGCCGGGAGGGTCTTTGCTGTTGCCGCTCCGCGCCAGGGCCGCCGGCATGAAGCTCAGCTCCATGAGGGGGCGCATGTTGGCGGCGACGATGGCGTCGAGGTACGTGTCGAAGTTCGTCCAGTTGTAGCTTCCCGGGCCCTGGTAGATGCCCATGTCGTCGTTGAGGACGCCGTGCCCGCGCACCTGCTGCATGCCGAGCTCGCGGTTGCCAATCTTGTAGTGCGTCTGCAGATCCGATCGCAACGTCAGGCTTGCCGTGCCGGTCCCGACGCAGGTGGACCAGAAGTGCGGATTGCCCCTCGGGCTATTGGACGCGTCCACGGTGATGGTCGCTGCGCCGGCTGCCTGCACAGCCATCAGCGTGACGAGTCCCATCGAGGCGGTTGAAAGGCCGCGCGCCAGACGGGTGGCGGCGTGCGTGCCGCAGGGGACTGCTGATCGGGCTGTGTCGATACTGGACTGCGTTCTCATCTCTCGTCCTCCTGGCCTGGTACCAGTTGCATGGCATTCTCGACTTCGGGAGTCCCAGGCGGCGTGTTCCAAGCGTCCTGGGACCCTGGTTGCACGTGCCGCGGACCTCTGACCCGGCGACGGTGCACGGATCTGACGTTGGTTCGATGACGTAGGTCGCTCCGGCGGTGGTGTCGAACTCGATCCCCGCTGCCGAGCCGGTTGTCACCCAGAAAGCGTCGACTCAGACTCATGCTGACTGCCTCCCGAAGGGTGACAACTGCCAGTAGCCTGCCCACCGGTAGCCTGCCCACGTCTTCAGAATCTTGAACACTACTCTGTCACCCCTGTAGTGGCTACCAGCGGCGTCCGCCTGAACACATACTACAGTTGTGGTCCTCACTTGTCCAACGCGACGTCGTCGGGAGTGAAGTGCGAACAGCGTCGCCATGAGGAGCGCAGCCGGCGCTCCGGGCGACCTTGACCGACCTCCAACGATGCAGCCGCATCCTCCGGGGTCTTGTGCGCCGGCGTCGACTGCTACTGCTCCGGCATCGCCGTCGGGTCCGCCGACGAACCCACCGCTGCCGACCACGCCGCCGCTAGCGACCGCACCGCCGCTGCCTACCGCACCGCCGCTGCCTACCGCGCCGCCGACGCCTGATCCTGCGCTTCCCGCCACGCCGCCCTCACCGCCAGCCCCCCCAGTGCCGCCACCTGTCGCACCCGCTCCACCGGCGCCACCTGCTCCTTCGCTCTCGCAGTTGATCTCGGGTGGCGGGGTCTGCGCCCCTTGCGGGTTCATCGCGGGCAACGTGATGAGGTCCACCAGCCACGTGAAGCCACCGTCTGGAGTGCGAACGTTCGCGGCGGTACCGGCGCCGGAACCCACGCCAGTTGCGCCGTACTGCGCGCCGTTTGCACCCACGCCAGTTGAGTCGAAGTGCGGGTCGGCCTCCGCAAAGTGCAGCTCGGTGCACAGGTAGTACTGGGTGTCGATGGTGAACGAGTCATTCTGGGCCTCTGTGGCGAAGCCGAAGCCAGTACCCGGCATGGGCCCGCTTTCGCTCTGCAGCGTCGACACCACCCGCCCCAGCTTCTGGGATGTCACTGTCTGGGTCCATGTGTTGCCGTCCGCCTCCAGCGTGTACTCGATAGTGACGTGGTCGTCAGGGTCGATGGCGACGGCCGGACCGTTGCGCTGGCCGAAGCTGCCGAAGACCGACGCTTCCGCACACCACTGGTCGGCAGTGGCGCCGCAGTAGGAGCTGTTGCCGTTGTTCATATAGGCATTCGCCGTGGTCTGGATCAGGTCGCCCTGGCTGTTGGACATGCCCGGCCATATGAACAGCGGGCCCACGTTCGACAGCGAAGGGATGCGACCCGGCACAAGCGTGGTCCTGGCATAGATGATGCGCGACGTGCTCGGCCCGAAGCTCCAGCTCGCACCCCAGCCGTCCGCCGCCATGGCCTGGGCAGATGGAAGAGCCAAGGTCAGGATCGTGCTCAAAATGACGGTTCGGGATGTTGTCATCGCCTACTCTTCCTCTTAGCTGGCAGATCCACGCAGGCGCCGGTGCACAGAGTCAGACCTCCCTGACACTGATACGACCCGGAAATGCACGACTGGCCGGCGGGGCAGACAATGTCCGCTTGCGCCGCAGTGGCGCTCGTCGGTCAGAGTCTCGACGCACTGGCCACCGCAATCGACATGGCCCGCAGGACAGACACGGCTACCTGCGACACAGCCCGTCCCAGCAGGGCAGACATGCCCGCAAGCGCCACAATTGGCTGGATCGAACCTGAGGTCCACCCAGCCCGTCGCGCACTGAGAGAGGCCCGTCGAGCACCCGAGGGACGTACTGCCGCCAAGTACACCCGGCGCCGCGTCAGCCGCGCCAGCGGTGCCCGCGGTGTCCTTGGAAGCGCCATCGTCTCCGCACGCGGAGCCGAACACCGCTATTGTCAAGACAGCCCCAAACAGGCCGGGGGTCCGCCTCATTCCAACAGTCTCCCCGCGCCACTCGGCGCGCCGAACCTACCAGACCAGGTCGCTTCACGCCTGAATCGAGTGTCATGCATCTTTCGCAGAGCTTGCGCACCATCAATCTAGAATTGCATACGCTTCTCCTTGATCTTGGTGCCGCTGCGGCACACTTGGTACAGGACGCGATCGGCGCGGTGGAGGTCCCGGAGCTCGAAACCTCAAGCCCCAAGAGGAAGAAGCGGTCCTCGATCGAGTGGTGGTGCCGGCGACATGTGCGGATTCGCTATCGAACGCCGAGGACACGGCTGCCGTGGGTCTTGACGGTCGTCGCCGGTGTACCGGTTACCTCCACCAGCGAAGGGATGGGGTCGCTGCTTCGCTTGATGAGGTAAGCATGACCTGCCACCACATTCACGGTCAATGTGTTGCCGGATGTCGGAGCAACGACTTCCTGACCTGAGTCGTCCACCACGACTGCCTCAGCTGGCCAAGGATTGCGGATATCCACAGTCCCGTTGCTCCCCGCCTCGAGCACGCCAAAAACCAACTGCCCGTTCTGGAAGTGCACATGAACCTTCGACCTGCCCCGGACGTATACGCTACCGGACACGCTCCAGTTGTTCGGCAAAGCCGGCGCCAGCCGGACCGTTCCATCGAATGCTGTGGCCACGGCTTCGTTGATCGCCGTGGCCAACACGCCCATCGCCTCGATGTACGGCTGGGTCAAACTGTTGGGGTCAAAGGCGGCAAATCCCGCTGGATAGACCTGATAGCGCTCGATGACGGCAGACAGCCGAGCTGGTACTTCGTCCGCAAGGCCAAGACGCGCGGCGCTGATGGCGTCGTTCGACCAATCGGGGTGGTCTTGGTTGCGGCGCGAGCTGTAGGTCCGCTGGGCAACGTCGAACTCGGTAGGGGTGGCGTCGCTGACGAGGTCGTAGGGCCACAAGGGCTCGAGGTCGTCGTTTTCGACATTGTGTGTCTGTGCGGTCGGCTCCGCGGAATCCGCAAAGATGTTCGTGCTGTCGGACGCCGGTGTGGTCACCTGGTTTCGCCCCGTGTTCGTGCGGGGAAGATCCGGTATCAAGGGGATATCGGATTGAATGTCGCCAATGAGGGAATCGTTCGAGCCGACCAGCTGCGCCGCCTCCACCAAGGCTGGGTAGAAAGCCAGCATCGCTGCGATGTCACCCATCGGATTGGTCACAGACCACTGATTCTCATGTGCATTCGACGGCTGCATCAGGAGCTTCCCGTCGTTTCCGATGCGGGAGTACTCATGCAGGAACCGCGCTGCCTCGAGCATGAACGGGAAGTTCCTGGATAGGAAGTCCAAGTCTTCCGTCATGAGATAGGTCTGCCAAATCCACAGGCTGATCTCCGCACCGGTCGAGAGCGTCAGCGCGTTGTAGCTCGGTGCACTGGCCTCGTCACACGAGTGGTTCCCGTCGTACCACCAGCCATTCCCGTTGAAGCGCATCGTTTCTGGGACACAGATGCCGGATCGACCGCCCATGCGCTGTCTCGTCCACTCCTGGATGTTGGACAGGTTCGACGAGTAGAGGTGGAAGAGCGGCTCATTTAGCTCGAAGGCCCCGGAGGTCGCAGCGGCAGCCACCTGCATGCGAAGGTTCCAGAACCAGTACGCGGCCGGATACCAGTCGGCGGTGTCCTGGTTGAAGTTGAACAAGTCTGCGACGCCCGCCTGGGAGCCGGGGCGCACCCCTCGACTCTCAGACGCATGGGCGAAAAGAAACATGGCGCGAAGGTTCTCGAAGTACTCGGCGTCGGCGTCGCCGGTCATCTTCATGAGCCCGACGCGGCCCCAGAAATCGTTCCACCACGCATTGTGTGCACTCTCCAGATCCGCTGCGGTGGCGTCGTTGGCGAGGATCTGTGAAGCCGCGGAACTGGCGTCGGTGCTGCCGTCGAATTCGGGGGATCCGCAGATCACGCGGAACGACCCGTCGTCGTTCGGCTGGAATGTCACGGTGACGGTGCTCCCGTTTGCCGACGCCGACACGTTGCGCCCGCCGGCGGTCAGCGCGGCCAGCGTTCCGAACCTCTGGTTCGAAGACCACGAACCACCGTCGGTCCAGCTTTCGGACAAAGTGGCGACGGCGCCGGAGGCGGCTGACTGCGGATTGCGCCCCGCCCAGAGACTGACGGACGCGGTCTGATTGGACGATGGGTCGGCACCAGTCACGTCGACGACCAGTTGGTCCGCGTCGGCGCGGACGTAGATCCGGGCGGTCATTCCCCCGCCCGACTCGATGAGCACGCCGTTGTACAGGTCCAATACTCCGCTGAAGTCGCCCGCGCTGGTGATGGCTTGCAGACCGGGTACCGTGACATGACCGATGGACTTGCGATCGGGCATCGTGTCGATGCGATTGAGCTGCACCGAGAGCCCGTTCGCTGCCCACGCCGCCGCGCCCAGGCTCCCATTGCCCAGCGGCATGAAGTCAGACGCATTGCTGTTCGGGCTTTCCAGAATGATGTTCGAGCGCGCCACGATCGATTGGGCGTCAAACGAGATCCACGGGTCGCTGCCGCCGGTGATGGTGCCCCCGGTTCCACCAGTGTCGTCGCCGCCAGTGCCGTCACCGCCGACGCCCTGGTCACCGGCGACACCCTGGGCACCGCCGCTGTCCTGGTCACCGCCCACACCGGTGACTGCGCCCCCGAGCCCGGCGACTGCGCCCCCGAGACCGGTGACTGCGCCGCCTAGACCGGTGGCCGTGCCGCCCATGCCGGTGACTGCGCCGCCGAGACCGGTGGCTGCGCCGCCCACACCCGTGGCCGCGCCGCCGACACCCATGACCGCGCCGCCTAGACCGGTGACTGCGCCGCCCACCCCCGTGACCGTGCCGCCGACGCCCATGACTGCGCCGCCGAGACCGGTGACCGCGCCGCCCACACCCGTGGCTGTGCCGCCCACACCCGTGGCCATGCCGCCTATGCCGGTGACTGCACCGCCCACACCGGCACTAACGCTCTTGCTCGATCCTGAGTCGTCACCACAGCCGGCGGCGGCCACCCCGAGCAGCCCCACGATAAGCTGGATTCCCAAGCGTCGCTCAACCATCGCGCGTGTCCCTCGAACAGACTGGTTCCCCAACCATCCGGTAGTAACCTGGCGAGCGGATCCCGGGTCAGGAATCTGTAGCTCACTACGTGGTACTGGATTCTGCCGTCACCGCAGGAAGAATGTTGGGCCAGCCCGATCAGTTGACGCGCACCGGGGCGTCGTCGAGGATCAGGGCGTCGCGAAAGTGCTTCTCGGCGTGCAGTCGGTCGGCTCTTTCGTCGACTCGATTGCGCAGTTCTGCACGGACGATGTCTGGCCGCTCGGGTGTCGAAGGTGCGCCGAATCCTAAGCATCCCTTGACCGAATCCGAATGTCCTCGGTGCCACGGCCCCAGCATGGCGTTGCGTTCATCACCTTGGGAGAACAGAATTTCGCCCCTGGGGCTGTCATCCTTCAGCGGCATAGTTGGTGCACAGCTCAGCTCTGGTCTCAGCTCTCCCCAATCCAGCTTCAGATTCAGCCCACCTGATGGCTCTTGCTCGTCAGGTCACACGCGATGACCTCACCGGTCAGGGCGCTGACGCTGACGTGGAGCTTGCGCCAGTCCCTGTACTTCGGCGGCTTGCGCAGGGTGCCGACATGGATCTTCAGTCCGGTGCTGTCGACCAGGACGTGAATCGGCCTGCTGCCAGCCGGCGGACTGAAGGGAGCTTTCCGAGCTTCCTTGCTCGCCGGGAAATCGTCGTGTGGTCGGGAGCCCGGCAGTCCACGCCGAGCAGCGCAAAGAGCGACCCCAGGAAGCCTTCGGTCTGGCGCAACGCCAGGCGGAAGACCATGCCTACCGTCAAGGTCGTCTCGATAGCGCGGTTCGAGTACTGCTCCTGTCCACCAGGCTTTCGCTGTCGGCGCTTGACCGCTGTCGACCGGGCTAGACACCGTCTGCACCTTCGCTGCCGGCACCTCGACGCTCGACCGAGAGCTGGCAAGGCCGCGGACAAGGTTTCCAGGATGGACAGAACACCCGGTGGCCCGCGATTGGGACGCGGGGCCGTCCAGAGCGTTCCGCGCTTCCGCTTTGCTACTTCGCACGCCCAGTGGTCAGCAGCCCCGGGTGAGCTCGACGCTCCACACCGTGTGAAGGGCGAGCTCTCGTCGCCGTCAGCGGTCTCGGAGCGTCAGATCGAATACTCGCGGAGCACGCCGTGGGTGCTTTCACCAGGGACACGAGAACGGGATCCGACCGGACGGGGGATACAGGTTGTAGGCGCACACGCCCTGGTTTTCGCCCCGCCGGGTTCGGTGTCGCACCCGGGCATACGGCTGGACCAGGGCCACGATGGCAGAGGCTGCGGCGTGGTATTGCTCATCGGCGAGCGGGCTGGCATCTGCCGCACCCAGATCGGAGATCGTCACATAGACTGATCGGTTGCCATAGGTGCCGCAGGGGATCTCGCGTTCCTGCTTCCAGATGGCCTCGTAGCGACGTTGAGCCTCCGGAGCCATCTTGAGAGTGGGTGGCTCGAGCCCGCTCGCGACCGCGCGCTCGAGGTCGCCCCGAATCTTGCGGTTGTAGACTAGCCGCTCGTCCACCACCGTCTGGCTCAGCAGGGGGCCGACTCGAACCACGATGCGGTAGCGGATATTCACCCGCCAACGGTCCAGCAAGGCCCGCCGTCGCACGGGATCCGTCTCGCGAGCTAGCTCTCGATGTTCGTGTGGTGAGCGCGAGGTGTAGTTGAACACGGCGGGGAGCTCGCGTCGTACGACGTCCAGCGCCGCGGTTCCGGTCGCGGAGACAATCCAGTCCGGACCCAGAGTAACGCGCACCCGTTCCTCGAGACTCCGGAGCGCCTCGATGGATGACGGCGCATCTTCCCCGGCAGCGTGCCGGCACGACATCGCTACGAGGGCTGCGACAGCCACGCAGGTGAGTCTCAGCACCCGCTCCACGCTCATGTGCCAAGCGTAGCATCAGATCGCACCGCTCAGCGAAGTCGCACCGTCAGCGGTGTGGCCCCTCGTCACGATGGCCCCGGGCACCACACCGTCGGCTCAGGGATAGGCCCCATAGCCCGCCACCGCGGCGTTGTTCGGGTGGTAGTCACCGGTGGCCGCACTCTCGAATTGCGGGTCGGCCGCGGTGCTGCCGCTGATGCAGTCTCCGGTCGAACCGGACCCAAAAACGACGTTGTCCTCGAGAGAGAAGCCCGCCGATGCGGAGCTGTAGCAGTCGTTGAGAAGCTGATAGCCGACGGCGAAGATGTTCCCGGTGATGGTGGTGCCGGCCCCACTGCCGTCGTCGTCGAGATTCACCTCGGAGCGGTTCTCGTTGCTGGAGCCCGAGCCGTTGTCGGCGAACGTGTTGTGCTCCACCACCATGCCGCTGAGAGCCGCCCCCACGAACCGTAGACCCGAGTAGTAGTTGTCGTAGATCAGGTTGTGCTGGATGGTGACGTTGGCGATGGTTCCGGCGTCTTCACCGTTGATCACGATGCCATCTTCGTAGTCGGCATGGCCATTCTGATAGATGCGGTTGTTCTCGATGACCACTCCATCGATGGTGCCGTAGTCGCCTTGTTGCGTGTTGAACTGGATGCCGCGCGATGCGTTACCACGGATGATGCTGTTGCGGACCACGGAGTCCTGCGTCGAGGCGATGTAGACCCCGTGGTCCAGATGGCCGTCGGGACCACAGTTGCCGAAGTTCTCGACGATGCAGGAATCGACGACGGTGCCGACCGTGGCGTTCAGCTCGACGTGGCCGCCGGTGCTCCCAGTCTGACAGTCGCCGGTGAGGGTGACGTGGTCGAGCGTCGTGTTCGTCGTGCCCTCGATCGAAACGGTGTTGAACGATCCAGTTCTCACATACCCTGTGAGATCGAAGGTGAGGTTCTGGATGACCACGTAGTCGGCCTCGACGGTGGCGCGCGCGTTGACGACCACGCCGTCGCGGCTTTCGCCGACGAAGGTGCGGGGCGCAGCTGCCGTACCGCCGGTCGTCACCCAGAACAGGACATTGCTCGAGGAGGCGTAGGTGCCGTTGGCGATCAGGTAACAGGTCCCCGGCGCATCTCCGGCGTAGTCTCCACCGCCACGTGCCGCGTCCTCCAGCTGTCCAACGGTGCTGATATTCCGTTGCGGCACGCCCGGCGGGCATATCCCAGCGCCGTCGGTCCATTCGGCGACGACGACCTCGCTGCCGGTCGCTCCTCCGGTTCCGCTCGTCTCGCCCCCGTTGCCGCCGGTCGCTCCTCCGGTTCCGCTCGTCTCGCCCCCGTTGCCGCCGGTCTGGCTCACGCCCGATCCAGCCACGCCTGCCGCGCCTGCCACCCCCGCCACGCCGACGGTGCTGCCACCGGTGCCGCCGCCGCTGCCTGCCGCGCCAGCGGTACCGCCCATCGCACCATCGACACCACCGGTTGCCGTGCCGCCAGTGCCACCACCGCCCGCACCGCCACCGCCCGTGGCTTCGCCTCCGGATCCGGCGTCTCCCCCCACTTCGGTTCCCACGCCGCCTCCCGTGCCGCCGCCCCCCGTGCCTCCAGACTCATCGCTCTTCGCGCCGGTGTCCCCGCACGCCCCTACGAGCAGAACACCAGCGAACACAACCAGAGCTTGCCTCACCAACTGCTCACGCATCGATACCCTCCAACGGCGGGGATTGTACCGGGCTGCGCACGGCCGGACTACCGTGCTGCCAGTCACGACATCCGAATGCCCGTGACGTCGACGCGCCAGTAGACGTTCGGCTCGTCTGCGCGCCATTCGACCTTTGTCTTGGCTGGGTAGACGCAGGTGTCTCTCCAAGAAGCCTCGTTCAGCACGAAATCGTCGAGGTTTGGACGAGGCAGGGCGACGGTCGCTGGCGGTGCGGGTACTGCGTGCGCATGCTAGCGTAGCAGCATGGTGCGGTACTTGTTGGGACTGGGGGTAGCTCTGGCGGTGGGGGCGGCGGCTGGCTGCGGGGGCTCCACCGGCTCCGCAAACGCGAGTCGAGCTGGTGCCGGTGGCGGCGAAGCTTCGGGCGGCACCGACGGTTCGGCCACTGGTAGCGTAACCGGCCAAGGGGGCGCCGAGTGCGACACGCTGAGCCAGGCGATCTCGGCGGAGACGAGCGGAGCGCACGCATGCACCGCCGTCGTGCGACTCGCCTACGAGACTCGTGTGATTCTCGGTTTCCAGCTGCTGTGCGCCCCCTACGATCGGGTCGACGAGGCCACCGCGCGGCAAACCGCGGATGATGACGCGGGCTACGGGCTCAACGGCACGGCGCTGTCAGGGGAAGATCCAGAAGACGAACACGTCTTCTACGAATCGCCTGGGGATTTCGGTGGGGTCGGCGTGGTCAGCGTGCGCAACGGCATCACGGTGTTTGGTGGCAGCATCATCTGGTCCGGCACCGGAGACATCACCTATCCCACCACGTGGCGACCAGTGAGCGAGATCGGCCGGGGCTGTGTTCCCATGGTAAACGCCTTGCCCCCGACCGCGCGCGGCATCGATCTGTCCGGCGGGCAGGGAGAGATGGAGCAGACCCAAGTCGATGCTGCCATGAGTCAGGTCTGGGCAACGGCTCTTCCCGACGGCATGTGGCGAAACCAGTACGTGTTCGACGCCATGGTCCTGCTCTACCCGCGGTCGGTGGGGATGATGAACCCGGCCACCGCCGAGTGGATCGTCCTGATCAACTTCGGCTGGCTCGAATAGCGCTAGCCATCGGTGGTCGAGAGCGGCACAGGGGTTGCCTGGCTTCGTCGCTAGTCCGCCGCGATCTACCCAGAGCACCCTGTCTTCCATGCGGCACCTTCGGTGGGGTACGTGCCCTGTCCTGAAGACCAGCAGGACGACCCTCGGGAACGCGGCGAAGTGCGTTCTTCGATGGCTACTTCCTGGACAGGGCACTAGCCTCGTGTTCGGCGGTTTTCCGGGGGGCAGGGACTGCCCCCCGCCCGCCTCGAGCA
>CAZSVU010000280.1:0-11503 GCA_964610275.1 uncultured Polyangiaceae bacterium | reverse complement strand
GCAAGTATTTCAGGGTTTGGCAAGGGATCCCGCAGCGTTGGCCGGGCGAGGCTTGGGCCAGCCACGTAGCGGGTCAGCGGGCCGATTCTCTGCGTCCGCGGGTGCGGCGCCGAGCATCCGCAGGCTCGCGAGCGGAGCCACGCGGTCGACCGCGGCGGGCGCAGGGGGTCACATTCCTCTCCGCGGCTGCTGCCGCGCGCCAGCACGGGGAATTGCCGACCCTCGCAGAGCGATTTATGCGGGTGGCACCTGGAGGCAAGTAGAACATGAAGCGAATAGCCGTGGCGGTGGGCGCATGGATCGTCCTGTCCGCCTGCGACAAGTCGAACGATCTGGACGTGGTGCAGGGAGCCGCGCCACCGCCAGCGGCAAGCGCGAAAGCCGGCGTGTGTCGCGGTGGAGGCGGCAAGGTGGGTGACGCCGTCACGGCCCAGGTGTTTCCGCGCAAGTCAGGCAGCTTCTGCATCGACCCCAACGGTGAGACCCGCGTGTACGGTGCCGGGACTTCCGAGGGCATCGACAAGGTGTGCCTCGAGCAGTTCAACGGCGAGTGCGAGCTGTACAAGAGCTACGGACTCGATCGGCTCGTCACGCTTCGCTACGTCCAAGGGGACGGGTCGCCGGCCATGGTCAGCGTGAATCTGTCACGCTTCAAGACTCTGGAAGGCGCCTATGGCTTCTTCACCCGCCGACTCGTCGGCGGTGCGGATCCCGTCGACCGAGCGCCGAAAGCGCTCGAGGCAGGGTCGGCCGGTGCCATGGGGTCGGGATCGGCCACGGTGTGGCGCGGGACCCACGTGGCAGAGCTCGTCTACACCAACGAGCTCGAGCCCGCCGAGCGCGTGATCGAGCTGGGGCGTGCAGTGCTGGCTCCGATCGCCCAGGCCATTGGCGAAGGATTGCCGGGCGAGAAAGTCATCCCAGCCGCCGCGCGGGCGCTTCCGGCCGAGGACCGTCTACCCATGGGGGTCAGCTACGAGGTCAAGGACGTGCTGGGTGTGAGCGGCGCCGGCGGTGGGGCGCTGGGCTACTACCGGAGCGGCAAGCAGCGCTGGCGGGTCCTCTCGATTGCAGCGCCGGACGAGGCTTCGGCCAAGGACGTGCTCGAGACGCTGCAGAAGGGCACGGGCGCTACGGGAGAGAAGGGCCTCACCTTCAAGGCGCTCCGCTTCGCTCTGTCCAGCGGAGGGGAAGGCCCCAAGGCGGAGTGGTTCGTGGCTCGCACCGCCGAGCAGGTGTTCGGCGTCGGAGACGAGGAGTATGTCCTCACGTCGGGCACGCCGGCAGAGCAGCTCGCGCCCCTGAAGCTCACCCGCGAGCAGAAGCTCGAACGTCTCCAGAAGTTGCTCGGCGGCTCGGCTGTGCCGCCGCAGGGTTCGGCGGCACCTGCTGGTTCCGCGCGCTGACAGGGCGGCCAGAAGCAGTGACGCCGCTGGTCGCGTGGCAGCGGTGTCGGTCAGGCCGACGGGCCGATAATCATCTTCCTCAGCTGTTTCTGGCTCGATCGAAGAGCTCGCTGGCGCGGCGAGACGCATCGCGTCGTGAACGTGGCCGTGCGAGCTGTTGGCTACGAGCGCGGAGCACACTAGTAACGCGCCGTGGACTTCGAACTCGACGAACAACACCAGTTGCTCCGAAAGACGGTTCGAGAGTTTTGTGAGCGTGAAGTGCGCCCGCACGCCAAAGCGTGGGATGCGGAAGAGCGCTTCCCCATAGAGATCGTTCCCAAGCTCGCCGAGCTAGGTCTGCTCGGAATTCGGATTCCGGTTGAGTACGGAGGCGCGGGGCTCGACACGGTCGCCTATGCGCTGTGCATCGAGGAGTGCGCTCGGGTAGACGGGTCACTGGCGCTGACGGTGGCCAGCCACAACGGGCTCGGCACGGGCCACATTCTGGCGTACGGGACCGAAGCGCAGAAGCAGCGCTATCTGTCCAAGGCGGCGTCTGGAGAATGGTTGGCCGCGTGGGCGCTCACCGAGCCTGGTTCCGGATCGGACAGCGCGCAGATCACGACCACGGCCGTGCGCGACGGCGATGACTGGGTGCTCAACGGCTCCAAGATGTTCATCTCCCAGGGACGCGTGGGTGGGTTTTGCGTGGTGTTGGCTCGCACCAACCGAGAAGCGTCCGCCCACCGCGGCATCACCGCGTTCGTGGTGGACCGCGACACCGCGGGATACACCGCTGGAAATAGCATCCACAAGTATGGCTGCCGTGCCAGTGACACCGCGGAAGTGTCGCTGCGAGACGTGCGCCTACCGGACAGTCAGCGGCTCGGCAAGGAGGGGCGCGCGTTCTACGACACCATGCAGATCCTCGACACGGGTCGGATCTCCATTGGGGCCATGGCCGTTGGATTGGGGCGGGGCGCGCTCGCCATGGCCCTGCGCTATGCCAAGGAGCGCAAGGCGTTTGGCAAGACGATTGCGGACTTTCAGGCGGTCCAGTGGATGTTGGTGGACGCCCAGACGCGGCTCGACGCCGCGGAGCTCATGGTGCTCCGTGCGGCCTGGCTGTGCGATCAGGGCCTGCCGTACACACGTGAGGCATCCATGGCCAAACTGCTCGCCAGCGAGGTCGCGACCAAGGTGTGCAACGACGCGCTGCAGATCCACGGCGGGTACGGCTACACCCGCGAGTTCGACGTCGAGCGACACCTGCGCGACGTCAAGCTCTGCGAGATCGGAGAAGGTACCAGCGAGGTGCAGCGGATGATCATCGCGCGGCACCTGCTCCGCGATTGAACTCGCCCACGGGGCAAAGCCCCGGGCGAGCTCAATCGCGCTTATTTCTACTGCTCGACCCCCAGAAGCGGCACGGTGGGATTCAAAGGGCATGCGCGAGGAAGCCGCCGAGCTGGTGCTCGGCGGCTGCTGGGGAAGAGGAAGCCGCCGAGCTGGTGCTCGGCGGCTGCTACTCCGTTCGAAGAATGACGTGATACCCGAACGGCGTTTCGACCACGTCAGACAGCTGTCCGACCTCGAGCTGGAATGCCACATCTGAGAACGCCTCGATCATGTCCTGTCGGGTGAAGCGTCCCAGCCGTCCCTCGCGAAGCGCGGCGCCCGGCTCGTCCGAGTACTCGGCCACCAACTTCGCGAAATCCTCTCCGGCTCGCGCCCGGGCAAGAGCTTCTTCCGCTCGCTGCCGCGCGGCTTCGCGACCACGCTGAATGCCAGGGGGGGCTCGCAGCGAGCCCCGGTGCATGACCACCAGGTGACTGGCCGCGATGGTCGACGGTTCGTCCTTCGGTGTGCGGCCAGGTGTCGTGGCCGGGGCGTTGGGGGAAGAACCCGACTCGACCGCACTCACCGGGATGGGTCGAGAGGGGGCGCTCGGCGCCTCGCCCACACCCTCATACGTCGTCACGACGCACCCTGACGACAGGGCGAAGAGCGCTCCAGGGAGCGCGCCGCGCGCCAGTCGCCGCAATGCACAGGTGCCGGACACTATTCGGTACGCTTGATCACGTGGAAGCCGAACGGTGTCTCGACCACTCCCGAAACTTGGCCCGGCTTGAGGGCAAAGGCAGCGTCAGAGAATGGCTTGACCATGGCTCGCCGCGCAAACTTCCCGAGGCTGCCCTTGCGTTGGTCGGCGCGTGGCTCGTCCGAATACTCGGCGGCGAGACCGCCGAAGTCGGCTCCAGCTTTGGCCTTCTTGACGACTTCCTCGGCGCGCTGCTTGGCCTCTTCCTTGGTGCGCGTCACGGTGGGGGCGGCGCGCCTCGCGCCCTGGTACGCGATGAGCACGTGGCTGGCGCCAATCTGCTCCTGATCCGCCTGAGGCGCGTTCGGTGCGTTGGCGGGATTGCGGCGTGCCGCGCTTGCCCGGGGTCGTGGTGGTGGGGACGGGGTCACGTCCGCGGCGGTGGGACCCTCGTCTTTCTTGTCGGCGAACACACCCAAGGCGCCCAGCGCACCGACCATCAGCAGTCCAATCAGGACCGCCCAGGGGGCCCAGTCCGGTAGCCAATCATCCTCATCGACGCGAGACTTCTGTCGCGCACGCGCGGCGGCGCCGCGGGGTCGTCGGGGCGGAGGTGGTTCGTCTTCGTCGTCTTCGTCGTCCTCGTCGTCCTCGTCGTCGCGCTCTTCGTCCTCGTCGTCTTCGTCGCGCTCTTCGTCTTCTTCTTCGTCGTCTTCGTCGCGCTCTTCGTCCTCGTCGTCTTCGTCGCGCTCGTCGTCGCGCTCGTCGTCGTCTTCTTCGTCGTCGCGCTCTTCGTCTTCGTCGTCTTCTTCCTCGTCCTGCTCGGGCGGATCGGATGCGTCGGCACCGCTGGCGCGCTTCTTCTTGTCCTCAGAGGTCTCGGCTTCGGCAGCCTTCTCGTCCGAACGCTTTCGGTCCTCGGGATCCTTGGTCTTGGTCATCTGATTGCCTGCTTTCTACGTTTCTGAGGTCGACAGCTCCGCCCAACAGGAGGCGACCAGCGTTTCCGGTCGCCTGGTGGAGTAGGCCCGCAGCGCGATTCGTCCCTCTCCCAAGTCGTAGCCCCGCGTGAGCAACGTCTCGTCTGGCCACACGGGCCGCTTGAACTGACCTTCGAAAACTATCATCCGGTCGCCATCACCCTGGCAAGCGTGCTGGATAGCCGCGCGGGCGAGGTATCCATAAGTACAGAGCCCGTGCAAGATCGGGACGTCGCCGAAGCCAGCCCGAGCGGCAAAATCTGGGTCTGCGTGCAAGGGATTCGTGTCTCCGGACAGTCGGTAGAGCAGCGCTTGCTCGGGTGGGACGGCCTCCTCGTGGGTGAAGCTCGGAGCGCTTCCGTCCGGGACTGTGGGGGATTCGCGCTTGGGTGGGGGGGACCCCCCGAACCGACCGGCTCCCCGATAGAGAATGGACCAGCGAGTCTCGCAGCAGAGCTCCCCGGCGGTCTCGGTTCGGGTTTCGAGGACGACCAGGGCCATGCGCTTCATGTCGTAGATCCCCTCGACTTGGCCCACGGTCACGAGATCACCGGCCGGCGGAATCGGACGGCGCAGACGAACCCCCTGTGCGGTGTGAACGACCGTGGCGGGATCTCCGCCGATTCGCTCATGCAGTTCCTTGACCGGTGCGTGGGCCGGCACCACCGCGAAGGTCGGGTACACTTTGGGCCCCCGGCCCTCGTACAGGTAGTCGAGCTCACTGCGCTTCGCTCCGATCCCTAGCGCGTACAGGACCGGCACCTTCCAGTCATACTCGAATCGATACGGCTTGGTCTTGAATCCGACCGCAGATAGGTCGAGGGTCATGGGCGTCGCTCCGGACCGCGGGCAGCTGTTAACGGGCCGGGCTCGCTGCGTCAACGTGCTTGGGACGCATAACCTCCCGAAAGGCGCTGAGAAAGCTCGATATTTTGGACGAAGGTTGGCGAATGGTCGAGTGGCTGCTCGGCAGGCTCGGGGTGGCTGGGCTGGACCTTCGGGAGATCGGATTGGCCTGGGCGAGGGCCATTCCTTCGGTGGCACTGGTGCCGGCGTTTGGATTGCGTGCCCTGCCACTGGCAGTGCGCGGCGTGGTGGCGCTCGGCCTCATGACGTGCGTGGCGCCTGCCCTCCGACCGATCCCGATCCGGGGAGAGTGGTGGCCCTGGCTGCTGCTCGAACAGTCGCTGAGGGGGCTGCCGGTGGCGCTCACCGCAGCGGTGGCGCTCTGGGCCGCCACGATGGCTGGCGCCGTGATTGACGACCTCAGGCGTGCGACCGAGCGCGTGGCCCTGCCCACCGTGGAATCGAGCACGACACCCGGCGGCGCGGTGCTGGGCATGCTGGCAGCTGTCGCGTTCCTCCAGGGCGGGGGGCCTGCTCGCGTGGCTGCGGCGCTTGCCGAGCCTGGCTTGGAGGTCGTCGGACCGCTGCGCGCTGCGGCGTTCAATCTGGCAGGTGGGATTCAGCTGGCGGTCGCCGTGGCCGCCCCGGTGATCGTGGCCGCCATCGTGTGGGAGCTCGGCTCGGCCCTGATGGCGCGGGCCGCCGCGCCCGCGTTCGTCGCGCCACTGCTCGCGCCACTGCGGTCACTCGTCCTCCTCATGGCGGCCGCGCTGCTTTTCGAGCGCATGCTACAGGTCGCGTTGGTCCTGTCTCCGACCGTGCCCTGAGTGAGGGCGGTCGCCGCGGCATCGTTCAGTAGAATTGCACTCGATACGCGAGGTTCAGACCCAGTACGATCACGCTGTTCTGGCCCGCCAGGGAAGCCTCGTCGCCAAGGGGATTCGTTTCCGGTTCTTTGGGGAAGAACCAGCTGCCATACCGGATGTTCGCTCCCACCAGCCAACTGCGCGCAAACTGGTAGGCCGCTCCGCCACCGACTCCGATGGCGAATCCCTCGGTCCGAATGGTGACGCCGCGGCGACCGACCATGGCGTGATCGTTGGGGTACGCCCCGCGGACCGTGAAGGTATCGCTCACCACGGCCAAGCCGGCGTTGAGGCCCACGTACGCTTCGAACGTCTGGCCAACGTACGGGTAGTACCGCCCACCGCTCTCCACGGTCATGTAGCTTCGCGTGTGATCGCGGTCGACCCCTTCCGGGTCGCTGCGCGGGGCGTCGGTCGGGGTGAGGCCCAACATGATACCGGCGCCGACAGCGAACACCGAGCGAGGACGAAAGACCTGCCAGGCTTCCAGAGCGAGGCTCGAGTCGCCCTCCCGACAGATGTCCGGGTCGCGCTCCACGCAGACCTCCGCTCCCGGCAGAGTGAGCCAGCCGAACCCGAACTCGGCCGTGCCCGTGGGCTGCTCGACTGACGCTGCCAATGAGTCGCTGGCGGGGCGATCCGGCTGGCTGAAAGCCGGCGCGCTGATGCAGAGCACCGCGGTGGTCAGCGCTCGGGCGGAGCGGACCCGCACGAGTGTCTGGGGGCGAGTCACAGCCAGCGTCCTTCGGGGGTTGGCGAACGGGGCGGGGAAGGCGGCGCACCGGCATCCGATGCGGCTGGCCGCCGGGGCTTCGTTGGTCGCGGCGACTTGCCCCCTGTCTTGCGTTTGGCGCTGGGCCTGCGCCGCTTGGTAGCGGGTCGAGTGCTCTCGGCTTCTGCCGGAGCGACGTCCGCCTCGGCGGGCAGATCCTTCACCACCGGGGTGGGCGTCTCGAGCGCACTGACCAGCGACCGTGCGGACTCGTTGTCGCGGTCGAACTCGACCGCCAGTCTGGCCAGTCTGAGTGCTTCTTCGGCGTCTCGTGCGCGCAGCCGCTCTGCTTCTCGATGGAGAGCAGCGGATGCGCGCTGGCGGACCTCGACGATGCTCGGCTCAGCGGGCCAGCGGTTGAGCGCGGTGTCGGTGAGCTCACGCAGGTTCTCACCCGGCGGCTCGACCCAGGCACTGGCGGCCAGCGCGGCCTCGGCACGTTCGGCATACCACCCGGGATCGGCCTGCCCCGACTCGAGAACTCCCAAGTGCAGCGCCGCGGCGATGGCGAGACCGACGCCGATCAGGAAGCACAGACCCACCACCGCGAGGCGGCGTGTGTTGGCGGTCATGCTCCCTCCGGGCGGAGTCCAATCCACCTCGTCCCAGCTCGGTCGTGAGACCTCGTAGCTTCCCGACGGGCGCGACGCGAACGAAGGACGAGCCGCGGATTCATCGGGCTCGAGGGTGCTGACCGACGACCGGGAGGCACGCTTGACCTCGTCGGCAGGTTCGTCGGCGATGGTGGGCTCTACCTGCGATGGTCGTCCCGCGGTGTCCTCGCGTTCTGGATTGGCGCTGCCGGAATGACTCGGCGACGCCACGCGCTCCGTGAGCTGGGCGCCGTCGTCGGCGGTCGGGCTGGGAGCTTCCTCGTCGGACGCAGTGGGCTCGAGCAACTCGGTCTGGCTGGCGCTGCTGCGCGGCGGTGCGTCGAGCCGTGCGGCGAGCTCGGGCGTCAGTCGCATGGCCTTGGTGGGCTGCATGCTCTGCAGCTGCAGCGCGCCACCCGGGCTGCTCAGCAATGTGGAGCGCACCACCAGGTCGTCTGGGCTGAGGCCGCTCGTGCGGGAGGCCTCCACGAGCGCACGGCCGAACGTTCGGGCGTTGGTGCAGCGTTTGGAGGGATCTTTGACCAGATTTTCCACGATCACCCGAGCGACCGGCTCGGGCACGTAGCTGGAACGCGCGATGTCGCGCACGTTGGGAGCCTCTTCGCTCGTCTGCTTCACGAGGATGGCGACCGGGCTGTCGCCGTCGAACGGAGTGACCCCGGACAGGCATTGGAACAGCATCGTGGCAATGGCGTACACGTCGCTCGGTGGTCCGACGATCTCGCCCTGCGCACCTTCCGGCGAAATGTAGCGGGCGGTGCCGAAGATGGCGCCCGCCTGCGTCGCAACCGTGCTGTCCGCCCAGTCGATCCGGGCGACGCCAAAGTCGAGCACCTTGACGAAGTCCTTGTCGTCGCCGCGTCGAACGAGCATGACGTTCTCGGGCTTGAGGTCGCGGTGCACGATGCCTTGGTCGTGAGCCTCGCCGACCGCGTCGCAGACCTGCAGGATGATGTGCAGTGCCCGGGGCATGGGCAGCGCCCCTCCGCTCGCTCCCAAGGCGGACCGCAGCGAGATCCCGTCCAGGTACTCCATCACCAGGTAGGCTTCACCGCCGACCTCGGCGGAAATCGCGTCGAGCGCCCCCGTCATGAGCACCTGGACGACATTGGGATGGGTGAGGCGTGAGGCGACTTTGGCTTCACGGTGGAACCGGCCGATGACCGTCTGGTTGCGCAGGAGTTCCCGGTGGAGCACCTTGATGGCCACTTGGCGCTCGATGCCCTGCTGGTGCGCGCGGTACACTCGGCCCATCGCACCGATGCCGATCAGCTGCTCGATTCGGAACTGATCGGCAACATCCACTCCGATGTAGGGATCCTCGGCTACCTCCGTCTTGCTGGTCCCGAGAGGGGTCCCATCCTTCGGACAGAAGATCACATCGGGTGCGTAGGTCTTGCCGCATTTGGAGCAGACGCGCCGCGTGTCTTCCATTCCCGCAAACGCTAGCACGCGTCTCCCCGCGGGGGGGAAAGGCCGCGGGGGCGCGTCCGGGTCCCAGACGATGGGCTTTTCGGGGCCACCGTACCCCTCCACGCGACGGATCTGCGGCGATTTTCCCCGGCCAAGACCGCGGAAAACGTGGCATAACCCCCGCCCGTCCAATCGCAGTAGACTCATCCGCCTGGCGACCCCTGCTCCCCCGTCGCGGATTTCGTGAGTTGACAGCTCTCCCGCCGAACCTCTTCCCGCCATGATCACCCTGCGCTCACCCGAACCGCCCTCCGTCTTGGCCTGGCGGGCTGACGGGCGCCGCGTGCTGGGCGGCAGGGGCTTTCGCCCGGGAGCATCGGTCCCACGATGAGCGATGGGAGCAAGGAACCCGCGGCCGACTCCGCGGCGGGCATGGTCACGGTCCCGGGCTCACAGGAGGATCCCGAGGTCGCCGGGCGAGACGAGGCCCTGGCGCCGTCCGGGTCCGGAACGGGCGAGGCGGTCAGGGCTGGTGCGGTCGGCGTCGCGCCCGAGCCAGTCGGTGTCGACGCTCCGTATCGGGTGCAGCTCCCCACGTTCGAAGGTCCGCTCGATCTGCTGCTCCATCTCATCCAGCAGCACGAGCTGGACATCATGGACATCCCCATTGCGTTCGTGACGGAGCGCTACCTCGCCTTCGTCACGTTGATGCAGGAGCTCAACATCGACTTGGCCAGTGAGTACTTGGTGATGGCGGCTACCCTCACCCACATCAAGTCGAAGCTGCTGTTGCCGAGCGTTCCCGAGGACCAGGAGGATGGGGAGCTGGAGCCCGAGGAGGACCCGCGTCTGGAATTGGTGCGCCGCCTGCTCGAGTACCAGAAGTACAAGGAGGTGGCGGCCGAGTTGGGCGACCGGAGCCTCTTGGGGCGCGACGTTTTCGAACGTGGCCTCTCCATCCCCGCCACCGAAGGACAGGCGCCGCTCGCTCCCGTCAACCTGTTCAAGCTCCTCGATGCCTTCCAGACCGTGATGGATCGCGCCGAGATACGGACCGATCACGAGGTACAGTTCGAGCGATTTTCGATTACGGAGCGCATCAACGAGTTGTCCGACGTGCTTCGGAGTCGTCCTCGCCTGCGTTTCGAGGAGTTGTTCGAGGGCGCCACCACGCGGAGCGCGCTGATCATCACCTTCCTGGCGCTGTTGGAGATGACCCGGCTACGGATGACGCGCCTGCTGCAAGCGGGCCCGCTGGAGCCCATTTTGATTGAGCTCTCGGTGACCGAAGGCGAAATCGCGGAAGCTGCCCCGGGCTCTGCCTCGACGGAGGCGCAGCCCGCGAGCGAATCGACGCCGTCAACCACCGCAGACGAAGCGCCTCCGGCCGAGGCAACCGTTGCCGCGCGGAGCGACGAACCGGCAGCGGAATCAGCTGATCCCGTTGCCGAAACGGAGCCAGAGTAGATGAAGCGCAGACGACGCAAGCCGAAGGTCGAGCAGAACGAGCCGGGGCCGCCGAGCGAGCCCGCCGAGACCGGTTCGGAATCCGGTTCCGACGAAGCGAGCGAACTCGCCGAGGCAGGGGAGTTCCTCGACGACGCGCAGCAGGAGACGTCATCCGCTCAGTTCGATTTCGATCCGGACCGCGCGGACGACGAAACGGACGACGCCGAAGAGGGTATCGACGATACGGAAAGCTACCTGAAGGGCTTGATCGAGGCACTGCTGTTCGTGAGCGATCGGCCGCTGTCGCTCAAGGAACTCGCCCGGGCCGCCCGGCTCGACATGAAGCGCACCGGGCAGCTGATCGGTGAACTCCAGCAGGAACAGCATGCGCGCGGCTTGCGGATCGAAGAGGTCGGTGGTGGGTACGTCTTCCGATCGAATCCCAGGTATGCGAACTACGTGCGCAAGTTCCTGGCCCAGCGCCCGGTGCGTCTGTCTCGCGCGCAGCTGGAGACCCTGGCGATCATCGCCTACCGTCAGCCGATTACACGGCCCGAGGTGGACGACATTCGAGGGGTGGACTGCGGGCCCGTGATCAAAGGGCTGCTCGAACGCGAATTGGTACGCATCCTAGGGAAGAAAGACGAACCCGGTCGCCCGATTC
The DNA here is from genome assembly GCA_964610275.1 of uncultured Polyangiaceae bacterium. Lineage (GTDB taxonomy): Bacteria > Myxococcota_A > Polyangia > Polyangiales > Polyangiaceae > JAFGBI01. The sequence continues at coordinate 470 of CAZSVU010000280.1, read as the reverse complement.
TCTACGGAACCGCGCCGGCCTTCCTCGAGCTATTTGGGCTCAAATCCTTGAAAGAGCTGCCCACCCTCAAGGAGTTCACCGAGCTCAGTGACGACTCGCGCCGCAAGTTCGAGCAGGTCATCGGTGAAGACGCGCCCGACGGTGAGATCGACCTTTCGGCCGAGGCGGACTCCTCCGCCGAAGTTTGCGACTCTGCAGCCGCTGACGACGCTGACGACGAAGACGACGAGGACGACGAGGACGACCAGGACGACCAGGACGACCAGGACGGCGCTGACGACGCTGACGACGAAGACGCCGAGGACGCCGAGGACGCCGAAGACGACCAGGACGACCAGGACGACCAGGACGGCGCTGACGACGAGGACGGCGCTGACGGCGCTGACGACGAAGACGCCGAAGACGCCGAAGACGCCGAAGACGACGAAGACGACGAAGACGACGAAGACGACGAGGACGACGAGGACGAC
>CAZSVU010000279.1:2830-11572 GCA_964610275.1 uncultured Polyangiaceae bacterium | reverse complement strand
GTCCTGCTGTGTCAGTGCGACGAGAAGGCTGGTTCTAGTGGTGGAGATGGTCCTGGGTCGGCCGGTGCTGACTCAGACGCAAGTGCGCCCCGTGCTGGTGCCGGTGGTACGTCGGGCGGGGGTCCTACCGAAGGCGTGGGCGGCACCGGAGGCGGGGTTGGTGGAGCTGAGACAGGGGGCACCACCTCGGGCGGCACGGCCGGCTCGACTGGGCGACCCGTCCCTGGACCGGAGTGTATCGCGCCGTGCATTTGGGAGTTGATGGAACCATGTCGCCCTACGGGTCCGTGCATTCGCAGCGAGTCCGGGATCCAGCCCATCCAAGCGTGCTACGCCGACGGCGTCACGAGCGTGACTACAACTGATGAGCGTCGCACCTACATGCCGGACGGCTCACTCTGCAACTCGGTGTCCTACTCGCCTACTGGGCAGGTTTGGCGCGATAGCACCGGGACGGAGGTCGCGACACTGACCATTGACGAGCAGGACGGCTCCCAATGGGTAGTGTGCGGCGGCAACGAGTACCATGTTGACGTGAACGCGCCGGAATGCCAGTCGGCGCTTGATGCACCCGAGTGCGTGTTCGGCGATTGCACGGCCGGGCCGTAGTGTGGTTGGATTGAGCGTGACCTCCCAGGCCGGAGCCGCCATCAGGGTGAGGCAGCGTTTGCGGTTGCGGGCACCTCCGGGAGCGGCCCTGACGTGGCCGCTAGTGCTCGCCGTGGTAACGGCAACCTCGGCGGCGTGGACGCAGCCGAACGGCGAGGGCAAACGTTCTCGAACTGGCAGGGCGCTCAGCTCAGAGGAAGTCTGGCCAGACCACGAGGCGAAGAAAGTCGAGGAGGAGCGGAGCTGGAAAGGGCAGACGGAGCTCGCCGTGGCACTGGGCCTTGCGGCTCCTTCCCCCGGGAGCGACGACACCGAGGGTGTGGGACCCGGATCCACTCTGACCCTGGCTTGGTTCAAACGCTCCAGCCGGGCTTGGGCCATGGGGCTCACGCTGGAGAGCGGCATCCATCGCTGGTACATCGAGGGCTACTCGGAGCCGCAGCAGTTCACGACCACGCACATGCTTGCCTTCTCGCCCAGGCTGTACCTGCTGGACCGGATGCAGTTGCGGACGTATCTCCAACTCGGCGTTGGGGCGCTGTTCTACGCACCGTCTGTTCAGAGCAAGGACTGCGACACGTCGTGGCTACCACCCGGCTTTGGGTTTCAGTTGCTGGGTGGGCTCGATGCCCCAGTGACCGAGCACTTCAGGGTCGGCAGCCAGTTCGGCTACACCTGGGGTGCGGCTACCGTCGTATGCGGTGATATGGACGTACCCGACGACCCATACCACGACCCTTCCTTCGATCCGGGGCTTGGGGTTCGGCTGGTTGGATCCATCCTGCCCTAGCAGCCTGTGGGAGAAGACGACGCTGCTCTGGTGCCGCGCGGGACCCAGTTAGGCCGCACGCAGCGGAGCCCACTCGTCGTCGCGGATGGCCGCAGCACCGAGCCGCTCAAGCACCGAGTGGACGTTGTCGATGGCGATCGGTCTGCCGGTTGAGGAGAAACAGACCGAGACCGGAACCATGCGCGTCGCGACGCCGGCAACCTGTGCATTCGATCTGGTCCGCTACCCGGCCAGCGCCGGGCACTTGAGCAATGCGGCCATGGTCCTTTCCGAGCTGGTCGATCAGCTGGACGCACAAGCCCTGGTCAAAACCGCGCCACTCGTTCGTCTGCCGGATGTCCAGCGTCTCGGGTATCTCCTCGACGCAATCGATGAGGGCAAGGTCGCCGATCAGCTGGCCGAATGGCTGCGTTCACATCGGCCACGGCCCGTGCCGCATCATCCTGGAGAACCCGCGAAGGTCGATGCCGACAATCGTTGGCTCGTCCGTCCAAACGCCGAGCTGGAGCTGGACCTTTGATCCCGCGCGCAAACATCACCGCCTGGCGCACCCAGGCCCCGTGGCCCTCGAACGAACAGGTTGAGCAGGACCTCGTGCTCTCCCGAGCACTCGTCGCCATGTTCAGCCATGACACCGTCGCCGATCAGATCGTGTTTCGTGGAGGCACTGCCCTGCACAAGCTTTTCTTCGGCGTGAGCAGGCGCTATTCCGAAGACATCGACCTCGTTCAGCGTAATGCGGGACCGATCGGCACCCTGATCGACACCATGAGGGAAACCCTCGACCCCTGGCTTGGCAGCCCAAAGTGGAAACAGGGCAAGGGACGTTTCACGCTCTTCTACCGTTTCGAGACGTCCTTTGCACCGGTGACCAACATGCGGCTGAAGATCGAGATCAACACGCGAGATCACTTCTCCGTCCTCGGCATCTCGACGCGAACCCTCAGCGTCGACAACCCATGGTTCACGGGATCCGCCGACCTGCAGGTGTACGAGCTCGATGAGTTGCTCGGCACGAAGATGCGGGCGCTCTATCCGCGCAAGAAGGGGCGGGACCTCTTTGACCTGTGGCTCGCGTTGGACTCAGGAAAAGCGAACGGCGATCGAATCGTCGAATGCTTCCAGCGCTGCATCAACCACGATGACGCCACGGTCTCTCGCGCCGAGTTCGAGGCGAACCTGGCGGCAAAGCTCGAGAGCGACGTGTTTCTCGAAGATATCAAGCCGCTGATCCCGGCCGACATCGAGTACGATCCCGTGGTTGCTGCGGACGTTGTCCAGGGCGAGCTGATCTCGCAATTACCTGGAGACCCATGGAAAGGAGGGGTCACGGAATGAAGATCATCGATCTCGATGAAGGGAACAAAGACCTCTTCTGTCTGTGCCTGGAAGACTGGTCCGATGACGCCAGAGAGTCTGGACCGAAGCGCCGGCAATGGCTGGATCGCTGCCAACAGCACCACGGCCTGCGTGCCAAGCTCGCTGTGGACGACAACGGGGTCGAGGGTGGGATGATCCAGTACGGCCCGATTGAGCACTCGCACGTTGGCGGTGAGGGGCTCTACTTCGTCTACTGCATCCACGTTCACGGCTACAAGCAAGGGCGCGGCAACTTCCAGGGGCACGGGATGGGCACGGCGCTGCTCGCTGCCGCCGAGGAGGATGCTCGCCAGCTCGGAGCCAAGGGCATGGCCGCCTGGGGCGTCTGGCTCCCGTTCTGGATGAAGGCCTCGTGGTTCAAGAAGCACGGATACCGGAAGGCGGATCGCCAGGGCATCGCCATGCTGCTTTGGAAGCCGTTCACAGGCGACGCGAAGCCTCCGCGCTGGTTGCCGAAGACCGGTAAGCAGCCCGAGCCTGTTCCCGGCAAGGTCAACATCACGGCCTTCTCGAGCGGCTGGTGCCTCGCGCAGAACCTCGTCTACGAGCGGGCCAAGCGAGCTGCTGCTGAATTCGGCGACAAGGTCGTGTTCACGGAAATCGATACGTCGTCACGTGAAGCCGTTGCCGAATGGGGCGTCGCTGATGCGGTGCTCGTCGACGGCAAGAATGTCCAGAAGGGGCCGCCGCCAAGCTACGACAAGATCCACGCCCTGATCGCCAAGCGAGTCAAACGGCTCTGATTTCTCGGCTCAACCGATCACCCGCACCCCGATCTCGGTGCCGGTCTTAGGGCCCGGTCCACGTTCCTTCTGGCAGGCGAGCGCGATGGCCCAGAAACGGTCAGCGTGACCGCGGGAGGTGGTCGATGCTGTGGTATGCAAGACAAGCCCGTCAGGACACCGACGAGCGGAGGGCCTCCGAGCACGCACAAGGAGAGCGAGCACTCGGTAGGCGTGACGATGCTTCCCTGGGCGTCGAGCCCCACCAGCACCATAAACAATACGGCGCAAACGTGAAGCAGCCAGACCGCGATGCCAAGAATGAGTAGGAGCCGGACAGTCCACTCGCCGACGCCCTCGCCCCCACCCTGCGCGACGCACTCAGCGAAGAAGTAGCAGCCCATGAGCCGCGGGTGGCGCCGCACAGAAGCCCGGGAGCGTACGCTGCACGCGATTGAGGAAGGCGCCGCCCGCCTGGTGGTTGCCCGGGCCCTTGGGGGGGCTCGGGAACCGGGCGGGCTGTGTGCGGACAGATAGCAGCATGCGTAGGCGCCGATCGCGGGCACCCTTGCCCTCGACTTTGCCCTTGCCCATCGCCCCACCCACCTTGCCGGCGCAGTGGCGCGTGGGGACTTCACCAGCAATCACGGTACCCGGAGCTGAACTCGCCTCGTCCGTTGTCGGGTTCGCAGTCGTCCACGCCCTCGGCTTCGACGAGTTCGACCACGGTTCCGGGGTCGATGAACTCGATATCCATCTCAGGTGAGAACGAACCGGGCAGAATCGGATCACCGCGCCCCGCAGACCATCCACCTGCCCGCTCGCAGCTCTCATCTCCGGTCTTCCACCTCCCCCGCGCTGCACGCAACCGCCCCAGGATAGGACAAACCGGGCCCGGAACCGGCCGGCGCACACACCGGTGCCCCGCAGGCCAATCCCAAGGCACAATCTCTCCGAACCCACGCGCCATCAGGCCGCGGCTGGGGAGTCAGCCGCGTGTCCGATGGAATCGAGGATGCGGGCGATGACGTCCGCCCACAGTTTGTCCCACCAGCGGTCAGGGCGTCAGCCGCAACCGTGCTTACGTTGAAGGTCCAAGTCCCCGCAAGGAGCCTTTCATGAAAGCAGTTCGCATCTCTGCTTCGGCCGCCGAGACGCTGTTCCCGCGGCTGTTCTGAGAGCCGACGCCCCACCCCAAACGGGGTGCGTGCGGCGCAAATACAACCAGTGATCGACATTTGCGCTCCGCGATTTAGACCTTCTCCCCGCTCAGGATCATCCACCGGGCAGCGTCATGGTGGGTGCGGACGTTGCTGACCCCGAGGGTTCCCAGGGTCGCCTCCAGCCCTTCTGGGGTGAAGAAGCTCACGCCGATGGACTCGCCCGTCTTGAGGTCTGCACGACCCCGGCTCCCTTCCCGCTTGCGAAAGGTCGCCACGGTGAACCTGCCCCCGAGCTTCAGAACGCGAACGATCTCTCGTACCGTCGAATGGCGCTTCTTCGAGGATCCGCGCGGGAGCTCTGGCTTGAACCCCTCGGAGAGCCAAGCTGACGCCGATCCGGCTACTCCTGTGCTCGCGGATCGGCCACTCGTCCCACGAACAGCGCCGTACCGGTGTCCCGATCGTAGATGAAGAAAAGGAACGGCCGCGTCAGGTCGATCGAGTCGTAGGAGCCCACGGTGGCAAAGAACTCTGCGGCCGCAGCCGTGGCGACGGTGCCGTACTCGTCCACCGCGACATGCGTCTGCTGGACCGCGGTCTGGACGTAGGGCATTTCCGAGCTGATCCCGGAGAAGTCGGCTCCCGTCGCGTTGAATGCGTCGATGATCCCGAGGCTCTGGAGCGCTGCCGCGAGGTCGAGTTCGGTGTCGAACGAGAACCTCGGCATGGTGACCGAGAATCGGCCGGCGTTGCCCGCGGAAGCGCCGAGGGCGTCCACGATCTCGGCGAGGCGCGCTTCGTCCAGCGTCGACTCGAGCGCTGCGAGATCACCGGTCATGGGCAAGACCGCAATCATGGACACGGGGCTGTCCGCATAGGGCAGCTCCACGGCGCTGTAGTCGGCAGCCGCAGCGCGCGGGTACTCGTCCTCGCTCCACATCAGGGGCACGGAGACCGTCTCGCCGCTCGGCAGCGCGAACGCGCCATCCGTCGTGCGGTCGGGATAGAAGCCGTACTGCCACGGCGCGGCGAAGTAGAGCACGCCCGAGAGCGCAAGGACGGTATCCGTGTGGAATGCGCCGGCAGGAACGAGGTCCGGGACGAGCCCCTCGCTCCAGTTCATCACCCAGTCGTTGATGGCGAGCCGCGCGGCTTCTGGATCGTCGGCGAAGTCGACCAAGAACGTGCCCGTGTCGTACTGCTGCGACAGCACGTCGAGGAAGGCGGGGTCGGGGCTGAGCTCCTCCGTCAGCCAGAGCGCATCCACCGTGCGCAGATCCAGCTTGCTCGACTCGGCGAGGCCGCGCAGCCGTTTGGCGAGCCGGTTCATTGCCAAGTGCACGGCCTCGGGCGCCGCGTCGAAGCCGAGCACCGACGCGAGCTCAGTGGCGGTGTTTCCCCGGGCGCCGGCGTATGTCATGGCCATCAGCCGGGAGACCGAGTAGGGGCTGACGATCAGGTTCTGCTCGGGTGGAGCGGTCGAGGCCAGCTCGCGGTACAGGCGGAGCGCGAACGTGCGGTGTGCGGCCTGCAGTGCCGCGAAGTCCGCGTCGGATACGGTGGGCTCCGGCTCGTACGGTAGGTCCGCGCGTCGCAGATCGATGCCCGTGGGCGCGAGCGGTAGCGCCGGAACGACGGCCGCGTTCGCGGCTCCGGCGCCACCGGCCTCTGCGGCTCCGGCGCCACCGGCCTCTGCGGCTCCGGCGCCACCGGCCTCCGTGCCGTCGCTACTCTGGGTCTGGTTTTCGGAACACTGTAGCGCCAGCAGGACGGCGAGCGCTGCTGCACATCGTCTGGTCATCGGCGAGCCCCCCTCGAGTATGGTGGAAGTCCCTGACCCGGGCAACGCGATACCGGCCACGTGCCCTGCGTTCGGCTGTGGCTCGTGGGGCGGGGTCTGCGGCAGAACCCGAAAAAGAGACAGGAATCTGCTTCGAGCACCATCGCGGCCCTCTGAGGTTCGGCGAGCCCTCAACCCGCTGGGGGCTCGTGGCACCGTGATCAGGATCGTGCTTGCTGGTCTAGGGCACGCTGAGCTCGAAGGCCAAGGCGAAGTTGGGCTGTGGCTCTTCGGTGATGGTCCCCACGAAGGTATCGGAGTCGCGCAAGAGTCCCCAGCGGCGCATGCCGGGCAACGGCTCTGCGCGTTGCTCGGGCTCGCCGTAGAGTGCGTACGACACCGTGACGCCCGTATCGGGGAGATCGTCGTCCACGGTGATCTTCACGGTATCGCACACGATCTCCGCTGACGTGATGGTCGCTCTCCGACTCCCCGCGCGCACCTCGAATCCCTTGCCCTCCGCCCACTCCGGGATGCTCTGGTGCGGCACCTGCAGGGTCGGGTCCCAAACCAGCGGTGGAGCAGGGATGTGGAACCTCACGCTCAGCACTCGAGCGCTTTCTTTCTCCACACTGGTCGGCTGCAGCGGCTGCCAGTCGCGACCGAGCACGACACGCTCGAAGTACACCTGCGCGAACTTCTCACCGAGCCTGCGGTAGCCATTGCCATTGAGGTGCGTGCCATCCAAGGAGTCGTACTGGTAGGTGGGCCCGACGCACACGATGTCTTCGGGATGGTTCACGCCGACCCGCCACTGCGCCAGCGTCGAGGCGGAGTGGTCGTTGGTCGAGTTCTGCTGAGACAGCAGCATCTGAATGCTTTCGGTTTGCCCGGTGAGCGCCTGGATGTCGGTGTTGTAGTCCGTCCACAGCTGGACGAGGTCGTCCTCGTAGCCCGTGTTCCCGGCGTCGCATTCGCCGTGGATGACGGTGATGGCGCCGACGCCGTAGGTCTTGCCCTCGGCAGCGGCGAGGCGCGTGATCGCTTCCGTCGCGATCAGCGTGGCCGCGAACGCGCGGCCGTTCACGCCGCTCTCGGTGGCACCCTTCTCGAGGTAGCCGATGCACTGACCATTCTCACCAAACTGGCCGTGCACGCCCACGTAGTCCCGATCCGCGGCATCCATCACGAGTGCCGTGACCTGATTGGCCATGGCGGAATGGATGGTCTCGGAGGCAATGTTTTCCGGCCATGCGCTCGGGTAGGTTGGAGCTCGCCTCCCGATGGGTTCCGTCAGGGGCACCATCTCCAGGGTCGCGTCGTTTGGATCGATGGGCCAATCGAGGTCGCCGGTCGACAGCTGGAGGTTGTTGTAGGGCTGGGTGGTCGAGGTCACCGGAGTACCGTGGTCACCCACCGCGAGACTCTGACCCGTGCCCACGACTCCGACCCAGTCCCAGGCAACCCGGACCTCCGCGGGAGGCGCCCCGGCCGATCCGAAATCGCAGGTGACGCTGCCCGCTTGTCCGGCAGTCGTGCTGCTGCCGGCATCTCCGGCTGCACCAGCACTCGCGCCAGACCCGCCAGAGCCGGATTGGGGCTCGACTCCGCCCGAACCCTTGCCACATCCCATGGCCACGACTCCCAACACAATCACAACTGATCGAACCAATCTACGCCGCTGCATGGGCGGGGATGCTAGACTACCGAGCCCAAATCGCGAACAGTGTCGTCGAGTCGTCGTCCGGGGTACGCTGGTCTCCCACCCACCCCTCCGAAATTCAGCGGCGCGTGGCCCGCGGTAAAAACCAGCGAAACTGAGCTGGCGAAGCGGAGCGCTCGCCTCGGCTCGCAAGCTGTGTAACATTCGAACGTCAGGGCCTTTCTGGCGTGCCCGTGCCCTGTGAGGAGCTCCCATGCGTGCCTATCGAGTCGCGAGCTTTTTTGTTCTTGCACTTACGTTTGCCTGTGGTTCCGAGAACTCGACCGGCGACGACGGTGGCGGAGGTGTTGCGCCATCGATCGGGGGCGACTCCGCGGGACTTGGGGGGAGCGATCCGTTGGGAGCAGGCGGTAGCACCACGGGCGGGACTGCTCAGGTCGGCGGCGGCGGGCCGATCGGTTTGGGAGGGACCACCGAAGGGTTCGGAGGCGCCCCTGCAGCTGGTGGTGCGCCTGGGGCAGGCGGTGCGCCTGCAGCAGGCGGCGGCCCTGGGGCAGGCGGTGCGCCTGGGGCAGGCGGCGCGCCTGCAGCAGGCGGCGGCCCTGGGGCAGGCGGTGCGCCTGGGGCAGGCGGCG
>CAZSVU010000279.1:353-2730 GCA_964610275.1 uncultured Polyangiaceae bacterium | reverse complement strand
CGCCTGCAGCAGGCGGCGGCCCTGGGGCAGGCGGTGCGCCCGCAGCTGGCGGTGCGCCTGGGGCAGGCGGCTCTGATTCTGGAGGAACCTCGAGCGGGGGCACGGGAACCGGCGCAACTGGAGGAAGCGACAATACCGGAGGATCCGGCACCGGCGGCGCGGAGCCCACGTTCCAGTATCCGGCGCCCGTGGATCCTTGGCAGCCGAGCCAGGCGTGCCTGGACCGGGCGGCTCAGATCCTCGCAGGCCTGACGCTGAGGCAGAAGGCGGGCCAGATGGTCCAGGCGGGCTGCGACAACCTGGATGCGGGGGAGGTGTCCAACTACCAGTTCGGTTCGGTGTTCAGCGGGGGGAGCTCCGATCCGCCAGGCGACGACATGCCCCAGACGTGGCGCAGCTTCGTGACGAGCTATGAAGCGGCAGGGGTGGGGTTTGGGATCCCCATCATCTACGGGATCGATGCAGTCCACGGGCACAACAACGTTTCCAACGCGGTCCTCTTTCCCCACAGCATCGGGCTCGGTGCGACCCGCAATCCCGACCTGATCAGGCAGGTCGGTCAGATCACGGCTCGCGAGATGCGAGGCACGAGCATGGATTGGACGTTCGGTCCTGCCATCTCCCCGGCGCAGGATGAGCGCTGGGGGCGCACGTTCGAGAGCTACTCCGAGGATCCGGCGCTCACCGCCGAATTGGCGGTGGCCTTGGTCGAGGGGCTTCAGGGAACCACCCTGGGTGGGAGCGAATCGGTGCTCGCGTGTGCGAAACACTTCGCGGGTGATGGGGCAACCGAGGGGGGCGATGATCAAGGCAATTGCACCCTCGACGAGGCGACGTTCCGCGTTGTGGCGGTCGAGGTCTATCAGCCGCTGATCAATGCAGGCGTCGGCTCCATCATGGTGTCGTACAGCAGCTACCAGGGCGCGAAGATGACCGGGAACACGCACTGGCTGACCGACGTGCTCAAGGGAGAGATGGGCTTCCGCGGCATCCTGGTATCGGATTGGGCTGCCACCGCGCAATTGCCGGGTGGTGGTGGGACGGGCACCTCGGCAGCGCAGACTGCCGCCGGGGTCAACGCTGGCCTCGACATGCTGATGGAGCCCTACTCGGCATTTTCGGTGGTTGGGCACATCGAGGCGGGGCCGACGGCCGGTGGCAGCGAGAACATCCCAGAGTCGCGCATCGACGATGCGGTGACACGAATCCTCACGGTCAAGTGTGAGCTCGGCATGCTCGAGCCCGGCTACGACCCCAGCGGTGACGCTGCCTTGCTCTCCACGATTGGTTCGAGCGCCCACCGCGACGTCGCCCGGCAAGCCGTCCGAGAATCGTTGGTGCTCCTGGAGAATGACAACAACGTGTTGCCGATTCCGCAGACGGCACGAGTTCACGTCTCGGGCTCGGGCGCGGATTCGTTGCAGCTTCAGTGCGGAGGCTGGACGATCGATTGGCAGGGTCTTGGAATCGTCGGTACCGGGGCGACTCCCGGGGTTACCTCCGGGACCACCATCCTGGAGGGGATCGAGGCGCTCATCGGCGGTGGGAATGTGAGCTACTCTCAGGATGGCAACGGCGTGCCCGGTGACGCTGCCTACGTCATTGTGGTGTTGAGCGAGCCAGCCTACGCCGAAGGCGTCGGCGACGAGACGAATCTCGATCTGGATGCGAGGACGCCGGACGTCTCCGTGCTCCAGACGGCGAGCGCCACTGGGCTACCCGTCGTGGCTGTCCTGCTCAGCGGGCGGCCGCTCATCATCGAGCCCTATCTCAATCTGGCCGACGCATGGGTGGCAGCCTGGCTTCCGGGATCCGAGAGTGACGGCGTGGCCGACGTCCTGTTCGGGAACTACTCGCCCACCGGCCTGCTCGGCCACAGCTGGCCCCGGACCATGTCCCAGATCCCCATCAACGTTGGCGATCCCGACTACGAGTCCGATCCGCCGTTGTATCCATTCGGGTACGGGCTGAGTTACTAGGCTGCTGGTCGGCGGTTCGATCCCTTCTTCGACTGGACCGACACCTACTTCGCGACGCGACCCCGAAATAGCGACAGCGTGAACAGCGCGTGGTAGTCGGGTGCGTCGAGAATGAAGTCTGGTGACTCCGGGCGGCAGAGGCGCTGGTACTCGGAGAGCTCGTGTTCGTCGAGCTCGGCCTCGACGCCAGGCCAACGCATCTCGAGCATTGCCGCCAGGGCGTGGCGTAGAGCTGCGCCGAGAGGTGCGCTTGCCGATCCAGCGAAGGCCTGGGCCGTGCAGTCTGTGAATCCGGCGCCGCGGAGCTGACCGAGCAGGCGCAGCGGATGTGTCTCGGGCGCGTTGCCCTGCGCGAAGGGAGCGATACCAGCGGTTGTGGCCTTGAGCCGAGCCTCGAG
>CAZSVU010000279.1:0-343 GCA_964610275.1 uncultured Polyangiaceae bacterium | reverse complement strand
CCGGAAGCAGCTGCTCGGAAGACCAGAACGACAGCCCGACCCCACCGCCTTGCCGAACCACGCGAACGAGCTCCGCGAGCATGGCCGCGGTGTCCCAAGGGCCATACCCGACACAGTCGGCGCTGAAGGCCCAGTCGAACGCGTCATTCTGGAACGGGAGGTGAGTCGCGTCCCCCTGGAGGAATGAGACGCGACCCGACAGACCGGCCTGGGCGGCATTCTTTCTGGAGCGCTCGACCAATCCCACCTGGACATCGACGCCGGTCACGGTTCCGGTCGCGCCGACAGCATCGGCTAGCATCATCGTCTGCAGTCCGATCCCGCAGCCTACATCTAGTCCATG
>CAZSVU010000278.1:0-11572 GCA_964610275.1 uncultured Polyangiaceae bacterium | reverse complement strand
CAATCGCGGCCCTCTGAGCTATTGCGAGCCCTCACCCGGAGGGGGGCTCGCAATAGCGATCGAGGATCGCGCTCGCTGATTCAGGGCGCGCGTTCCGTGGCGTACTGGAGCAGGATGCGCACCGAATCCATGTCAAACGGCTTCTCGATGCGGGCGTTGGGAACCTGCTTGAGGAAGCGCGCCGCCTCAGGTGTGAACGCGCCACCCGTCATGAACACCAGTCGTTGCTCGCGTCCCGGGCAGTTCAGCTGCAGCGCCTCGAAGAGATCCTTGCCCGACAACTCCGGCATCATCAAGTCGCAGAACACGATGTCGTAGCCATCATCCCGCACGAGCCTGCGCAGCGCCTCGCGGCCGCTCGCGACCGAGGTGACGTCGTGTTCGTCCTCGAGCATCAAGCGAAGCGCGCTCACGACTCCGGGGTCGTCATCCACCACCATCACCCGAGCGCGGCGCGTGATCGGCGGCGGCCTGGGTGGACCAAGACGGCTGCTGAGCGGTGGTTGCCGCAGCGCGTGCTCGTCAGCGGGAAGCGAAACTCGATAACAGGTCCCGCCCTCGGGTCGACTCTCGGCGGTGATCTCGCCTCCGAGGTCCGTGACGATGCTGTGGCAGAGGGACAGTCCCAGGCCAACGCGCTCGGCGGAATCGCTTCCACCCAGAAACGGGTCGAAGACTCGTTCCAGGATCGCGGGCTCTATCCCGGGCCCATAGTCGGACACCTCCACCACGACGCGGTCGGGCGGCCCCGACTTCAGGACGATGGCGACCTCGCCGTCGGTGTCGCCTTCGGGCAGCGCTCTGGCAACGTGAACCAGCAGGTTGAGGAACACGTGCTCCAGTCGCGCTGAGCTCGCTTGCACCGGAGGAACTTCCGCCAGCTGAGTCACGAGACGGGCACGGTGGCGCAACTCATTGCCCACCATGGCCAACACGGCCTCCAGCACGCGAGCAAGGTCGACCGGTCCGCGGACGCGGTCATCCGAGCGCGAGAACGTGCGCATCTGCCGGACGGTACGCGCGATGCGTTCGGCGCCCTGGTGCGCTTCTTTGAGCCGCGCGAGCGCCTCGGCTAGGGGGCTGCGTCCGCTGGGTACATCAGGCAGCCGGCGGGCAACGTCATCCAGATTCAGTAGCACATAGGTCAACGGATTGTTGATCGCGTGCGCCATTCCTCCGGCCAACATTCCCAAGGCACTGAGGCGATCCGCTTGAAGCAACTGCGACTCGACTTGCTTGCGATCGGTTACGTCGCGTGCCAGCGAGAGCATGGCCGGACGCCGCTCGTACTCCATGGCAATCGAGCTCCACTCGAGTATCCGTTGCTGACCACCAGGACGTGGGAGACGAAACTCGCAGGGCGGCAGTTGCCTGCCCTCGTGCAGGCTGGCGTGTATCGTGAAATCGAACTTCTCGACGTCGTCGGGATGGAGGAAGGTGCGCGGATCGCTGCCGATCAGATCCGCCACTGGTTGCACGCCCAACAGTTCGGCAACGATCGGATTCGCGTAGAGCACGGTCGCTTCGTCCACGATGAGCACGCCTTCTGGGGCGGACTCGATGAGACGCTTGAACCGTGCTTCCGAACGCCGCAGCGCGGCTTCGGCTCGCTTGCGCTCGGAGATGTCCACGAGCAGCATGGTGACCACTTCCTCCCCATCGCGGGAGACGGCGGAGCAGGACACCTCCACGGGTAGGGTGGTCGCGTCCGGCCTGGTGATGACGGTCTCGATGTTGGACGCGGTCGCGAGGGGCTGAGCCCCGCCCTCCCCGGTCGAGGCCCGGCTGAGGCCTGGCAGCAGGGAGTCGGCAGGAGAGCCGACCAATTGGGCGAGCGGGCGACCGAACATCAGCATCGCGGTCGGGCTCGCGTGCACCACGGCTGGGGTAGCGCTCGCTGCGCTGACGACGAGTACGCCAACCGGCGCAGCGTCGACCGCCCCCAACACGGCTTCGGCCAGTACTTCGACGCTCTGGTCGAGCAATTCCACTCCTGCTTCGGGTCCCAAAGGCAGGCCTACCAGCGAACTCGACATGGGACACGATCGTCAAGCACCATTGCAGGCCGGCCCGCCGGTACTTGCATCTGCTCAGCTGTTTGTTGGGATCGCTTGCGCGAACTGTCTGCGCTGACTAGTCTCCGCACCCCTTTCCGATGGCAAGCGCAATCATCCGCTCCGGCACCAAACAGTTTCGGGTCGCAGAGGGCGACACCGTCAAGGTGGAAAAGCTCCCTGGCAACCCCGGCGACTCGGTGGAGTTCAGCGAGGTGCTGTTGATCACGGGCGACCAGCCCAAGATCGGACAGCCCACACTCCAAGGAGCGACGGTCAAAGGACAGATCGTCGCACAGGGTCGCCATCCCAAGCTCATCGTCTTCAAGTTCAAGCGGCGCAAGAAGCACCGCAAGAAGGCCGGGCATCGTCAGGCGTACACCGAGGTCAGAATCACCGGGATCACGGGGTAACAGATGGCACACAAGAAAGGCGGCGGCTCGACGCGCAATGGACGCGGTTCCTGCCCGCAACACCGTGGAGTGAAGGTGTACGGCGGTCAGTCCGTGCGCGCTGGTGGCATTCTCGTACGCCAGGTGGGGCAGACCATCGACCCTGGACACAACGTCGGCGTTGGCAAGGACTACACTCTCTTCGCTTTGGCGGACGGTATCGTCTCCTACGAGCACGCGACGCGGACCAAGAAGAAGGTGTCCGTGTACCCGCCTCCCAACGCCTAACCGATACCAGAGGCCGCTGAGCTACCGGCTGCTCGTCACCGACTTGGACGGAACGCTGCTCGATGCGAGCGGCAACGTGCATCGGCGTGATCGCGTCGCGTTGCAAGCGCTTCAGGAGAAGGGCGTGGCCGTGAGCATTCTCACCGGACGCCTGTACTCGGGGTCTCGCAACATCGCTCGAAGCGTGAACGTGCGAGGCCCCATTGCCTGCCTGGACGGCAGTCACATCGTGCGCGTGTCGGACGACCGTGCGCTCGTCTCTCGCTCGCTCAGCGCGGAAGGCGCCGAAGGTTTGCGGCGGTTGCTGCTCGAGGACCGACCAGCGGTGTTCGCGCTCGCCCTGGACGCGATTGCCTACGACGCGAATGGCCTCCCCTACTTGGAGTACCTGAAAACCTGGTCGCGCAGCGTGCAGTACGTCGCTGACGTATTGGACACCGCGCACTGGCGGGCCAGTGCAGCGCCGACTGCCGTGGTGGTGGTAGGAAGAGAATCGGAGGTCCGGCGCCTCCGACACGGGATCTCGGCCAACCCGGTGCTGGGGCTGCAGGCGGCCTCCTTCGCCATCGGCCGGGCGGGTCACCAGGGGCTCTGGGGGCTGGTCGCGCGGCGCGCCGGAGAGGACAAGGGAACGGCCGTGGAGTGGATGGCGCAGCATTACGGGGTCCCCACGAGTGAGATCGTCGCTGTCGGGGACTGGTTGAACGACATCCCAATGCTACGCGCTGCAGGACGCTCCTTCGCCATGGCACAGGCCCCGGCAGAAGTGCTCGCCACCGCCACTGACCGGCTGGAATCGGATGCTTCCCGTGGGGGTGGAATCGCCGAGGCGGCGGAACGCGCGGGGATATTGTAGGCTCCCCTTCGGCAGATGACCCGTGCCTCGGCGAAAGTGAAGCATCGCCGCCAGCCAACCGTGCCGCCTCCGAATCCCAAGCTCGGCGCTTCGCGCGCACCCGTGGTGTTCGTGGTCGCACTGATCACGATGTGGCTGCTCGGTATGCACGCCGTCATCGAGGGAGTGCGGGCCATCGACATCGTGCGGAGCCCGCTCTCGGAGTCGCTGTCCGTGTTCGAAGGCAAGGAGTTCTCGGATGCGGTGCAGCGCGCATTCATCGAGGGGGTGAGTGCGCACGCCGGTGTGACGCTGCCCGTGGGGATTGCGCAACTGCTACTCGGCACTCTCTTGGCGTTGGTCAGCATACGTGGCCTGCTGGGCCGGCGGGGCTCCCTGGGCTTCGCCCTCCAGATCCTGGCCGCCAACGCCGTGTTGGTGCTGGTCGTGTACCTGGTGCACGATCCGGTGCGAGGCTCGGTGATCGAAGCCCTGGTGGCCGAGCTCGTGAGCCAGCGACCTCCGGAGATCACCCCGAGCGAGTTCGAATCCGTCTCCCGAACGAGCCTGGTCTGGGGGTTTCGCTTCTCGCTCAGCGCCCAGCTGGTAGGATTCGCTTTCGCCGGCTTCGTGATGACTCGGAAGTCGGTACGCCATCTGTTCGACAAAGCCGAAAAATCTCACGAGGGATAACGCAGCGCCTCGAGGAGCACCTTGCGATGCCCACCATCCTCGTTCTTCCACCAGACCTTGCCAGTCAAATCGCTGCGGGCGAAGTCGTGGAGCGGCCGGCCAGTGCCGTCAAGGAGCTCATCGAGAACTCCCTCGACGCGCAGGCCACGCGGTGCGACGTCGAGATCGAAGGGGGTGGCGTGTCCTTGCTGCGGGTGTCCGATGACGGGGTCGGTATGACCGAGGAGGACGCGCGCCTCTGTGTCCAACGTCACGCCACCAGCAAGCTGCGGAGCTTCGACGACCTCAAGCTGGTCTCGAGTTTTGGTTTTCGAGGCGAAGCGTTGCCCAGCATCGCCTCGGTGAGCCGGTTCGCCCTGCGCACGCGCATCGCGGACTCGGACGCCGGCGTAGAAGTGAGTGTCGCTGGGGGAGCTGCCCCCGAGGTACGCCCGGTGGGTGTCGCGGTGGGAACCACGGCGGAGGTTCGCGACCTGTTCTACAACGTCCCTGCTCGCCGGAAGTTCTTGCGCTCCAGCGGGACGGAGGCGGGTCACGTAACCGAGGTGTTCGAGGCCGCAGCGCTGACGCGACCGGGCGTCACGTTCACGCTCCGGCGAGATCAGCGGCGCGTGCGTGAGCTATTGCGGGCGGCAACCCGTGAAGAACGCGTGCAGCAGTGTCTACCCAGTGAAGAGCTGGCCGTATGTCGCGGCCAACGCGGTCCGCTCACCGTGGAGGCGTTCCTGTCGCGTCCCGAACGAGCGCGCGCGGGCGCGGGCGGCCTCCGGCTGCTGGTCAACGGCCGGGCGGTGCGGGACCGGGCGCTCGCCGTTACGGTCGCGCACGCTTACGGTAGTGTGCTGGAGCGTGGCCGATACCCACGCGGAGTCGTCTACCTCGATCTGCCAGCGCAACTCTTGGATGTGAACGTCCACCCGCAGAAGTCCGAAGTCCGGTTTGCCGACCCCCGCGCCGTGAGCGATGCACTGTACAGCGTGCTCTCCCGTGAGCTCGCTCAGGCGTTCTCCCTGCCCACGCCGTCCCGGTCCCCGTGGACCCGCCAGGCCACGGCGCAAGCCCCGCGAGCGGACATCCCAGCACGAGCCAGCTCGCCGCGCCAGGAGCCCAGCCCCACCGAGAAAAGCCCTGCGGAACTCGGCGAAAGAGTTGCTCCCGACCCGGAACTGAGCAGCGAAGAGTTCACTCCCTGGCCGCTGGCAGCACCACACCCGGACGAACCGCTCATTGCCGTTCGCGACGGCGCCGCGTCGCCGCTGTGGGCACGGCCCGGGGTGCGATGGTCGGCGCTGCGGTTCGTCGCCCAGGTACGCCAGACCTATCTGGTCTGCGAGAGCTCCGATGGGCTCTACGTCCTGGACCAACACGCCGCGTCGGAGCGCGTCAACTTCGACCGACTGATGAAGGCCTACCGGGCGCGCAACGTGCCTTCTCAGTCCATGCTGTTTCCGGTCGTCCTCGACGTGACCGTGGCCGAAGCCGAGCTTGCGGAGACCCACCACCAACAGATCGCCGAGTTGGGCCTAGATGTTCGCGTCCGCAGCCAGGACGCAGTCAGCGTGCATTCAGTGCCTCACCTCCTGCAAGACACCAGCCCCGAGCGACTGGTCCGCGACCTGCTCAGCGAGATGTCGCGCACGGGTGGGCGCGGGTTCTCGGACGCGGTCGATCGAGCGCTGGCCACCGTTGCCTGCCACGGATCCCTGCGCGCTGGCGATCCGGTGAGTCAAGACGAGGCCAACGCTCTGCTTGCCGCACTCGACGAAGCCCAGTTTGCCGGCCACTGCCCGCACGGACGTCCGGTGGTCGCGTTCACGAGCTGGACCGAGCTGGAACGAAAGGTCGGACGTCGGTAGTGAAAGAACGGCTGCTGGTGGTGGTGGGTCCCACCGCGTCGGGCAAGACCGAGCTCGCCGTGCAGCTGGCAGAGTTGCTGGACGGCGAGATCATCGGCGCGGACAGCGTGCAGATCTATCGTGCCTTCGACGTGGGATCCGGCAAACCCACCGCCGAGCAGCGGCGGCGCGCGCCGCACCATCTGGTCGACGTTTTTGACCCTCACACCCCCATGGACGCGGCCATTTGGGCAACCCACGCCGAAGAGGCGCTGCGCGACATCGTCGCGCGAGGCAAGCGCCCGATCGTGTGCGGCGGCACCTTCCTCTGGATCAAGGCTCTGCTGTTCGGGCTGGCTGCTGCGCCACCAGCGGACGAGGAGATACGGGCGCGACACCGAGCCCAAGCAGAGCAATTGGGGCGAGCAGCGCTTCACGCTGAGCTCGCCCAGATCGATCCGGACGCGGCGGCGCGACTGGCGCCCAACGACTTCGTGCGCGTCAGCCGAGCGCTCGAGGTCCACGAGCTCAGCGGAGTCACGTTGAGCGAATGGCAGCAGCGCCATGGGTTTCGAGAAGCCCGCCATGCAGCGCGGTTGCTGGGCATCGCACAGCCGCGGGAAGAGCTCGATCGCCGCATCGGTCAGCGCGTCCGGGAGATGCTGGAAGCGGGTTGGGTGGATGAGGTAGATGACCTTCTGCGCAGCGGCTACGGTTCCGCCCGCGCCATGCGCTCGGTGGGGTATCGTCAGATTTTCAAGGCACTCGAGCGCGGAACGGGGCCATCGGACGAGGCTGCCCTCCGGGACAGCATCTGCCGCGCCACGCGCGTCTTCGCGCGCCGTCAGCGGACGTGGCTGCGCGAGCAGCCGGTGGCATGGCTCGAGCCGGAGCGTGTGACGACGCTGCGTGCGGAGGACTGGCAAGACTGATTCGCGCCGACCGTTTTTCGCTGGATTGAGCCTGGTCGCGCTGGGGCGCCGCCCGCCTCCCCCACCCCGGATGCAGCTCGGCGTCTCCGCTCACTCGCCCGTGAGTGAACCGGTGTCCCCGCGGCCCTCGATCACGTCGACGATGCGCTGCCCAAACCGTGGCGCGGTTGCCGCTGCGAAGGTCCCGTTCGGGTGGGAATCATCGGCGCTGGCGGCATTCTCTGGCAACAGGTACAGGCCTCCACCGGTCTCGAGTTGTCGAAAATCCCAAACGAAGATGTTGTCGCCGGGCTGGTCCCACTCCTGAGTCACCCACTCGAAGAACGCCCTCGCTCGCTCGGCCTGATCGGGATTCGTCGCGGACTCGACCAACGCGGCCCCAGTCCAGACGATGAAGCGCGTGCTGGAGAACTCCCACATCTTCTCTCGCAGCGCCTGGTACTGGGCAACGTAGTTCTCTCTGGACTTGACGCTGGAGGCGACGTCGGCGGTTCCCGTGTCTTCGCCGACCTGACTCACCGGGAAGCAATGCTTCCAGACGATGACATCGTACTCCTGCGTGAGGATCTCCAGTGTCGGCTCCTCCAGGTAGGGTTCGGGACCGGCGTGTTGCACCCAGATGTTGAAGTAGTCGTAGGGATAATTCTCCCAACCGTAGGGAGCATCCTGGGGGAAGGCTCGGTCGACGATCGAGTAGCTCGTCCCCTGATCGGTGTTGTAGGTCGCGATCCAATCGGAGACCCCACCGTCCCAAATCACCCCACCGGTACTGTGGTGCAAGAAAATGACACTCGCGTCATCGTCCAGAGGCTCGGCAGGCTGGTGAGTCGCTCCCGCCGCGTTGCCAGCGCCGCCGACACCGCCATCCCGCTCCGAGCTGCCCGCACCACCGAGGGCCGAGGTGGAGGAATCCCCGCTGTCCCTGTCACCACAGCCACCGAGGGCGTTCGCCGTCACCACCGCCGCGGCCAACAGGCTGCCCCAACCACAACTCGCGGGAAGCCGAATCATATCTCCTCCAAGACCACCATCCCATTTCCGCCGGCGCAAGCGCACGCTACCACAAGATATGCTGAGGGCGCCGTACTCGAGCGAGCGACACCGCGGCGCCTCCGTCCGAGCCCCGGACTTCACGGCCCTCGCTCTCTCGACCCGGGCTACTCTGGCCGAGCCGTTCGTTCCTGACGCTTCGCCCCATCCATGCCCGATCCCGTCTCGCTCACCGAGCTCGGCCTGGCCGGTCTCTTCATCGCCGCGTTTCTGGCCGGCTCGATCTTGCCTTTCTCGTCAGAGGTGGTGCTGGTCGGGGTGCTGGCGCTCGGCGCCTCGACTGGACCTGCCGTAGTAGTCGCCACGGTCGGAAACGTCCTTGGCGCGCTCACGCTCTACGGGATGGGCCGGCTCGTCTCCATCCGAAGGCCGGGCAGGCGAACCTTCGCCGATCGCGTGCTGACCCGATTCACCGCCGCAGATCCGGGACGGCTGGCGCAGGCGCGAACGCGGATCGAGAAGTGGGGCCCGGTCGCCCTGCTGGGTGCCTGGGTTCCCTTCGTCGGCGACGGGCTGGTGTTGGCTGCCGGCCTGCTCACGCTGCCCCTGGCGCCGGTGACGTTCTACGCCACCGTCGGCAAGGCGGCTCGCTACCTGGCGCTGGCCCTGAGCGTGGTCGCGGCAAGCTGAGCCTTGGACGATGCGGCGCCGCAGTCTCCAGTCCGGCTGGACTCGAATGCTCCGCCGACGCGCCGCGCGATACTCGTGCACACATCCAACCACCCGCCCGTGTGTGACCACCCACCGGCAAGTGGGCCGTAACGGAATCACCCGGAAGGAACTGCGCTGCGGCCGGGCCGCCACCCCTGCGTTCGGTCCGGCGGAAGCGCAACGATTGCGACTTCTGGGACAGCGTGCCGGTCAGTCCGGTCCCGCGCCGCATCCCGTTCTCCGCAATGGACGCTGGCCTGGCACTTGTCGTGCGCCTATGCTCGGGTGCCTGATCGGGCGGACTCGCGGCGAGCCAGCCAACATCAAGATTGCGTGAACTTGAAAGCAGGCACTAAAGCACGGCGGGCAGCGTTGCTCGGACTAGGACGGGCGCCGCCGCGTCACCCCGATGCCGTCATCGATTGGGTGCTCGACGCTCTCCTGTACGTGGCGGGCAGCCTGGGCGCGATCGCGCTGCTGGCGTCGCTGGCGCGTGGAATCGTGGGCGGGTGGCACCTGCGGCACGCGATCCACTTCCTCGTGTACGGCGCCATCCTCGCTGGGCTCGTCGCGGGTCGGCGTATCCCTCGCGCGGGTCGGATCGCGATTCTGCTCACCCCCATCGGCGTGAACGCGCTGGCCAACCTCTACTGGTTTGGACTGGCCGGCAACGGTCTGCTCGTGCTCAGCGCGTTCTGTGTGCTCGCTACGGTGCTGGCAGGTCGGCGCGCCGCGATCCTGGGCCTCGTCGGCGGAGCCGTCGCGGTGTTGCTCGTCGGTGGCGGCGTCCAGGCCGGCTTGATTCCCATCATCAGCAACCCCGAGCAGCACCTGCGCTCGACCGGGGAGTGGGTCGCGTACGGCACGGTGTTTCTGGTCTTCACGGTCGCGCTGATCTTGTCCGTGGACGCCGTCCAGAGCGCCTTGCTGCGTTCGGCTCGAAGCCTGCGACAGCGGTCCGAACAGCTCGAAATCACCAACGCCGAGCTGGAGCGGGAGGTGGAAGAGCGCCGGAACGTAGAACGAGAGTTGGCTGAACGCGAGGCCAAGTACCGGTTTCTGGCCGAGGCGACTCGGGACGTCATCTTCACTCAGGACATGAACCTCCGGGTTACCTACGTCAGCCCCGCGGCCCAAGCAGTGTTCGGGTATCCCCCCGAAGAGTTCGAGTCGCTCACCATGACGGAGCTCGTCACCGCCGAATCCCTCGCCAGGCTAGAGGAGTCCTTTGCCGAGCTCTCCCAGCTGGCTGCACGGAATGAGGTGCAGGTACCGCTGATGGAGTACGAGTACGTGCGCAAGGACGGCAGCACCTTCTGGGGGGAGCTGCACGCTACGTTCACGCTGGACGAACAAGGGACTCCGGTCGGGGTGCAGGGCATCCTGCGCGACATCGACGAACGCCGACGTGCCGAGGCGGCGCGGCAAGCGCTGGAACAGCAGCTGGTCCAGTCCGAGAAGTTGCAGTCCATCGGGATGCTCGCGGGCGGAGTGGCTCATGACTTCAACAACCAGCTTTCAGGGATTCTCGGCTACGCAGACCTGCTCCGGCTCGAGTGCGGGGACGATCCTCGGGTGCGCGAGTATGCCGATCGGATTGCCGCGCCGGCCCACCGTGCTGCCGACCTGACGGCCAAGCTGTTGGCCTTCGCTCGCAAAGGCCAGTATCAGCTCGGTCCGGTGGACGTTCACGCCCTCGTCCACGAAGTCGTGTCGATCCTTCAGCGCAGCATTTCGAAGACGATTCGAGTTCGGCTGGAGCTGTCCGCGGCCCGAACCGTCGTCACCGGGGATGCGACTCAGCTTCAGAACGCCCTGCTCAACATCGCACTCAATGCTCGAGATGCCATGCCCAAGGGAGGGGACCTGACGTTCCGGACTTCGGTCGCAGAGGCTCAATCCAGTGACCAGGCGACGGTCCCGAGTGAGTCGGGACCACACTTGGTGCTGGAGGTCCACGACACGGGGCTGGGCATGAACGAGGAAGCCAAGCACCGGGCGTTCGAACCGTTCTTCACCACCAAAGCCCCAGGGGAGGGAACGGGGATGGGTTTGGCGGCAGTGTACGGCACAATCCGCAGTCACGGTGGAACCGTGAGGGTGAAAAGCGCTCCCGATCACGGCACGACGCTGATCGTTTCGCTCCCCCTAGCAGCGGAAACGGCCGCCGCGATCGGGGGGCGAGGCCCGCAGCCGATCGAGAGAGGGACGGGACGCATCCTGGTGGTGGATGACGAGGAGACGGTTCGGCAGATGACCGCCCGGATGCTTCGCATGCTCGGCTACGACGCAGTGACCTGCGAGAGCGGTCCGAAGGCACTGGAGCTGTTCCAGAAACAATGGCGCGAGCTCGATCTGGTGCTGCTCGATCTGGTGCTGCCGGAACTGGACGGAAGGGCTGTGTTCGAGGCCATGCGCCAAATCGACCCGGCAGCACGCATCGTGTTGTTCTCCGGCTACAGCGCCACCGGAGACGCACGCGCGATGCTCGAACGGGGTGCGCTGGGCTTCCTGCAGAAGCCGTTCAACGCAATGCAGCTTTCCGAGACCGTCGGTGCCGCACTGACATCGTCACCGGAATCACCGACCCGGAAGGACGAGGCGACCGTCCCTGCGCCCCCCGCAGTGCGGGTTCGGGCCTGATTCTAGCGTGCCGTCGTCGGTCTCGAGCTCGCCCGCAGCGTCACAACCATGGACGGCTTCACGCTCGGCGGCGCCGCGGGTGTCTGCCCGACTCCGGATGGTGGGACGGCGATGCCCAATCTGGGCCTAGGCACGCCCGCCTGGGGTCACCCTTGCTCGGAGTTCGGGCCGGCCGGGGTGAAGAAGATGGAGCAAGGTC
>CAZSVU010000277.1:0-11594 GCA_964610275.1 uncultured Polyangiaceae bacterium | reverse complement strand
ACCAACGCCTTGATCGCCACCGACACCCTGGTCGCCGCCGACGCCGAAGTCACCTCCACTTCCGAGAGCACCACCCGTGCCGGAACCACCGATGCCCGAGCCACCCGTGCCGACCGCACCGCCCGTGGCCAGAACGCCACCAGTGCCCGGAGCACCCCCGGTGCCCATGGCGCCGACCATGCCGACACTGCCGCCCGTGCCGATGCCGCCGCCGATGCCCGGAGTGCCACCACCGACCAGAGCGCCTCCCGTGTTCGCTGCCGTCGTGCCCCCGGTGTTCACCGGGACCGCGCCAGTGCCAGCGGATCCGTCGGTCCCATTCGAATCCGATCCGGGATCGTTGCCGCAAGCCGCAAGCGAACCCAGAGATACTGCGACGACAATCAGCTCGAATGATGTTCCAGACAATGCGACCTCCTAGTAGCCGTTGGCATCGTTGCGCTCACCGCACGCCCCCCACCTGGTTCCGCCCGTTGGGTTGCTTTCAGCGGCGAGTCCCCCCCGGTAGGCCCCGAAGCTCCGGAACCGGGGGCGGGGGCAGCACCGACGCTGGCGGCGTCTGCCGCTCCCCCGGAGCCGACGATCTTGCCCCCCGAACCGGCTGTGTCATCGCTGCTCAATCCGTCTCCGCAACCGACAGCTGGACCCGCAACCCGCACGAGGATGGAATCAGGCCCAAGGGCCGCGGGCCGACCCATGGATTCGATCAGAACCCGAACCAAGCCCGGTGGGGGCAACGCGCGGAATGGAGACGGCATCGGAACTCAAGTGCAGTGGACCTAGAACGGCGTGAACAGCGGCGGGTGCCAGCGCACACCTTTCAACAAACACGCAGTGGCAACTGCGCCGTCATTCCGTCAAAAAAGAGAAGGTCAACGCCCGCTCCCCCTCTGTGCTGCGAACCAGGACATTCCGCTCGCTGCGCGATCCCATCTACCGAAAAGGGGAGGAACATCATCTCCCCCCATGCCTGCAGCGCTCCAGGTCCAGGGCGAGAATACATTCACCTGTCGCGTGGCCAGCTTCCAGCGGATGGTCAAACAGTGAGTCGCACCGCAAGGTCTACCCGAGTCTGCTAGCCAACCGCCCGAAGCTCAGGGTCAGGTGGAGACGGTGGGATCTGCTCTTGACTTCTCCCCCTACAGGAGGAGGTCCGGTGGCAATAGCCAGGACAACGTGGTCGGGTCAGTTCGGATACAACCCGGCGGTGCGCAGCTGATCGATCACGATCTGAGTGCGCGCCGAGAAGAACTCGTTGGTGATCCGGTCTACCATCGGAACCCAATGGTCGTTCTTGGTCATCGGCCGCGTCGTCTTGGCATCCCCCCAACGCGCTGACTCGGCGATGATGGCCAGGTCGATTTCGGCGGCGCGAGCCTGGAACATGGAGGTCGCCGCCGACGGTGTCATCGGTCCGCTCCCCTCGAGCACCTGCGCTGCGCGGGCGGCGAAGCGCGCTCGGTAGTTGGCGTTGTCCCAGAGGCGGAAGTGAAGCCACTGCGGGTGGAAGTAGGTGGCGCTACTCAGCCTCATGATGCCGCTGCCGGTGTTGGTGGTGCCGATGTTCACCCGGTCTTCGTACAGCCCGATGCCTGGCGAGGTCTCGTCGATGATCAGTGTGTGCTCGCTGTCGTGAGCGAAGAACAGGAACCCCTGCTCCGGGTTGACGCGATTGTTGACCGCGTAGAAGTTGTTGGGCGTTTCGTTGTCGAAGAAGGCGCTGACCGGCGCGTCGAAGTTACCCGTGTAGAAGATCACGAGCATGTAGTCGATCAGATTGTCGAGGTCGACGAGGACCGGGAGCGCCGGATCACGCTGGCCATCGGGCCCCTTGCCTTCGAGCGCGTAGTAGTCGGCGTCTGCGGCGAATCCCGTCTGGCAGCGCGCGTACAGGTCGTGCCAAGCATCGAGGGTCCCGTCCGTTGCCACTGCCCCAGCGATGTCGTTGAGGTTGCGTTCGACTTTGATCGTGTCGTAGTCGTCCGAATCGCCGCCGAAGTAGCTCGCAGCGAACCTGGCCTCGGACCGCTCTTGGGACTGGAACAGGCCCCAATAGACCCCGTCCAGAAAGAGGTGGTAGTAGCGGCTGCGCGTGTAGGGGCGGCCGAGCGCACGCTGCAGGTCGCGAGAGAACACGTCCCGATTCATCACGTTCTTCGGGTCGGCGTAGAAGCTCCACGAGTAGTTCTGGCTCGTGCGGAGATCAATCTTGTCGAAGGCTGCGACCCCTTCTCCCTGGAACAAGGGGAAGAAGAGCTTGGCGGCCCCGTATTCTTCGCGGAAGAAGAGCCGGAAGGCGTGCTTGGGATTGTCTCCGATGCGGCTGTAGCCACCGCGGATACGGATCCCCGTACCCGCCTGGAAGCCGGGGGTGCCATCCGGGTTGAGGAGCTCGATGGACCCGGGTCGCTCCCAGTCGACACCCTGCTCCAGCGCATTGACGTAGATGCCGCTGTCGGGATCGAACAGGTGCGAGGGGTCCAGGCAGAGCGACATGCTCGGGATCGCCCGCAAAGCCGGAATGATCTGATCGCGGTAGGCGGGGTCGTCGCTGACGTCCGGGTCCATTCCGTAGTCGATCGCTTGCTCGCTCTCGCCTCCCCCCCAGGCGTTCGACCCACCAGCGACCGGTTGCGGCCAGGCCCCGCCGGGTGACTGACCGTCGGGAGACAGCTCCACCGTTCGATCCAGGAACAGGTATGTGTGCGTGCTGATCGCGCTGGGTGGCTGAGTGGTCCCGTCGACCGGGACAGCGCGGACGACGAAGCCCGGGGCCAGGAAGCGGTTGGTCGTATCGGCCGGGTCGACGTGAATCGATACTGGTGAGTTGGCGGTGACGGCCGATGCGGAGGTACGCGGATCGGTGCAGTCGAGCGTGTAGGCGATCTGTGTGCCGGTCGGATGGGTCACGGTCAGATCGAACGGATCGCCGTAGACTCCGCGGGTGTGGCTAAACACGAGCCCCGAGGTCGACTGGTCGACGTCCTCGACGAGGACCGTGCTGCCAGTGCCACCGGTGGCGATTCCCGCCGCACCAGCCGAGTCGCCCGCGGACGATGGCCCCGCCTCCTGCTGACAAGCCGAGAGCAGCAGGGCCGACGAGGCGAGCCGCCCCGCTCGAGCCACGAATCCAAATATCCTCGCTACCACGCGACGTCGCGCTGGGACGTACGACGAGGCGGGCGAGCCGAGAGCCACGACGGCACGTTCACGATTGGCGGTCATGTTGGTCCACATCTGACACCACGTTGCCACCAGGGTTCCCGCGCGTGCCAGCGCTGCGGCTTGGTGGTGGGCCACAGGTCAACTGGCGATGAGCACTGGCGGCGCTGGACAAATCACTCCGCACGAGCAGCCCCAGGCACTGCTCGCAGCACATCTCACGTTACGTACCGGATTGGTACCCAGATCGACCAGAGCCAGGCATCCAAACCGACCAGCACCCTGCGGTGCCCACCCCTGAGCCCCGACTCCGCGAGGGCCGCGCGGCCGACGCCCCTGGGCGCCGACGCTGGCGTGCGGCAATCACGCCACTTGCGGCATCGCGCGCACCTGTCCCGCGACCTGGTCGAGCCGCTGCGTTGGTGCACACCGTGTAGGTGAAACATTGCGCCAGGCAAAGCCTGGGTGAGGAGGAAGCGATGTAGATAACGCAGAGACTTCACGAGGGGGCGACCCGGCAACGGCGTGAGAGAGCGCAGCACGCTGGAATTTGACCGATCGCGCATTCATTCGTGTTCGGATCCGCGATCACGAATGATCGCGCATTGTGCGATTATCTCTGGACCTGCGGCCAAGGGCCGCTGGATTGGGATGCACAGTCATCCGCGACAGTGCACCTCCGAGGCTCGGAGGTGACGCGCACGGTCTTCGATGGCGTCGATCGCTCCGCCGAGTTGGGCGTGCTGTCTGCCGAGGGCATTCTCGGAGTGCCCGGACGCTCCGTCGTCACCGTGGCGTTGAGGTAGCCCGGGCGCACTCGACCTCTTCGGTCCCGCATGGGCCTCAGACCGGAGCTTCAATCCTCAGGAGGCGTCGAGCTTGAGCAGGTAGGCGGGGCCTCCAGAGCTGGTCACGTTGACGGCCGCGTAGACGCCGCTGTCGTCGGCGGCCACCGAGGTGACCATGCCCGAGGTCGTCATGATCTCCGTCGGAGAGGAGCCGTCCGTGCCCACTCGCCAAACGCTGTTTGGCCCGTTCCAGTAGACGTGCTGCTCCGTCGCTGCCAGCACCAGGAAGAATGACGGGGCGTCGAGCATCGCGAATACGACCTCGGCGGTGCCCCCGCTGGAGGGGACCCGCTGGATGTCGTCAGTTTGGTTCGAGCAGAAGTAGATGGTCGAGCCGACGATCTTGTCCATCCCAGAAACGTCGCCCCAGTCGAACTCCTCGCCGCCGCGGTGGCCACCTCCACGGTTATTCTGCCTCCCACCGTTGCTCGCTCATCTAGGAAAGTCCTCAGCCCCCTTCCGACTGAACGCGACGTCGTCGGGAGCCAATTACGAACAGCGTCGCCATGAGGAGCGCAACCGGCGCTCCGGGCGACTTCGAGCGGCCACCCACGATGCAGCCGCATCCTCCGGTGTCTTGTGCGCCAGAGTCAGCCGCCACTGCTCCGGCATCGCCGTCGGGTCCAGTCGCGAAGCCGCCGGTACCGACCGCACCGCCGCTGCCGACCACGCCGCCGCTGCCGACCGCACCGCCGCTGCCGACCACGCCGCCGCCAAGTGCGCCGCCGCTACCGATCGCGCCGCCGACGCCCGACCCAGCGCTACCGCCGCTTGCCACTGCCCCTCCAACGCCTGACCCTGCGCTTCCCGCTGTGCCCCCACCGCCGCCGGCGCCCCCAGTGCCGCCACCGGCGGGCGTGAACTGCCACCAGTCAACGTTGAACAGGGTCGAGCCGCTCCCGCGGAACACCAAGTAGAGATCCTCCACGCCGCTGGCGCCGGCTACGGTGGTGGTCTGCGTCGTCCAGGTCTGCCAGCCCCCGGTGCCCGGAACGTCACAGATCCCAAGGAGGGTCCCCGTCTCGCTTCCGAGCCGGAGCTCGATGGTGCCGCCGCTCTGGGCGCTGGCCACGCGCGCGCTGAAGCTTTCGGCTCCAGCACTGCCGAAGTCGACTCCACGAAGCCGGATCCAGTCGCCATCGCCAATCTCGCTGACATTCATCCCGCCTTCGCTGCAGGGCTCGGTCTCGATGCCACGCTGGGCATTCGTCGTTTCGGCTTCGACACGTACGTACGGATCCAAGTACTCCAACTGGGGTAGACCATCGGTCGTGTACGTGATCTGTTGAATCGTTCCGTCCTGGTTGTAGTAGAGCTCTTCGAGGGCGAGGTTGCGCTTGTACGTGGTGGGGGTCCCCTCCTGCGTCGCCACGTACCGGTTGTGATACGCGTGGTACCATTGACCATTGTACTCGAACTCTCCGGCATGGTTGTTGTTGTTACCCGGTGGCTGCCCAGCAAGCGTGCCGCGGTACTCGAAGCCCTCCGTGGGGCTGTTGCTCGTCATGTAGTCGATCGGGGTCCCGACAGAGGGAGTCGCCGAGTACGAAAAGTAGTAGAGGCCATCGCCCTTGTGCATCCACGCGGCCTCGAAGAAGTTCGGCGCGAACGTCTGGATCACCGTGCCGTTGACACTGATCATGTCTTCGCTGAGCCGGGCGATGCGCACGTTGTTCTCGCCGTTTCCTCCGAAGTACAGGTAGGCCTGTCCATCATCGTCGATGAAGACGGTGGGGTCGAAGAGCCACATGTCCGGCCCCGATGCCCCGGGCGTGTTGGAGTCGATCAGGGCTCTGCCTATGGCATCTTGGAACGGACCCGTGGGGCTCGTGCTGGTAGCCACGCCAATGTTGGCACCACCGTTACCGAAGTACAGGTAGATGACTCCGTTGCGTTCGACGAGTGTGGGAGCCCAGGAGTTGCTAGCCCAGGAGGCATTCTGCGGGACCCGAAACACCTCCCCGTGATCGGCGCGGCTTGGCGAGCCGACGACACGATCTTGATGTCCTGCCCCCCTTGCCGAGGCGCACACCCCCCTGTAGGCCCCGAGGCTCCCGAACTGGGGGCACCACCGACGGCGGAGGCTCCACCACTGGCGGCATCTATCGCACCACCGCAGCCGACGGTCGCGCCCCCCCCCGAACTGACCGTCGTGCCCCCGAACCGGACATGCCATCGCCGCTCGATCCGTCTCCGCAGCCGACAGCTAGACCCGCAACCACGACGGGGATAGAACTGGGGCCGCGGGCCGCGGGCCGCGGGCCGACCCATGGGTTCGCTCAGAATCCCAACCAAGGCCGATGGGGAGAGAGTGCGCGACGGAGACAGCATCGGAGCTCGAGCGTAGTGGACCTAGAAAGGCGTGAACCGCGGCGGGTACCTGCGCAGACCTTTCGACAGACAGGCAGTGGCAACCGCGCCTTCATTCCGTCAAAAAAAAAGGGGCAGCGCCTGCTCCCCCTGTCCGCGATGCAGTCCTTCAGGATCAAACATCTTCGCTCCCCGCGTTTCGCAGCGGAACAGCCTGGGCCCAACCGATACCCCCGTGCCAGGCGTCGCTGGCGCTCACTGTTGGGAGTCGGCGCCGTCGTGCTGGGGTGCTCCTCCGAGCCGATTCTGGATATCGGAGAATGGGAATGCAGCGGAGAACCAGCCAGCGAAGTGAGCAGTGCCTCCGATTTCGAGATCATCGAGGACGACGTAGAGATCCCTTGGCAGACGAGCTTCGAAAACGGATTCTGTGACTATACGAGGCTGGGAGGATTCTGCTTCGCGAACGCGGCCGCTTCGTTCGAAGTCGTGTCGTCACCCGTGCATTCGGGGAACTGGGCAGCAGCATTTCACATCGTCGGAGAGGATGTTGATGGACTCCAGGCCCGTTGTGCTCGCCAAGGCAGGCTCCCGGAATCCGCCTACTACGGCGCATGGTTCTACATCCCCAGCGCGGTCACGGTCGCGGACAACTGGAACCTGTTTCACTTCGAAGGCGAGCCTCCGGATGGGAGCGATCAACTATGGGGGCTCTGGGACGTATCGCTGGAGGTGGGCCCGGATGGCTCGCTACGACCGTTCGTCTACGACTTCTTGCGCCCGGGGATCTGGTCTCTTCCGGACTCAAGAAGGGTACCCATCGGACAATGGTTCCATCTCGAAGCGTATCTCCGGCGAGCGTCCGACACGACCGGTCAATTCACGCTCTACTTGGACGGCGACCAGGTGCTCGACCTGACGGACACTGCGACGGATGATACGGAGTTTGGACAGTGGTACGTTGGCAATCTAGCCACCACGATCGAACCTACAGGCAACACTCTGTTCGTCGACGACGTCACGATCTCAATGGTGCGGCAGGGTGCAAGCTAGGCCCCGACTCAGCGTGACTGGCTCTCGGTCCGGCCAGTTCTTCTCCCGGGATCTTTCGCGAGGACTCCTCGCCGCTGGATGTAGATGGCTTCGCCATGAAGCGCTCGCTTGCTGCTCGTCCGCCCGTGGCTGGTGGAGCCTCCTTGCGGTGATGGGTCTGACCATGGCGCCGCGCAGCGCCAGCGCCGAGGAGGAACTGCTGCTGCAATTGCATTGGCTGGCCCCCGTCACCTGCCCAGATGAGGCTGCCGTCAAGCAGAAGATCCGCGCGTTGCTTCCGTCTGGCACGCAGAAGCAACTGCAGCTCCACGCCACGGGACTCGTCACCCAGAAGGCAGACCAGTTCTGGCTCCACCTGACCCTGCGAGCGGGCCAATTCGAGAGTAGGCAAGAGTTTTCGGGAAGATCCTGCGGCGACGTCGTGGGCGCTGCTGCGGTGAGCATCGCCCTCCTCCTCCGGCCCACGGAAGAGAACGGCGAGGACGAGCAAGAGCGGGAGCCCACGGAAGCACGACGGGGAGACACCCAGGCCGCACGAGGGGGCGACCCCACGCAAGCCGACACCGAAGGAAACGACCAACAGCGCTCTTCGAAGACTGGAGCAACAGCGGCAAACAAGCCGGCCATCAAGGACTCCGAGCGAGTCCCGCGGAAGAGCCCACCCGCGGGGCGCCCGAGCGCCTCGGGCTCCCCGCGGATGGTTCTGGCCCTGCCCGCGATGAACGCCAATTTCGGGCTGCTCCCGAAAGCCAGCTTGGGCATCGGAGGCGGTGCAGGGGTCGAGTTCCGTCGCTTTCAGGCGCTCCTCACCGGATGGTGGACTCCGGATCCCGGAGGCGCCTCCTCGGAGAATTTTCCCGGCACCACCGCCGAACTCCAGCACGCGCGGGTGGGGACACAGCTCTGTCATTGGCGGGGGCCAACCCGATTCAGCTTCGGGCCCTGCCTGGACCTGACGGTCGAACATCTCGTTGCCCGAGGTGAAGGCCCCGATATCGCGCCTCGAACCCGCACCGCCACGTGGGTGGCATTGGGTCCGGCAGTTTCGGCGCGCCTCTTCGCCAGCCGCAGTTTCGCCGCCTCAACGCATCTGGGGCTTCATTTCCAGACTTCCCGCCCCGTGCTGCTCGTCGAAGGGCAGGGGGAGCTGGGGCAGGTCGGACTGCTCAATCTCACCGCAAGTCTGGGGGCAGAGTGGATTTTTTGACGGAACACTCCCATCATCGCCACTGCAGAGGTGATGGCTCCGAGCCAGCGGCACTCCGCTCCTCATCGTGGCTTCGTCAGTTCTGCCAACCACGAAGGCCTACTGACCCATCGGCCGTGCCCAAGTTTGAAACCATCTACCACCAGTACTTTGGATTCGTTTGGTCTTCAGTGCGACGCCTCGGCGTCGGCATGGACGCCATGGATGATGTCGTTCAAGACGTATTCATCGTGGTTCACTCCAAGCTCCACACGCTGCGAGATCCCAACGCTCTGCGAAGTTGGATCTACGGGATCGTCCGCCGGACGGTCAGTGGCTACCGACGAGCCAACAAGATCCAAGGCCATTCCTTGTCACTGCTTCCGCCTGACCAGATCTTGGCCTCCGCAGAGCCGAGCCCCTTGGATCGCAGCGAGCGGAACGCGCAACTCCAACTTCTCTCGACGCTCTTGTCTGGCCTATCCGAGCAAAAACGCGAAGTGTTCATCCTGGTGGAGCTCGAACAAATGACTGTCCCCGAGGTCGCGGAAGCTCTGGAAATCCCCCTGAATACCGCCTATTCGCGGCTGCGGCTTGCGCGGAAAGAATTCGACGCGGCGCTGTCGCATGCCCAAGCCCACACTCGCAAGCGACTCTTGGCATGAAAGAGCTTGGCGACAGCGAGCTGAGTCCCGCGGCCAAAGAGCTCGTGGCAGTGGGCCGTGAGGCGACCCGACCGAGTGGGGCAGACGAAGTGCGCGTTCTCCAAGCGCTCCGAGTCCGACTCGCGGCATCTGCCGCGGCCCACCCACCATCCCTTCATTCGACTCGACCTGTCAGTCCAGCCAGTGGCCGCTGGAAGTGGTGGGCGGCAGCCGGGGTCGGGGTTGGGGTGACTGCCGCGGCAGCCTTGGCGCAGCTCACCGGAAGTGGTGGTGATTCGCCTTCCCCTCCACCCAGTTTCGGGGTGCATGAAGAGCCTGTTCGGGGACCTGCGATCGCGCCAACGCTGGAGGAATCTCAAGCGGAGCCACAACGGAAAGACCCCGGCGCCGCCGCGAGCGCGGCTCCAGTGATCCCAACCGCCTCAGCGAAGACGGCTCCGAGCGCGTCTCGCCGGACGCAGGCTGACAATCACCTCGCCGAAGAGGTAGCGCTGCTCTCCAAGGCAACCAGCGCTCTGCATTCAGGTCGCGCGCAAGAAGCACTGGCCAAGCTGGCAGAACATCAGCGTCGGTTCCCAGGCGGAGCGCTCAGTCAACAGCGGCGTGCGGCGCGCGCCCAAGCGCTCTGTCAGCTGGGGCGAAAAGCAGAGGCGCGATCGGAGCTCGCGGCACTAGGGAAGTCTTCACCGCTGGCAGCCCGCACCAGGCAAGCCTGCGGTTTCAACGATTAGTCCTGTGAAGTCGCAAGGCGCCGTAGGTTGGGTTCTCTGCCACTACCAGCCTCAATTCACCGACTGGATGGGCAGTGCGGTGAAGTTTCTTGGCGGTGCCTGAAGCATAGGTGGCTGTACCTGCACCACCTCGACTCCCGGGCTGCCGTCGAGAGACTGATGGCCTTCTACATGGAGCAGCACAACTCGGTGACGCCCCATCGGGCGTTCAACGGTCGGACGCCGGACGAGGTCTACTTCGGGAGGGCCTCCAATCAAGAGAACGAGCTAGCAGAACGACGGTATCGGGCCAGGGTGGAGCGGGTCAGGTTGAACTGGGAGCAGTCCTGCGACGAGTGCCTGACCAGAGAAGGCCCAGCGGAGCCTCTAGCAGGCGAGGCGGCGTGAATCACGCCGAATGCAATTGCACGAGCCAAGCCACGGGATGTCATGATCCGCAGCAGGGCTGTCGCCAGCGGTGCAGGCGCCCGCGTCATCGTCGCCGTCGCTCCCGCAGCCCACTGCCACGCCCAGTGCCGACGCCAGCGCAAGCGCACCGAGATCCCCGCTGATTGTCACGCTCACCTCCGCGGCGAGAATCCTACCGGCTCCGGCCGCGATCTGCCAGCCCGGACCGACCCGAAGCGGTCATGCGGACGGAGACTTTCCAGGTCGAAGCCCGGACCCGCACTCGAGTGAGCGCAACCCGGCTGGAGCTGCCCAGGTCACTCCACATCTCGGGCGCAGCGAAATCCGAGGTAGCTGCCGCGGGTGGTGGGTTGGTAGCAGTTGCGGTACGCGACGCGCATGTGCTCAGGCCAGCTGCCCCAGTAGCCGCCTCGGGCGGCGCGCCATTCGTCGGTGCTGAGGTTCACGCAGTCCGTGCAGCCCGCCTGCAGGGTCGTGTACCACGTGCCCGCGTACCCATCGAGCGCCCACTCCCACACGCCGCCCCCCAGGTCTGCGTGGCCCCACCGCCCGTTGCCGTCTGGATAGCCACCCACAGCTACCCAAGCAGAGTTGTTGGTGCCCTCGTAGTTGGCCGGAAGCGGCTCGGTGTGATCGTTGCCCCACGGATAGAGTCGATTCTCGCCGCCGCCCGCAGCCACGTATTCCCGCTCTGCCTCGGTGGGAAGCCGTCCGCCGTCCCAGATGCAGAATGCAAAGGCCTCGTACCAACTGACACAGTTCATGGGGAACTGGTCGTTGGGGCCAGCCCCTGATGTCCAGGTCGGGCTGAACTCGTCGCAGTCGAAGGCCGCGACCAACGCAGTCTGGTCCACGACGAGCTCGGTGTTCCACGTCTGGCTCCAGCCACTCCCGACCAACCCCGGGAATGCGCCATCGCCAGACGACGGAGCACTACCTTGCGTACCTCCGCCGGCCTGCACGAACGCCCGAAATCGGCCCACGGTGACTGGGTACTTGTCCAGGGCGAAGCCGCCCAGCGTAGCCTGGTGTTCGGGGAGTTCATCGTCCCAGCATTCCGCTTCCATTCCGGCAGGACACCCATCCGTACAGTCACTGCACGTCTCGGTGGTCCGTCCCATGGGGAAGGTGCCAGCTGGAACGACGATGGTCGTGCAGCAACTCTCGCCGTTGCACTCGAGACCGTCGTCGCAGCTCGGGGCAGCGCATGTTCCGCCTGCGCAGAGTCCCG
>CAZSVU010000276.1:0-11609 GCA_964610275.1 uncultured Polyangiaceae bacterium | reverse complement strand
TCGACCGCAACAAGGGCGGCACGACGACGCTGGAGGTCTGCTTCCATGCGCCGAAACGGGTCGTCGATCCGGCTGCAGCACTGGCGTCCTCCGTACGTCTTGCCGCTCTTCTCGTGCGTGCAGAGCTCGTCGTGCCAGCAGTCTCGGTGGGCGCCAAATGAGTGCGCCGGAACGATGTGCTCCCACTCGATGCGTGCGGCGCGCCGAGAATTGGCCCGCGGCTGGAATCCGCACGTCTGCCAGTCCACCGACTTGGCCCGGGAGAACTCACAGCCGCAGTAGAAGGTCGTGAGGTGGTCGGCGTAAATCTTGGCGGCTTGGTGTTTGGCGCGCCCAAAGGAGTCGGGCGCCCGCGGCATACGGTCGGGCGTGGCAAAGGCTCGCCGGAAGGCCGCACGACGATCGGGCACGGCGCTGGTGTCGGGTTGGGAGGCGGCCGAGCCGACGCGCGTGCCCGGTGCCGCCATCGCGGCAGAGGTGCGGTGCACTTGAGCCGGCGCCCGCTCCCTGGTCGGACGGTCGCGGCAGCCCGACGCCCCGAGCGCCAGGCAGAGGAGCCCCAAACCGACTCGACGATGCGCTCCCATGTCCACCCGAACCAAGCTCAGAATCGGTCAGGACCGAGTCGACGACAAGCTCCGCGTCAGCATCCCGCCACGGCGGGTGTGCGTGAAGGGCGTCTGCTCGGTACAGCCAGAACGGAACTGCAGACCCCGCGAGCTTCCCTCAGCTGAGCGGCCAGGCTGCATGCCTGATCCAACGCTCGTCGCGCGTTCGCTCGTAGAGGCAGATCTCCCAGGTCGCGGGGATGGAATCGACTGAGCCGAGTCGCTCGCACGCCACCCTGCGCAGAGCGCCCTGGTACGCGGTCGGGAAGCCGTAGGCCAGGCTCAGGTGGAGCCATTCCTTGGTGCGTAGGGGTTCGGCGCGCGTCGGTGAAGCCGCGGTCGCGGCGAAGCGCCGGACGAGACGCTTGACCCCAACCGAGCTCAAGAGAATGAAATGGAAGCTCTCCATCAGCTGCAGCGACACGGCCCGAAGCTCAACGTGACCGTCGGCCAGCGCGGACTGCTCCAATGCGTTCCGCAACGCGGCGACGTACCGGCTCACGGCCGAACGTTGGTCGTGGAAGAAACCCGTGAGTGTGCAGTGTGGCGGAAATGCGTGCGCCATGTTGGCACCACAGGTGCTGGCGGACGCGTCGAAGTACTCCTGCAGTCGAACGGCCAGCTCTCCAGTCGGGCACGCGTACAGAATCAGCTCTGCGGAGGGGGACACGATACAGCGTCAGTCCGGGTGGTCAGTGATCCGTCGCGGAGGCGAACTGACCGAAGGTAGCACGACTTGTGGAACCGGGTGGCGAGCCCTGAATGATCCTGCGGTGGAAAACTCGCCTGAAAATGGCGACGTCTTGGGCCTACTCGACACTTGCCACGCCATCGAGCTGGCGTGCGAGCGTCTGTACCTGACATTGGCCGAAGCTCACCGCGAGCATGCGCCCATCGTCTCGCTGTGGCGAAAGACCGGCCGCGAGGAGCAAGCCCACGCGGCCCAGTTTCGTCTGCTCATGGCCGGCCACGGAGCGGTGGTTGGCGAGTCCGCGGTCGACCCGACCGAAGCGCGCGCTGCGCTGCATGAGCTCGAGGCCATGGCGTCACGCGTCAGGATCCAAGCCCCCACCGTGAAAGAGGCACTGAGGTTTGCCATCCAGCTCGAGGAGCAGCTCGCCAAGTCTCATCAGGCTTGACCCGGCGCGCGATCGCAGCAGACGATTGGGAACCTGGTCCGATTGCGGCGACGCAACCAGGGCTCGAGGAGGGTAGAATGGCAGAAGGTAGCGTCGAGTC
Organism: uncultured Polyangiaceae bacterium; assembly: GCA_964610275.1. Taxonomy (GTDB): domain Bacteria; phylum Myxococcota_A; class Polyangia; order Polyangiales; family Polyangiaceae; genus JAFGBI01. Next base: position 9,762 of record CAZSVU010000276.1, on the reverse strand, counting down.
GAGGAGTCCTGCACCTGCAGCCCCGGACGGGGGCACTCGTGATCCGTTCATGTTGGTTCTGATCGTCTTGTTGGTGGTCGTCTACGTGGTCGGACAGTGGCTGATATTCAGTACCCTCGACGCCAAGTTCAACGCTCTGGAGCAGCGCGTCGTGGACAGCACCAGCCGTCTGGACGCCGAGATCGACAACGTCGAAAAGACGGTGATCCAGGCCACGAAGATCCTCAAGCTCGCCGCGCAGTCAGCACCCGCTCGGGCGCGGGAATCGAAGCCCGAGAGCGAGAAGCCTGAGCCCACTGCCCCGGAGAAGCCCGCGGCTCAGGCAGTTGCAGCTCCGGCGACACCACCGGCTGCAGTCGCTGCACCAGCCAAGCCGGTCGCTCCCGCTGCCGCTCAGTAGGCCTCACCGCCCCACCGCGGGCCACGGGACCGCGCGTGACGACCGCGCCCGCGAGTCGACCCTGCCCACGCCGCACGCGGGGGCCCAATCCTACGAAAATCGTTGGATTCTCCGGGCAGCGGCGTCGTGCATCCGTTGCCGCGTGTGGCGTACGTATGGTCACGGCACCGTGCCCATGCGTACTCTGTGTGCCCACTTGGGTCACGAGCCGCGATGGCCGCCAGCACTCCGCCTCCCTCCGCAAGGAAACGTTCTCCCGTTCTGCTGGGGCTGATCCTCGGTTTCGTTCTGCTGCACGTCGCGGCCCTGGGCACCGGCGTGAGAGCCATGTCCCAACGCACCGGGGGGTTTCTCTTCTACACGCCGTACGTGGGCAGCCTGGTGGCGTTTCCCTTGACCGCAGATGCGTGGGAAGCGGTCAAGCATCTCGGTGATCCGAAGCAGGTGCAGGCCATCAACGGCCGAAGACTGGAGCGCGACGTCGTAGAGCCAGCTCAGGCACACGCCTTGGTGAACACGGCATCCGGCGCGCGAAATCGGTTCGAGCTCGTAGACCCGTCCGGCAGAACCGCCGTCTTCGAGTTGGAAAGCGACCTGCCGAGCTACACGGCGCTGCTGCGCCACGCGCCGGCCATGCCCGTGGGAGAGTTGGTCAGCTTACTTTACTTCGCGCTCGGGGTGTTCGTCTGGTGGAAGCGGCCGCACGATCGTGCAGCGGTCCCGATGCTGCTCTTCTCGCTGCTGGCCGCCGTGCAGATGACGCCGATACTGGCCCACGGCGCCGGCGGCCGAATGTTGCTCGGCTTGGCCGGCATGCTCTTTCCGCTCTATGGCCCAGGCTTGTTCAACCTCGCCCTGAAGTTCACCGGATGCCACGAACGCACCTGGTTCAGGCGACTGTTCTGGTTCTCGCTCGCCTACGCCATCACCTGCGGGGCAACCCTGGGGCTCGTCCTCGCCGGTGTCCCCCGCCGGGAGTCGATCCTGGAGGTGTTGGTCCGCGCGACCGGCGTGCTGCTCTTGTTGAATGTCGTGGCAACCGTGGTCGTGAGCCTGCTGTCTGCTCGGGCCCCCCACCCGCTGGGGCTACGCCGACGGGCTCGCGTGCTTGCCCTGGCTTGCCTGGTTTCGTTTGCCTTCCCCAGCCTGAGTCTGCTCTTCCCTGAACTGAACAGCAGGACGTTTCTGATGATCCAGGTCTGCCTCGGGGCATTCCCGATCATCATCGCCTATGCGATCGTCCGCCACGGCATGTTCGACCTGCGAGTCGTTCTGGGCCAAGGACTCATCTACGTCACGCTTTCGTTGGGAGTGCTTCTGGCCTACTTGGGGCTGGTCTTCCTGACCGTGGAACTGGTTGGCAGCGCACCGCACTCGACACTGGCCACCGGCCTGTTCGTCGTGCCGCTCGTCATCACGTTGAGCTTGGTGCAGCTCCGTGTTCAGCGCGCGCTGAGCCGAACGCTCTTCCGGTCTCGCTACGTGTACGCAGAGGCGGTCGAGCGGGCCAGCGCCAAGCTGGCCACCGCGCGCACGGCAGAGGCCATCCTCGCCACGATGCGCGACGCGCTGATGGGCGCAATGCAGCTCTCGCGAGCGTACTTCGCACACCTCGACCCCCATGCCGGACGCCTGCACTGCGTTACCCTGGGGTCGGATCCCGACCCGTCGACGGGAGCGCGGCCCCCACCGCTGCCAGAAGCCATTGACCCGCGCTCTGTAGGTCCGATCGCGCGGGCACTCCGCTCGAAACGCCTGGTCACCGCCAGCGATAGCACTGCCGCTTCGGCACAGGTGGCCGTTGCGCCTGGCGGCCCACCCAGTTGCGGAGAGCCGCACGAGGAGGCCGCCTTCTGGGTACACCACGGGATCGAGGCGATCCTGCCCCTGATGGTGGGGACGGGCAGCGACACCTCCCGCGTGATGGGGCTCATTCTCCTCGGTCCCAAGCAAAGCGAGCGCCCGTTCGACAGAGGCGACCAGAGCCTGCTGCAGACTCTGGCCAATCAAATCGCAATCGCTTGGGAGAACGCTGCCGCCTTCGAGGAAATCCAGCAGCTCAAAGCTGGTCTCGAGGACCAAGTCAAGGAGCGGACGCGGGACCTTTCGGATGCCCTGGACGACCTCCAGCAGGCCCAGGCCCAGCTCGTCGAGCAGGAGAAACAGGCCGTGCTCGGCAGGCTCGTGGCGGGCATCGTGCATGAGGTGAACAGTCCCGTGGGCGTGCTGCGCTCCTCTGCCGACACCACGGCACGCCTACTCCAGCGCCTCCGCGAGTTCGTGGAGCACCACGCCAACGCGGGTGACCCCACAGCCCAGAGCCTGCTCGAGGCGACGGCTCGAATCGAACAACTCGGCAGTGCGATGCGGAGCAGCAGCGATCGTCTGGGCGAGTTGGTGCGCAGTCTCAAGCGATTCGTGGCGTTGGACGAAGCCGAGGTACGGGCCTTCGACGTGCGCGAAGGCCTCGACAGCGCCGTGACCCTGCTCTCCCCCACACTCGGCTCCGGAGTGCACATCGTGCGACGCTACGACTCGAGCGCGCCGGTGGTGAACTGCAGCCCGGCCAAGCTCAATCAGGTGTTCGTCAATCTGCTCAGCAATGCGGCCGAAGCCATGGAGGGCGAAGGGGAGATCCGTATCGACGTCACGCGCACCGACGACGTCGTGGCGATCGAATTCTCGGACGACGGCCCGGGGATCCCCGAGGACCGTGTCCATCGTTTGTTCGAGCTCGGCTTGACACAGAAGCGTGGTCGAATGGGGCTGAGGCTGGGGCTCCCGACAAGCAAGCGACTGGTGCAGGAACTGGGTGGCACCATTTCGATAGAGAGTGCCTACGGCGAGGGCACTTCGGTGAGGTTACGGTTGCCGGCCAGCGCGGATTGAGCGAAGAGAAGTCAGTTTGACCTTCCGGGGCAACGACCGATTCGCCATTCGACACCGCCTGGGTGAAGGCGGGATGGGCGTCGTGTACGAGGCGTTCGATCGAGAGCGCAACGAGGCGGTGGCTCTGAAGACTCTGACGCGCGTGGACGCTACCGGGATCTATCGGCTCAAGAAAGAGTTCCGTTCGCTCGCCGACGTGGTGCACCCGAATCTGGTCGCTCTGTACGACCTGGTGTCGGTGGCGCAGAGCGAGTGGTTCTTCACCATGGAACTAGTGCCGGGCGAAAGCTTCCTGGACCACGTCCGCGGCGAGACGACCACCCCGGGCGGTGTGGTCACCCCTCCATGGGACACGGCGGCTTCTTCTCGTGCCGCAGCTGGCGCAACGGTCCGGGAAGGGCTCGGGTCCGTACTATCGCCGACCCCGACCAGCGCCGAGGTCTCGGCGCGATCCGAGAGACCACTCGCATCGGATCCGGAGCTGTCGCCCGGCGCCGTCGAAGGGTGGGAGACGACACTGCCAGCCGCGGGGATGGTGCGACGGGTTCCTGCGCCTCCTCTCGATGCCACGCGACTGCGAAGAGCGCTCGTGCAGCTGGTGCAGGGCATCAACGCCATTCATGCAGCCGGGAAGCTGCATCGGGATCTGAAGCCGACCAACGTGCTGGTCACCCGCTCCGGTCGGGTGGTGATTCTGGACTTCGGCTTGGTGCAGGAGAACCTGGACGGCCACGAGGAGCGGTCCCTTGATGAGAACCTGGTTGCCGGCACGCCTGCATACATGGCTCCCGAGCAGGCGGCGGGGCAGCGGGTGCTGCCGGCCAGCGACTGGTATGCGGTCGGCGTGATGCTGTATCGGGCCCTGTGCGGGCGCCTTCCCTTCAGTGGCAGTGTCCGCGAGATTCTCGCGGCGAAACAGCGCCACGAGCCTCAGCCACCGTCCCTGTTGGTGACCCCGGTGCCTCCGGATTTGGACGAGCTGTGCGCGGCGCTGCTGCGAAGGGATCCCGAGCGCCGACCCACGGCGGACGAAATCGAGTTGCGTCTGAACCTCGATCCGAACCCGGTCACCATCAGTGGTCCGCCGCCACCACCCGAGTCGGACGCCACACCCTTCGTGGGCCGCCGCGGAGAGTTGGGCGAGCTCGAAGACGCATTCGACGAGGCACGCGCCGGTGCGTCACGCGTGGTGCTGGTCAGCGGAGCGGCGGGAGTGGGCAAGACGGCGCTGGTGGAGCGGTTCTTGCGCCGGGTGCGAGGAGAACCGGCCGCCACCATTCTAAGCGGTCGGTGCTTCCAACGGGAGTCGGTCCCGTACCAGGCACTCGATCAGGTGGTGGATGAGCTCAGCCGTCGGCTGGGCTGGCTGCCGAGCTACCGACTGGAAGCCCTGCTGCCTCGCAACGTCGCTGATTTGGTCCGTCTGTTCCCGGTGCTGGGTAGAGTGGAAGCGGTCGCCCGCGCCCCGCAGTCCTCAGCCCCGGCAGCCGACGAGGCGACACTTCGGCAGCGCGGCTTCAGAGCGCTGGGGGAGCTCCTGGGGAGACTCGCCGACCGAAGCCCCTTGGTCGTCTTTGTCGACGACCTCCAGTGGGGAGACACCGACTCAGCCGAGCTGCTGCTCAGTCTGCTCCTGGGGCCAGACGCTCCTCCGATGTTGCTCGTCGGGTGCTACCGGGAAGACTGGGCCCGATCCAGTCCCCTGCTCCTGCGTCTGCGTACCGAGCCGCTGTGGAGCGCCGTTCCCCGGACTCGGCACCTGCACCTCGGCCCACTGCGCCGCGGTGCCGCCGTCGATCTGGCGCGCGCTCTGCTGGGGCATGGCGAGGCCGACAGTACGGCGCTTGCCGAGTGGATTGCGCGCACCTCCGAGGGAGTACCACTACTCGTATCCGAGCTCGGTCGCCATGCCGCCGGGCTGCCTCGATCCAAGCAGCGCCGACTGCTCAAGAAGCGCCCGCGACGCTCCCTGGATCCCGCACTGGAAGCACTCGGCACCGGCCTGTCGCCGGAGTTGCGCCGACTGTTGTTGGTCATCGCGGCTGCCGGAGCGCCCATCGAACAGTCTGCGGTCGCGGCCGCCGCCGGGCTCCAGCAGCCGGTACGGGAGGCGGTTGCTGCGCTGGTGACCCGCCGACTCGTGGCCACCTTGCGGCGCCAGGGGCGGGACGCGGTCGAGCTGGCCAACGACCGCATTCGCGAGCACTTGTTGCGCTCCGTGTCCGCCTCGGAGCGGCGCGAACTGCATCGGCGCCTGGCCGTGGCCCTGGCGGACAGCGGCCGGGCCGAGCCGGAAACGCTGGCGGCACACTACCAAGCCGCAGGCGACACCTCCCGAGCAGCGGAGCACGCCGTGCGTGGCGCCGAGCGTGCGCTCGCGGCGCTGGCGTTCGACCACGCGGCCGCCTCATTTGGCCTGGCCCTGGAGCTCGGCGCCGGCGGCCCGGAGCAGCGCTGGTCGCTACTGGCCCGCATGGGTGAAGCACTGGCCGGTGCGGGCAGAACCGCCGACGCCGCACGGCAGCTGATCGCGGCGTCCCGTGCCGCGCCACCCGAGCGAGCGTTTCGGCTCGCTCGCAGGGCGACCGAACTGCAGCTGCAATCCATGCAGATCGACACCCTGGCACAGGCCACCCGTCCACCGGAGCAGTCTCTCTTCGACGGCATCGAGCGCGCCGAAGTGCAATGGCTGGTGGAGCGCAGCACCGTGATCGAGGGACGAGCAGGGCAGCTCTTGGCCGGGAAGGGCAATGCGGCCAACAGCTTCTTCGTCGTTCTGTCCGGAACCGTCGATGTGCGACGGGGCGACGCTCCGGTTGCTACCCTTTCGGAGGGCGCGGTACTCGGAGAAGTCGCCTTCCTGCTGAAGTCACAGCGCCACGTGGACGTCTTTGCCGCGTCGGACGAGGTGCGCCTGTTGGCGCTCAGCCAGAGCTCCTTCGACGAGCTCGCCGAAACGAAACCCCGACTCGCTCTGACCCTGACACTCAACCTCTCGCGCGTGTTGTGCTCCAAGCTCGAGGGGTTGCATCGGCGGACCATTCCGGCTCCCGGTAGCGACTGACCCGACGCCGGCCGAATCCCGGGCGGGTGTGGCCGAGACTCGGACGCCCGCGGGCGCAGTCGCGCTCGACGTCCTGTGCTACGCTGGTCGCACGTCGTCCCCACCGGATGGCGACACTGCCCGCCGTGCCCAGACCCCGGTTCGCCAAGCTTCCCCCGGAGAAGCAGCATGCCATCCTGAACGCTGCCCTGGAGGAGTTCGCCTCGAGTGGCTACGAACACGCTTCGTACAACCGCATCATCGAACGCGCTGGCGTCAGCAAGGGCGCGATGTACTACTACTTCGACGACAAGGAAGATCTATTCACCACCGTCGTGCAGCAGGTCATGGAGCTGGCCATGGGCCAGTTCGCGGAGTTTCCAGCGTTCGACAGCGCAGAGCAGTTCTGGGACGCGACCCGCGAATTCATGCTGAGCGCCTGGGCGTTCATGCAGGAACACCCCGTGGTCGTTGGCGTCATGAAGAGCGCGCTCTCACTGCAGGCATCGGGATCGTCCATCGGAGCGGTGCGCGAGCTCCAGCGCATGTACCAGGAGTGGGCAGAGGGGTTCTTGCACCAGGGGCAGACCGTGGGGGCGGTGCGCAGCGATCTGCCCTTCGGGCTGCTGATGGCGGTCGTCATCGCCGTCGCGTCGGCCGGCGACATGTGGCTGTCGGAGCACTTCGACGAGGTCTCTGAAACCAATCCGGCGGAGCTGTCCCGCCAATTCGTCGAGATGTTTCAGGGAGCTCTCGCTCCCCCTTGATTTCTGGGGGTTGGCCTTGACAGATCGGGTCAGCGGATCCAATCTTAGACCAGCCGGTCGAACCATGTGGTCTAGATACAATCTCATCGAAACCAGCTCGCCGGTCGCCGCTCGTCTGACCGCTTCACGACGGTATGCGGCTTCCCGGCCGGACGAGTTGGAAGTCAAAGCGGTTCCCGCGCGTCCAATCAGCACACACCCGGCAACACCGTACACTGCAAGCCTGGCGTCTCGGCGCGGGCTCGTCGCCGTCCCACCCCACCGCTCGTCGGGGGCAAAGCAAAGGAGAAGCCCATGGCCCCGCTGAGAATCCTGCTCGTCACCCTGTTGGCCTCTCTGCTCTTGCCGGCTGCTGCGCTGGCCAAGGACACGCCGTCTGCACGCGAGATCCTGGACCAGGTCGATGACACGTACCGCGGACGATCCGCGCGCGGCCAGATGCGCATGAAGGTCGTCAATCCGAACTACACTCGCGAGCTCGTCATGGATTTCTGGAGCCTGGGCAAGGAGAAGAGCCTGGTCCGAATCGTCGAGCCCCAGAAAGAGCGACGCACGGCCACGCTCAAGAACGGCAACAACATCTGGAACTACCTGCCCAAGGTGAATCGGACCATCAAGATCCCTTCGTCGATGATGGGTGGTTCCTGGATGGGCAGCGACTTCACCAACGACGATCTGGTGAAGGAACACCGCATGGCAGACGACTATCGCGCGAAGATCAGTTTCGAGGGCACGCGCGGTCGAGAGAAAGTCATCGAGATCACCTGCACTCCCAAACCCAACGCCCCGGTGGTCTGGGGAAAGCTAGTGGTCACGGTCCGGGCTCAGGATTATCTCCCGGTCCAGATCGACTACTTCAAGGAACGCGGGGGTCTGGCTCGTCGCCTCGCCTTCTCCGACTACGAGAAGCTGGGCGGTCGCCTGGTCCCCACCACCATGACCATAAAGCCCAAAGACAAGCCGGGACACTCCACGGTCGTGACTTACGAGAAGTTAGAGTTCGACGTTAGCCTGCCCGCCAACATCTTTACCGTCGCCCGTCTCCGTAGCGGAAGGTAGCCTCGTCGCATGAACGTCCTGCGCATTGCCTGGCGCAATCTCTGGCGCAACGGGCCCCGCACGGCCATCACCGGAGCGGCGGTGGCACTGAACACTGCCATTCTGATCATCACCATCGGGCTCACCCAGGGGATGCTGGAAACGACGGTCAAGAGCTTGACCCAGATGAGCCTGGGTGAGGCGCAGGTGCATGCGCCCAACTACCGGGAGGAACGCCGTTTCCACAATGCCATCAAGAACCCCGAAGCCATCCTCCGAGCGGCCGAGCAACACGGCATCGGAGCGGCCGAGCGCTCCTACGGAGCCGGCCTGGCATCGGTCGGTTCCAAATCGTCGGGTGCCTTGTTCTGGGGCGTGAATCCGGCTCGCGAACGCAAGACGTTCGCTCTCGCCGAGCAGATCCAACAGGGGAGCTATCTGTCGGATGCGCCTCCGGCCCCCAACGCCAACGGAGACGTGGTGCGGGAGGTGGTGCTGGGCCGCAAGCTCGCCAATGCACTTCAGGCCAAAGTGGGCAGCGAGCTCGTCGCAGTGGTTCAGGCCGGCGACGGATCCATCGGTAACGACCTGTTTCGGGTGAAAGGGATCCTCAAGACGGTCAGCTCGGACGTAGACCGCAGCGCTGCCATTCTGAGTGAGCGTGATTTCGCCGAGTTGTTCGTTTCCGGGGGGCGAATCCACGAAATCGCCCTGCAGTCGGCTGGGCGCCTGGAGTCGACCGCAATCGTCGACGCAGTGCGCGATTCCGCCGGAGAGATGGAAGTACTCACCTGGCAGGAGCTCTCCCCAAGCACCGCCCAAATGCTCGAGATGTTCGGCGCGCTGATGGCAGTCTTCGGCCTGATTTTCGGCCTCGCCGCGGGTACCGGGGTGATGAACAGCATGCTGATGTCGACCTTCGATCGAATGCGTGAGTTCGGCGTGCTCAAGGCACTCGGTGCCACGCCCTTCCGGATCGTGCGCGACGTTGCCGGCGAGGCGTTCGTGCTGGGGCTCTTCTTCGGTGTTCTGGGAGCTCTGTTGGGGGGAGTCGGCAACTACTACCTGGCGGTCAACGGGATCAACTTGGGCACCGGTGACGACCTGCTGATCACGGGGATCGCCTTCGACCCGATCTGGAAGAGTGCCATGTCGGCCGGCGGCATCGTCGGCTCGCTGGTGTTCATGGGCGGAGTCTGCGTCGTCTCGGCGCTGTACCCGGCCATCAAGGCGGCCCGCTTGGATCCCGTGGTCGCCATGACGGAGCCATGAGGAGCCAGACATGACAGAGCTCGTTCGATTGGCTTGGCGCAGCATCTGGCGAAACCGGCGCCGAACCCTGCTCACGGTCGGCTCGATGGCCGCCGCACTGGCGCTGGCCGTCTACTTCCTCGCCATTGCGGAAGGCATGTACGGCCAATTGCTGCACCAGGTGCTCCGCATGCAGGCCGGACACCTGACGGTGGAGAACGCGCAGCACCTCGATGCGCCGTCGATAGACTTGCGGCTGAGCGGAGTCCCGGCACTGCGTGCGCGCCTGCAGGACCTCCCCGGGGTTGCGATCACCAAGGAGCTGGTCGTGGGGCCCGGGGTGGCGAGCTCTGGTGACGGAGCCGTCGGAGTAG
>CAZSVU010000275.1:0-11613 GCA_964610275.1 uncultured Polyangiaceae bacterium | reverse complement strand
ACCGCCGGTGCCCTCACCGCCGGTGCCCTCGCCGCCAGTGCCATCGCCACCGGTGCCATCGCCGCCGGTGCCATCGCCGCCGGTGCCATCGCCGCCCGTGTTGTCCCCACCAGTACCCGCACCACCTACGCCGGCACCACCGGTGCCGGTGCCTCCCGATCCGGTCCCGCCCGCACCAGGCGAGCCTCCTGTGCCACCGCCGGTGCACACCCCATTCTCGCAGCTCTCGCCCACCGCGCACTGGACGGCGCACCCGCCACAGTTGGCCGTGTCCACTGACACGTCCACGCATGCGGCGCCACACAGCGTCTGCCCTGCCGGGCAAACACAAGCTCCGCCCTGACAGAGTTGTCCCGCAGCACAAGCGTTGTAACACGCTCCGCAATGGGCAGCGTTGCTCGTGGTATCGACACACTGTCCACCGCATTCCAAGCGACCCTGAGCGCAGCCACAGATCCCGGCCGAACAGATCTGCCCTGCCGCGCACGCCAGGCTGCACTGCCCGCAGTTCTGTACGTCGCTGCTCAGGTCCACACACGCCTGCCCACACTGCGTGAGCCCGGTCCCGCAGGTCGAGGTGCACACCCCGACCGAGCAGACCTGATTCGCCCCACAAGCGGTGCCGCAGCCTCCGCAGTTGGCGGGATCGGTGGCCGTGTCAACGCACTGACCGTTGCACACGGCATACCCCGCGGGGCAGGTGCACGTCCCGGCCACGCATCCCTGGGGAGGCGCGCACACCTCGCCGCATGCGCCGCAGTTGTTGGGGTCCGCCGCCAGGTCGACGCATTGGCCGTTGCACAGGGTCTGTCCGCCCTGACAGGTGCACATCCCTGCCACACAGCTCGCCCCTGGCGCGCACGGCTGATCGCAGCTGCCGCAATGTTCGTTGCTGGTTTGGAGATCCACGCAAGCGGTTCCGCACTGACTCGTGCCCAGAGCACAGCCGGCTGCTGCTCCGCCCATGCCGGGGCTGCCCGCACCGGCAACGTCTTCGCCGCCGTTCTCTTCACTACTGCAACCGATCACCAGTCCCGCGGCCACCGCGAGCGCCCAGAGCGGGAAAATGCGTGGAGTCATTGCTGCCTCTCCTACCCAGCCCAATCCGATGGGGCTGTATTCTTCAATCAAAGCTAGAATGTGCCCAAGCGCGCACGGTTCGATGGGGCGCCAATCCAATGTAGGTAATGCCGCACGGCGGCAGGCTGATCATTCAGGTTCAGCGTGGGGCGAAAGAACGCCGTTCTTCCGGTGGTGTAGCCGACACTGCCCGCGTCGGCGTCGCTCGAGGAATGCCCCGGTCCGTCGGGATAGGGGGTGGGGCAGCTCACGTCAGATCTTTCCCACCCCCGCCAGCCCGGGCACGACACCGGGGACATCGGCGGTGTTGGTGATCAGCACCTCTGAGTAGGAGTACGGGATGTCCGCGGTGCAGTTGGCGGGGTAGGCCCGGTCCGTGCGACTCACCTCGATGTTTTCGATGCGCTCCGTGCTGCCGGGCGAATCCGAGGGCGTGTAGATGGAGTAGTGCAGAGGCTCGTAGTAGTTCCTCTCCACGCGCACGCAGGTTCCGGCTCGAATCTCCGTCGCGTCGGTCGCCCCCACGATGTAGTTGTTGAAGAAGTGTCCTGTCGACCCACGGTACATCGGAATCCGTAGCCGGACGTCCTCGTAGTGGTTGTGGTGGAAGGTGATCTTGCGGTCCGCGTAGAGATCGTCGTCCGCCGCGCCCACGAGACCGCCCTTGTGGTGATCGTGGAGGTAGCAATAGGAGATGGTGATGAAGCCGGTCTGATGCTTGATGTCGATCAGGCCGTCGTACTTGTCGATGTCCGTCTGCGTGTCGGGATCCTCTGAGAACAGCTCGCAGTGATCGATCCAGATATTCCGGCTGGTTCCGGCGACGGAGATGATGTCCCCGCCGTTGACGCTCGAGGGCGTGCTCGTGCCCACCAGGGTCGCGCGCAGGTTCTGGACGATGATGTTGTTGACGTTGTTGATGTTCAGCCCGACCCCGCTCAAAAAGGCCGTGCTCCCGACCCCGATGATCGACTTGTTCGACTGGACGTTGATTCGGCCCCCACCGCTTCCATTGGAAATCGTCCCCTCGACCATGATGACGTAGGGGGTGGAGCTCTCCGCGTACGACTGCAGCTCGGCGTAGGAAGAGACCGTGACGACTTCCCCACCCTCGCCTCCGGTCGTACCGCCGTTGAGCGTGGCAAATCCAATGGGCCCCACGGGGTCGGGCTCCTGCCCACCGGTCCCGCCGCTGCCGCCCGTCTCCTCGCCACCAATCCCGCCGCTGCCGCCCGTCTCTACGGAGCCGGCGGTTCCCGCCATTCCCGCAGCGCCGGCCGTGCCGCCGATCTCGATGAATCCACCGGTGCCCGGTGTCCCACCCGCACCGACCATGCCGCCCGTCTCGAAGAATCCGCCGGCCCCCGGAGTCCCACCGACGCCGACTGTGCCGCCCGTCTCGAGAGATCCGCCGGTGCCGGGCGTCCCACCCGCACCAATGATTCCTCCGATCCCGACGACGCCACCGGTCCCCGGCGTCCCACCAGCAGCGACCACGCCACCGGTCCCGACGAATCCGCCGGCGCCCGAAGTCCCACCCGCGCCGATCATGCCGCCCGTCGCGACCCATCCGCCGGCGCCCGGAGTCCCACCCGCGCCAACCATGCCGCCCGTGGCTGATGCCCCGCCGGTGACCGCGGCAGTGCCCCCGGTCAGGTCAGTACCGGTGCCGCCGATTGAAGCGGCCGCCATGCCACCGACGCCAGCAGCATCTTCGAGCCCCTCCGAGCCCGACTCCGAACCGCAGGCGGCCAATAGCCCAAGAACCAGGCAACCGATGGAGCCAGTCGTGATGGTTGAACGCTTCATGATCAGCACTCCACAAACACCCCTACCTGCCGCGTCATGGTGCTCAAGCTACCATCCTGCACCGAAACCGTGAATGAAGCCAGACCGCACGCGCTCGGCGTGAAGGTCACCGTCGATCCGCTGACGTTCACCGAGCCGCCCACCGCGCCGGCGGTCGTGTACGACGGGCTGCTCGTGTAGCCGAAGAAGAGAGCAGGTAGATCGACGGCAACGCCCTGTCCGTTCGTCGTGAAGAGTAGTACTGCTGCGTCCCCGGGAACGACTCGTACTGGGCGTTGAGGGCAACGAAGATCGAGGTGGCCGCTCCGGGCTTGTAGTAGTTGCCGACGAAGTTGACCTCGTGCGCTCCCCCATCAGTGGAGCGGGTCCCCCAGTTGTAGACGACGTTGTTGAAGATATCGAGACGTCCTGCAAAGTCCCCATTTCCGTCGAGGCCACCGGCCAGGCTCCAGTTGCGCCCGTAGCAGTGCGCCAACAGATTGTGATGGAAGGAGCCGATGTCGCCGCTGATGCTCGCGGCGTAGCCGTGCGCGGTCCCCTCGGGGTAGTTCGCGTGCCCGGCCACGTTCAACGCCTCCGAGAGCAGCGTCCGCTGCAGCGTGATGTTCTTGCCGGAACGTGAGCTGAACGCCTCATCGATGGTCCAGCTGATGGAGCTGTGGTCGATGATGCTGTGATCGCTCCCTTGCAAGCCCATCCCATCGAACGTGGTTCCTGCCCCCAACCGCACGCGGTGGTCGCGGTCTGATTGCCCATGAACAGCGGCGAGGACGTGTCGGCCGCTTCGAGCGCGGCGAGATCGGTTCCGAAGTAGACGTCGTGGGACACCCCGGTCGTCGCCGCAGTCCAGCTGAGCGTGAGGCTCCCGGTATCCGCATCGACGTGCTCATCGCCGTGGGCGGGCACCGGGTTGGTCGCCTGCAGCGCGGCATTCGGAGTGTTCAGCTCGAACCCATTGAGGATCACGTTGGCGTTGCTGGCGCCCGCGCTCGGGTCGGCACGGAAGGAGACGACCACGTCCTGCCCGCTCTGAGCCTCGAATTCGAAGTAGGAGAACTCGGCGTCCACGTTGGCCAGCGCGCGCGCACTGGGCACCAGACCATCGACCACGAGGTTGCCATCGACCAGAATGTCGACGGGCGCGAAGGTGTTGGTTTCCGGATTGTCGACGTTGTTGTGATAGACGAGCAGAGTGTGTGTGCCCGCAGGCAGGCCGCTCAGTACCATCTCGATCTCGGCTCCAGCCGTACCGTCTTCGACCGTCACTCCGTCGTTCACCAGACGCGCGTAGTAGGGTGCCTGCACGCCCGCCTTGTACCAGCTCGACGTCAGCGCAGTTCCCGCGCCAACGGTTCTGAGGAGGATCCCGACGTCATCGAGGGTGATGGTAATGCTCGTCGCCGTCTCGACGGGCCACGGCGTGTAGCCGAGCTCGTTGACTTCGCCTTCCGGGCGCCCGCTCATGTCGAAGTCCACTCGGAGGACGGGGCCCGAGGGGATGGTGCTGGCGCCACCGGTCCCGGTGCCGCCGGAGCCGGTTGCTCCCGTTCCCCCCGTGGCCACGCTGCCCCCAACTCCCGAGCTGCCCGCATCGCCACCTGCGGCGGAAGAGCCACCCGTGTCCGTCCCGCCGGATGCAGGCGCCGTCCCTCCCGACGAGGCACCCCCGGCTGCGCTACCGCCCGCGGCGTCAGCGGTCCCTCCGGCGGCCACGCTGCCCCCGACGGCCACAGTGCCCCCGGTCGCAACGCTGCCACCCGTGGCCACACCGCCCCCGGTCGCTCCAACGGGCATGGCCCCGCCAGCGCTCGACGGATCCATCACTCCCCCCACCCCACCAGTCGCCTCGGGCAGTCCACCGGTCCCCCCCGCAGCCGAATCCAGGCCCCCGGAACCGGTGGCGCTGCCCCCGATGTTCGCCGCAGGGGTCCCGCCCGCCGCGCTGCCTACCGTCCCCGCGGCGCCATCGGCGGGGGTGGTCGACGAAGATTCGCTGCCACAGCCCACGGCAGACCATGCCGCGGCGACGACGAGCAGAACGGAAATGGCGGGATACTTCATGCACTCGACTCCAGCTGCACCCATAGCGGCGGGCCGTCGGCCCCATTCAGGTGATGCCTGTGAAGCAAGAAATGATCACGAAAGCGTAGCTCGCCGCAGTGCGCTTGCGCCCTCTACTGCCCGAGCTCGGGGCGCGGGCCAGCGCACTCGGAGAGGAGGGCTTCGACTTCGTCGGCCGGATCCAACGTGTAGTCGTAGAAGTCACTCGGATCGAAGAACGAGTAGGTCGATCCGGAGGATTCCTGCTGCCCGGTCGTGCTGCGGTAGAGGTTGCCGATGGCGACCAGGCTGCCGGTATCGTAGTAATGGGGGTTGTTCACCGTGTCGAATACGGTGTTCTCGATCACCATGTTGGTGCCGCCGCGCGCGTAGTTGCCATAGGAGTCGATCCTGAGCAGCCAGTTGTTGAACAGGTGCGCGCGCAGGACGTTGTCGGTGCTCGGGTTGCGCTGGTTGAGATCGCGGAGGATGTTGTGGTGGATCGTCATCTCCGCCGTGACGTTGTCGGTCCAGCCGATCCCAAACGCCTTGTTGTGATCGCTGAGGATGCTCCAACTCACCGTTAGGGAGGTGGTGTCGTGGCGGCTGTCGATGAGCCCGTCGCCGCCATGATGCAGGTGGCAGTGATCGATCCAGACGTGATGCGCGGTATCCATCTGGATCCCGTCGAAGTCCTGGGTCTCCCCAGCCCAGTCCCCCTCGACGAAGGTGTCGCGGATGGTGAGGTTCCGGAGGATGACGTTGTGAACGCCGACAGCCAGGAAGAAGCCACCCTCCACGATCTCTCCGGTCGTGCCCACTCCGATGATGGTCTTGTCCGAAGCGACCCGGATCTCCCGGCCCTTCGGGGTGATCGTGATCGGCCCGTCCACGCGAATCGTGTACGGCTCCGTGGCGGTGGCGTACGTGTCGAGATCGGTCTCGTTCGTCACGGTCACCGTCTCGCCGTCGCGACCGCCATAGGTCCCGTTCTGGCCGTCGGCGTTCAGGGTCGCAAAACCCTCGAGCTCGAGCGGGCATCCGCTGCTGCCCCCGGTGCCGCTTCCGCCAGTACCCGGATCGCCCCCGGTGCCGCTCCCACCGGAGCCCGTCGCGCCCCCGGCTGCACCCGCAGCCCCGACTCCACCGGCCCCAGCCATCCCAGCCGCGCCTGCGCTTCCTGCGGTCACAGGAGGTTCCCCGGCGGAGCCGCCGAGACCGGTGACTGCACCGCCGAGACCGGTGACTGCACCACCGAGACCGGTGACCGCGCCGCCGAGACCGGTGACCGCGCCGCCGAGACCGGTGACTGCGCCGCCGAGACCGGTGACCGCGCCGCCGAGACCGATGGCCGCGCCGCCGACGCCCAGGGCTGCGCCGCCGACGCCCAGGGCCGTACCGCCCACGCCCACGGTCGTGCCGCCCACGCCCACGGTCGTGCCGCCCACGCCCACGATCGTGCCACCGACGCCCATGGTCGCGCCGCCCACGTTAGAGCCTAGCCCCCCGGTGCTCGCCGATGCTCCGCCCGAGCCGTCGATCGAGACGGCCCCGCCGGATGTCGCCATGCCGCCGGACGCCGTCTCCCCGCCGGCTCCCTCAGACTCCTCGTCCGCAGAGCCGCAGCCGATCACGAGGCCGAGAACAGAAAGGAAGAGTACGCCAGTCGTAGGTCGATGGGATCGCGTCATGGGTTGCCTCTGGGGCTGGAGTCAGCGCGCCGTCACTGGCTGAAGCTCGGTATCCAGGAGCCGAAGATGTTCTCGACGGTGTAGGCGGAAGCCTCCTGGGCAGTGAGCTGCGTCGACTGCGAGGCGCGCGCACCGGGGTTCGCGCCGGGACCGCTGGTTTGGTATTCGGAGAATCGAGCCGTATCGAGCGTGTTGGTGCCCATGGGAACCCATCCCACGGCCGAGATGTGCGAGCCGAGCACGGTGTTGAGGTAGGCCGCGGCGCCGTAGGGACGCCAGTTGCGACCCAGCGCGACCGAGCCACTGCTGACGCTCGAGGCAGCGGTGAGCTCACCTCCGAGAAACACGAGACCGAAGGGCACGGTCTGCTCCGTACTCGGTGCCGTGACCGCGGTGCCACCGGAGGCGTTGTGGATCGTGCAGTCCTCGAACACGGCGGTCGCAGCCCCGAAGATGAAGTCGACGCTGCCCTGGATGAAGCACTCCCGGAAGTACTGGCTACCGCTGTGCGTGTAGACCGTGTCCTGGTAGCTGAGGAAGTCGCAACTCTTGAACTGGACTTGGCTCCCGGTCACCCGCAGCGCCACGGCCTGCGAGCCACCGAGCGGGGTGCTGTTCTCAAAGGTGATGTTCTCGGCCGAGACGTTGCTCGCAGAGATGTTCGTGCTGGCGCTGCCCGAAGTCCCGATCGTGCCGCCGTTGCCATCCGGCGTGTTGGCATTGTCGCTGTAGGTCAGGACCGTCGACGCGGCTTGACCGGTCTGTCCACACAGCGTGACGTAGGGTGTGTCGACGACGAGCTTCTCGTAGTAGTCGCCCGGCGCAATGCGAATCTGGGTCGGCGTCGTATTCGACGTCGAGATGCTGTCGATGGCGGCCTGGACGGTCGTGTATTGTCCCGATCCATCCTGCGCCACCTGGATGATCGGCTGATCGGTCACGCCGTTGCAGTCCGAAGCGCCACCGGTGCCTCCCACGCCTCCGGTTCCTCCGGAGTCCGCACCGCCACTGCCCGTGCCCCCTGAGCCTGTCGTGCCACCGGTCCCCGCTGAGGGGCCCTCGCAATGGCAGTAGTCTGACTGGTGACCGGAGTCGCACGCCACTGCCGGGAGGGTGTCGTCGGCCGCACAAGCGCCATCGACGTCCTCCGCGGCGCTGGCGCACGCCAGACCGGCGGCCGCGCAGAGCACGGTGCAGCCAGCTCCGTCGGTGAACACGGCGTCGCAAGAGGTGGCGTCGCTCGCGCAGAGCTCATACCCCGCGTTGACGATTCCGGAGCAGTCCGCGGCGGTCGTCCCCCCGGCACCCTCTCCGGCGGTCCCGGAAGTGCCCCCGAATTCCGCACCGCCAACGCCGCTGTCCACCCCGCCCGTTGCGGAGCCCGCATCGCCACCCGATCCCACGGCGCCGCCGATGCCACTGTCCGCGCCCCCCGTCGCGGTGGTACCTCCAGAAGCCAGGCCGCCGCTGCCGATCGTTGCGCCACCTGACCCGGAGACATCGCCCCCCGTCCCGACCGCACCCCCAGTGGCCAGGCCGCCGCTGCCGATCGCGATACCGCCCGATCCGAGCGCACCTTGGCCCCCCGTCCCGACCGTGCCGCCAGCAGCCTGGCCGCCGGCACCAGTTGGAGTGCCTCCTGTCGCCAGGTAGTCACCGCCGACACCAGACGGCCCCTGGCCGCCGACCGGGGCGCCCCCACCCGACGACGTTCCACCTGTGAGGAAATTTCCGTCCCCACCGGTAGAATCGAAATCCTGCGGGTCATCGTCGGACGAACCACCGTCCGAGCCGCTGCAGGCCGCGACCACCAGAGCGGCAGACAGGAACAAAGTCTTGGAGCGCATGGCCAGCAGTCGTCGTCGGGTCATCGGTTTCAGATCGGCAACAGCAGCGCCCGACGGCTCACCTTTCTGTCCCTGTCCATGCCGTGAGCGCGAGTATTGATCACGGCCTGGACCGGCGCCGTGCGCGGCCCGTCTAGTCAGCGAGCGCGATCCTCGAACGGCCTTGCGAGCCCCCTGATTTGGCAAGCTCGACGATTCGCGCTGGTCTTCGGGGTCCTCATCCGGCCGGGAGGTCCGAAGGCGGCGCAGCCACCGTTCATCCCTCTGGCAGGTACCACCCGCAGCGGCCCGAGACGCATCTTGGTCGGGCCGGTGGCGCACACGGGGGCGGAGCGTTTGGTGTGCATCCTGGACTCACGAACTCCGCGCAGGGGCCTCGATTCGCACGCTGCTTGGCCTGCTCGTACGCAGGCGTGCCCGTGACGGAAATCACGGTCGTGCAGGAATCAAAACAACTGATCCTGTGCTCCCGAGACAGCGCACTCACTCGCAGGACTCTTCGTCCGCGCCGTCGGCGCAGTCTTCCACGCCATCACAGACAGCTTCGAAAGCAACCTCCGTGGCGCCGTCGTCGCAGATGAACATCTCCCCGGGAGGGGCACCGCCGGCGCCGTTCACGAGGCACCACTCGATCGCCTCCTGCTGGTCGTTGCAGGCCCCGCTCACCCAACCGAAGCCGACATCCGTGCACTCGAAGCTGCTCGGCGGCTGAATCACCATACAGTCCGTGAACGCTTCGGTCTCGATGGGGCACCGACTGTAGTTGTAGTCGCAGCTCGTCATGCACTGACCGCGCGGAAGCTCATTCTCACAGCCGAGGCCCGGATCGAAGTCGCAGTACCTATCGCAGGTACTGGGATCGGACCCCGCGGCGCCGCCAGCACTGCTGGAACCGCTCGCGCCACCAGCACCGCCGGACCGGGCCCGACTCCGGCGAGCCGCAGGACGCGGGGTCCAACCCGGAGTGAATCAGCCCGAGTCGTCGCAGTCGGGACCAGGCACGCAGCACGTGTCCCCGCCCGGGCAGGCCGTGTAGACCGCCTCCCATCCGACCGGGCAAGTCTCGCCACTGCTCGCTGGCGGATAGCAGCCGCCGCCGGCATTGACGCAATCGCCCGCCTCCAGCACGGGCAGGCAGCAGAGTGGCGTCACGCCATCATCGTTTGCAGTGCATCCCAGGGCCGAGTCCGACGGCGGCGCAGGGATGCGTAGGAGCGCAGTGGTGGGATCGCACTGTGCGCACGGGCTCGCCACCAGGGGCACGGTGGTGCAGGTCCCCGCTGCCTCCTGGCACGTAATCGCGGTGCTGCCGCCCTCGCCGCCAGCACCCCCGACTTCGGCGCAGGCCGGATCGTCGAAGCAGTCGGGATCGTCGCAGTCCACCAAGCCGTCCATGTCGTCGCTGTACCCGTTGTCGCAGTAGAGCTCGTAGGGGACGCCATAGAGCGTTCCACCCATCCCACCGATGCCCGGCTCGCCCCCGACGCCTGGCTCGCCGCCAGCACCTGCGACTCCTCCGGTTCCTTGGCAGGCGGTACTGACCTGACAGTACGGGTCGTCGCAATCGGCCAGACCGTCGTAGTTGTTGTCGATGCCGTCGGTGCAATCTTCGAAGGGGACGCCGTACGCCGCGCCGCCGTAGCCGATGATGCCACCGGTGCCGGGGTCGCCGCCGGTTCCGCCATTGCCCGCAGTGCCCCCGATGGGCGGATCACCTCCGGTGCCGCCGTAGCCTCCAGCGCCTCCAGAACCTGAGCACGCCGCGTTGGTGGCGCAGTCGGGGTCGCTGCAATCGACCATGGAGTCGAGGTCGTCGTCGAACCCGTTGTCACAGCTCATCTCGTACGGGATGCTGTACGGAGTCCCGCCGGTCCCGCCCAGGCCACCCAGCCCTGGATCGCCACCCGCACCTGGCGCACCTCCCGTACCCGTGCAAGCCACATCGCTACTGCAGGTGGGATCAGCGCAGTCCACCAAGCCATTCAGGTTGTCGTCCACGCCGTCCGTGCAGGACATCTCGTACGGGATGCCGTAGGCGCTTCCTCCGAGGCCGGCGACGCCGCCCAACCCTGGATCGCCGCCCGCCCCCGGCGCGCCGCCGTCGCTCTCGCAGGATGCGTCGTTCTGGCAGCTCGAATCGTCGCAGTCGGTTGCGCCGTCCTGGTCGTTGTCCAAGCCGTCGGAGCACTCAGCCGAACAATCTTCGAGCAGGCATGTCCCTTCGCCGGCTCCGGTCGTCGACTCGCCCATGGAGCTCTCTCCTCCGCAGGCGACTGGCCCCAGGGTTGCTCCCACTGCCAGGGTGCCGCCCACGCTGAGCCTGAGCCAGTCGGGCCAGGCGATCGCCCGCGATGGGCCTGGCTGGCGACAGATGTGATCCAGGTAAGCCCTGAAGATCTCCGCATGGGGACGTTTCGACATGGATCCTCCTCGACCACGGGTGGCACAGGTCTGACCTGGCACACACCCATCCGGCCCCCTGTCATAGCAACCTGCGTGCCAAGGCGGTGGCACACAACCTGGTGCCGTGCTGCCTCGCTCGGCAGCTGCGCGAACCCGAGGGCGTCGGTTCGGCAGAGAATCTGGCGCCAGGCTGCAACCGAAGCCCGGGGTCAGCTGGGGGCACCGCCGCTCGGCGGCAGGCCCCCTATGCCATAGAGCGTACCACCCAACCCGGTGGCGCCGCCAGAACCGGTGCACCAGAACCCCGTGTGACAGTCGGAGTCGTCACAGTCCGCAAGACCGTCGTCATCGTTGTCTACCCTGTCCCGACAGCCACCTGGGAGACCCACGAAGGGGCGGTGGAGCGGGTTCATGGATTGTTACTTCCGAGACAGAGCTCTGGCCTCCCAGGACCGCTGAGCTAGTTCCCGGCGACAAACGCGGCATTTTCGAGATGGTACCCTGGCGGCGGCCAGGCGTCGACGCGGGCCCGCGGCCGCGCCTCGACCGCGGACGCGCCGCGGGCCCGTGCTGAGGGCTGGTGGCGGGCGCTGCGGACGCAGTGGTGCCGGGCGCCGCGCGAGGCTGGTGCCAGAGCAGATAGCGTTGCCGGGTTTCTGTCAGGCTGACTTGGCTGCAGCCAAGGCGTGACGCGCGACGACGAGCAAGTTGCAGGCCAGCACCGACGCCTGCACGTACGCCTG
>CAZSVU010000274.1:8259-11653 GCA_964610275.1 uncultured Polyangiaceae bacterium | reverse complement strand
AATCACTGCGTTCCCGACGTCAAGATCGTCGACAACGAACCCGATGCAGGCATCGGCGGCGCCAGCGGCGCAGCCGGCCAGGCCGGTGCCCCGGGTACGGGAGGCACCTCGATCGGGACCCCGGGGCTCATCGGCGGCCCGTGCCTCGAGGGCGGCGAGGGCGGCGTCTGCACCGTGGGACGGTGCAACCCGGTCAACAGCCAGTGCATCCAGGGCGAGTACCACGATCCGTGCGAGGACGACGGGGATTGTCGCTTCGGCCACTGCGATCTCGGATCCGCCGGCGGAGCTGGCGGATCTGGTGGAGCCACGATCGGCGCTTGTGGCAAGTACCCTGCCAGGACAAGTCCTTGTGGTGCCGACGTGGAGTGCATCACGGGAATCTGCGCTTCATCCTTGTGCGCGTTGGGCATCAACGGCAGCGCTTGCTACACGGACCGCGACTGCGATCTAGACTACTGTCTCAATGGCATCTGTCGGCTTCTACCCCCCGGTGAGGCCTGTAATCTCGATGCAGGGGGGAACCAGGAATGTCTGTCGGGCGACTGCTACCCGATTCCGCCTAGCACCTGCCAACTGGGTGCGGGGGACACGCCGTGCACGACTGACGCTGATTGCATGACCGGGACCTGTACGGGTGACGCGCAGGAGCAGACCTGCGTGGCGCCTGTCGTGGTCGCGCAGACTCGGCGAGTGCAGGGCACCGCATTGAGGCGAGACCGCATTCTCGACGTGGAGTTTCGTTTGCAGCTCCGGGGCCAAGCCCCCCTGCCCCTCACAGAGCTGGCCTTCGTCTACTTCTTTGGAGTGCCGGTCGACCGATATCAAGCCTTGGTGGACATTCCAAACGCTGGCAACCTCAGTGCCAGTGAGATCCAGGTGTCTTTCCTGGAGCCTATGCCTGACTTGGACCCCCACTTGTGGATGGCGATGGTCACCTTCACTGCGAGTGCAGAAATGAGTGAGGCCGAACCGAGCACCGGCGACATCTTCTTCCGGGTCGAGACGCCGGACGGCATGGGCAGTGGCTTCTACGATCAAGAAGTCGATTTCTCTTGGCCAGACTCCATCTCGGATGCGGAATTCGGCACCGACTTCAACGAGAACACCAGGACCGTGGTTTGTCGAAACGTCGACGGAACCTGGCAACGCGAATTCGGCAACTCGCCGCTGCAGATTCCGGACCCGTGCAGCTGGTTGTAGTCCGCGTTGTGCCGTGCTGCCCGCGCGCCGGACGACGTCTACTCCTCACCGCAACACTCGTACTGTGCGCCTGCGCCCCGAGCCTACCCAGCGAAACCCCGCTGGGGCGTGGCCCGGAGGCGGACGCCGAGAAGCCCGAGCCAACGAGGGTAGGGGACAAGCGCCCGCAACCTCGGGATGGTGCAGCCGAGAAGACCGAGCCCAATGGCCCGCCCCGGCAGGCGACTCGGCCTAACCCCGTAGCCAAGCCCGCCACCGCCAAGCCCGCCGCCACCCCCGGGAAGACCAAGCGCGCGGACGAGCGCCCGATCTTCTTCGCGGGTAGTTACGGTGGCCTCTACGACGCCATCATCGCCCTGCAGGGCCACCCGGAGAAGAAGCGCGTCGATCCTAAGGCCAAGGTGCGCGTCGAGCGGGTGAGTGACACCCGCGCCCGGCTCGTGCTGCTCGAATCCGAAACCGAGAACCCCTACTGCACCCTGGACGTCGACGTCAGCGCGAATCAGGGAACGATCTCAGCCGGCCAGTCCTGGTCCGGACCCCCGGCGCTGGGCGAGGTCACGGGCAGCATTATTTCTGGCACGGCCCGAGTGGACGCTCGGCGTCTGTTGATAGACCTCACCGCCGACGTCGAAGCCAACGTGGTGGGGGAACGCGTCGGTGGGAAGCTCAGGTTCCACTTTCACGGGTGGCGTCCGCTCTGAGTGAGGTTGGCCGTGCAGGACGCGCCGAGATGCGTGTGGCGCGACTGGGTCCGTGTCCGTTGCGTCTGTGGTGACCCCTTCGGCGCCCGGCTCAGGTGCCACTTCCACCAGGTCAGCTGCTTGCCGGGGAACCCCTCGCGCTGCCCGAACTCCACAGCGCACCGGGCGTTCGAGCTCACGCGACTCTGCGACGCCAACCTCGCCGGCCGCGGACCTGACACCGGTCGTCCCGGTTGAGCCCGCGATCGAGCCACTATCGGTCGGCACCCAGCCGGATGCTTGGCCAGAGCGCTCGCTGCGGACGTGTTGGCATTTCCGCCGAAGATTCCAGCAGCCGGCCAATTCATTGGATGGCCAGCATGGCGCACCCGAGGTATATTGACAGCGAGGGCTGGCTCCGATGAGCGACGACGACAAGGACCCGACCAATTCAGAGATCCTCACCGCACTTCAGGGAATGTGGCGGCAGCAGAAGGACTTGGTGCAAGGGGTTGAAGGTCGGCTGGGTGGAAAACTCGACGAGGTGGAGAAGCGCCTCGGGCAGCGCTTGGATGCAACAGAGGAACGACTTGGCGCACGCCTTGCCCAGGAGATCCAGGATCGCCCCGTCGTGGTTCACGTCGACATGTCTCGGGTGACCGAGCTGGAGAAGCAGGTCCAAGAGCTCGCGAATCGTGTCTCCGAGCTTGAATCACGCAACGGCACGCATCAGTAGCCGTGCGGCATGCTTTGGTGCACGGCTCGATTCCTGTCCTTGACGCTTTCGCGCTTCCGTGCTGCGGGTCACGACCTTGTGCACAGTTGCGCCTCAGGACATTCAGCTGACATTGCGCTGCAAATGCAACATGTCCGGATCTGCACAGCTTTCCTGCTCCCACTCTCCTAGCCTTGCCCGCAGCCAGGCGGTACAGGCTGCGCCTGGTGCTCCAGGTCGTCTCGGCGAAGGGTGTCTCGCGCAGGAGGTAGCCGCGACAGCTCGTCGGCTCGATTCAGGAACCGCAGGCGCATCGACGACTATTATTCGCTTCGAACATTATGCCTGAGAAGCATAGAGTGAGCCTTGTAGCGCGGAAACCAACCAGTCGAGAAGACGCGACCGTCAGCATTGCTGGGTTGACTTTGCTGCCGACGTCGAAGCCAACGTGGTGGGGGAACGCGTCGGCGGGAAGCTCAGGTTCCACTTTCACGGGTGGCGTCCGCTCTGAGTGAGGGGGGCCGGGCGGCGCAAGCGACCGTGCGGGGTCGAACGTCGCCGAGACGCCCCGGCGGCGTGGTCGCCCGTGGCTGTACGGCGGCAACGACGCAGACACGCGCGACTGGAGCGGCCGCGTTACCAGGTGACGAATGCCGCCCAACTTTCGTTGCCGGCGGTGGTGGTGATGCAGTAGCCGCCATTCACCGGAGCCGGGAGACTCCAATTGCCGCAGTCCATCACGACGCCATTCACGGACAGCGTACGTGGGTCCACGAAGTTGCTGCAGTTCCCT
>CAZSVU010000274.1:0-8159 GCA_964610275.1 uncultured Polyangiaceae bacterium | reverse complement strand
CTGGTTCTGAATCCCGTCGGAGCAGCTGACGCAGGTGCCTTCGCACGCTCCGCTGGAGCAATCGGACGGAACGTTGCAGGTCTGGCCGTCGGCGCAGTTGGAGCCGCAGACGCCGCCGCAGTCGACATCGCCCTCGTCCTGGTTGTGCCGGGTGTCGCTGCAGCCGGAGCAGACCCAGCCGGAGCCGGGATTCTCGCACCAGTCGCTGACGCAGTCGCCGTCGCTGTCACAGGTTTCATTCTGGGTGCAGGTGGCGCCGCAGGTGTTGCCGCAGTCGATGTCGGTTTCGTTCTGGTTCTTGATACCGTCGCTGCACGTTCCCTCGGGCTGGCAGGTGCTGTAGCCATCCAGATAGGTGGCGGGAATGATCTGCGAGGGAGCGGTTCGGGACTGGCCGGGCCTGGCCCACCCGACTGCCAGGTTGTCGCCAACGGCGCCTTCCTTGTGCAAGATTTCGACGTAGTACTGCCGCCCTGCCGTGAGCGCGATCTCGGCTGACTTCTGGTTGGCTTCCTTGTCCCACTGCTGGGAGTTGGTATAGGTCAAGACCTCGGCGATCTTCACCTTGTTGGCCTCGGTGTCGTCGGTGCTGAGCCAAAGCTGGCTGGCATCGTCCGAGCTGATCCAGAACATGTGGTTGCCGGTCGCGGTCGGAGTGATGTAGCCGCGGGCCCGCTGCCCGTAGTTGTCCGCGTAGTTGGTCGGGCCCTGAGTGCTCGTCCACGTGCCCGTCTCATCCGGAGTGGTGGCCAGCGGAATGTCCGCCACGGCGTTGCCGGATGCCCCGAGCCAGCGCTCAAAGCTGATCACGCCAGATCCGCCGCCCGAGCAGTCGCCGCTGTCGCAGTCGCTCCCGTTGTTGCAGTGCTCCCCGTCGCTGCAGGTGGGGCACACACCGCCGCAGTCCACGTCGGACTCATCCTGATTCTGAATGCCGTCCCCGCAGGTTTCGCAAGGCGGGCAGGGCCCACCGCAGTCGATGCCGGTTTCACCCTGGTTCTGAATGCCGTCGGAGCAAGTCGGGCAGGCTGGGCAGACGCCACCGCAGTCCACGCCGGTCTCGTTCTGGTTCTGTCTTCCGTCGCTGCACCCGGAGCAGACCAAACCGGAACCAGGATTCTCACAGTAGTTGCTCACGCAGTCGGCTCCGTCGTCACAGGTCTCGCCCTGGGTGCAGGTCGCGCCGCAGATGTTTCCGCAGTCGATGTCGGTTTCGTTCTGGTTCTTGATGTTGTCGGTGCAGGTCTCGCAGGCCGGGCACGGGCCGCCGCAGTCGATGCCGGTTTCGCCCTGGTTCTGGACGCCGTCGCTGCAGCTGGGCGTGTCGCACTGCGAGCTGCCGTTACACCAGCCGCTAGCGCAGTCGCCGTCGTCGTTGCAGGAGTCGCCCAGGCTGCAGTTGGCGCCGCAGACGCCGCCGCAGTCCACATCGCTCTCGTCCTGGTTCTGCTCGGTGTCGGTGCAGTTGGCCAGACAGCTGCCGGTGCCGCCAGCTGGCGCAAAGGCCGCGAGCGCGTGAGCTAGACGATTCGACGTCGCAGGTGTGACATCCCAGCCCATCGCCGTCACTCCGGCCGAGGCAATCTGGCGGTAGCTGACCGCACCGCCATTGCTGGCACCCTGAATGTCGCTGAGCTCCGTCTGTCCGGTCTGGTTCGTATTGAAGTTGACGTTGGCGCCCGAGCCGATGATGTCCAACACCCAGGCATTGTCGGTCACGGTGGTGATGTTCGTAGTGATGGTTTGCCACGGCACTTGGTTGTCGTCTTGTCCGGCAGTGGCTTCAGGCGCTGCGTCCGCCACACCGTTGAGTTCGACCACGTGGAACGACCCACCTCCGTTTTCGTTGATCTGGATCGACACGGTGTGGCTTCCTGCTGCGGGCAGTTCGGATTCGCCCAGGTAGTACAGGTACACGTGCTGGTAGGCAGCGCCGGCCATCAGGTGGTCGACGCCAAGATGCATCGGAACAGTGTTGTACGTGATGCCCGTCACGACGCCGCCCGTGGAGGGTGACTCGAATCCCATGGCCACGACGAGCATCCGGTTCGACCCACTACTGATAGTGAAAGGTTGGGTGACGTTCGTTGCGCTGGACGCGAACGAAGCATTGTTGGCCAGTCCAATGCCAGCGCCGCCACCGCTGCACTGGTTGCCCACGCAGTCGGCGTTGTCGTCACAACCCTCGCCGGCGAGGCAGGTGGCGCCGCAGGTGTTGCCGCAGTCGATGTCGGTCTCGTCCTGGTTCTGGATGCCGTCGAAGCAACCCACGGCCGATTGACAGGTGCTGTAGCCGTCGAGGTACGCGGCTGGAATGACCTCGGACGGAGCGGCGCGCGGTTCACCTGGCTTGGCCCAGCCCACGGCCACGTTGTCGCCCCCGACGCCTTCCTTGTGGAGGATTTCGACGTAGTACTGCTGGCCGGCGGTGAGGGCGATCTCGCCCGATACCTGGTTCGCTCCTTCGGTGGGGTCGTTCCAGTCTCGGCTGCCGGTGTAGGTGAACACCTCGGCGATCTTGACCTTGTTGGCCGCGGTGGCATCGGTGCTCAGCCAGAGCTGGCTGGCGTCGTCCGACGCGATCCAGAACATGTGGTTCCCGGTCGTTGCGGGCGTGATGTAGCCGCGGATCCGTTGACCGTAGTCGTCCATCGAATCGATGGGACCTTCGATGCTCGTCCAGAGTCCGGTCTGGTCCGGGGCAGTGCTCGTCGGAATGTCGGCCACGGCCGTCCCGGTGACTGCGGTCCACCGCTCCCACGTGATGACTCCGATGCCACCGCCGCTGCACACACCAGTGTCGCAGTCACTGCCCGTGCCGCAGTGGTCGCCTTGGCTGCAGTTCGGGCAGACCCCGCCGCAATCGACATCAGTTTCATCCTGGTTCTGGATGCCGTCGCCGCAACCTGCGCAGGCCGGGCACGGCCCGCCGCAATCGACGCCGGTCTCGCCCTGGTTCTGGATGCCATCCGAGCAGCTGACGCAAGTTCCTGCCGGGCAGGAGTTGTTGATGCAGTCGTTGTTGAGAACGCAGATCTCGCCGTCCTCGCAGGTGGCACCACAGACTCCGCCGCAGTCGACATCGGTCTCGTTCTGGTTCTTGAGGCCGTCAACGCAGCTGCCGGCGCAGGCCGGGCACGGCCCACCGCAATCGATGCCCTCTTCACCCTGGTTCTGCTCGCCGTCCGTGCAGGTCGGGTCGCAGGTGGTCCCGTTGCAGTCGCCACCGACGCAGTCGCCGTTGTTGTCGCACTGCTCGTCTTCGTGGCAAGTGGCTCCGCAGACGGGGCCGCCGCAGTCGACATCGGTCTCGCCCTGATTTTGGATGCCGTCGTTGCACGTTGGGGTGGCGCAGACCACGACGTTGCACCAGTCACTGACGCAGTCCGTATCCGCGTTGCACGCCTGGCCGTCGATGCAGGTCGGCCCGCAGGCGGCACCGCCGCAGTCCACGTCACTCTCGTCCTGGTTCACGGCTCCGTCGGAGCAGGTGGCCTGGCAGACGCCTCCGCTGCAGACGTTGCTGATACAATCGCCGTTGCCGCCACAGTCCTCTCCGGCGATGCAGGTGGCGCCGCAGACGCCGCCGCAGTCGACGTCGGTCTCGTCCTGGTTCTTGATGCTGTCGCTGCAGTTCGCGGCACTCCCGCAGAACCCACCGTTGCAGACGTTGCTCTGGCAGTCGCTGTTGACGTCGCACGCCAAGCCGGCGCGGCAGCGTGCGGCACAGGTGCTTCCGCCGCAGTCGGTGTCGGTCTCGTCTTGGTCGACGACAGTGTTGAAGCAGGGATCGGCCGCCGGGGAACCAGGCTTGAGCAGGGCCATGGCGTGAGCCCCGCTGTTGAAGTTGGGTGTGGTGCTCCAGCTGGCACCGCAGTCGAGGTCCGGCGCGCCACAGTTCTTCCTGGAGACCGCCGTTGGCTGGCCCGTTGGGCTGTCGTTGTAGAGATCCGGGTCGGCGAAGGTGGGATCAGGACTGAACGTGCCCGATGCCCCGTCCATGAAGATGTGTGAGTACAGCCAGGTGTTCTCGGAGGTGTTTTCGGAGGCCGGGAAGAAGATGGGTGTGGTGGTACCGGAATTGCCGTCTGCGTGCGACTCAAAGAGCGGCGGGTTTTGCAGCACGCCCTCGCAAGCCATGACGATCGTGCGGGTCTTCCAGATATTCCCGGTGAACTGGATGTTGACCGTCTTGTTGCCGGTTGTGCCTGGAAGGGCGGATTCGAGCACATACAGCAGATGCACCTTCTCACTGTTTGCGGCGTTGACCACTCCGAGATTCTGAAGCACAGCGCTGCCATACCAGGCTTGGGTCGGGGTGACATCGCCATCGCCGAATATCGACATCCCGACGATGACGACGCGACTGGTCTCGTCGCCGTACCTCAGGTTGTGGCTAAAGCTGATCGAGGTGCCAGGGCTATCGTCCACGTCAACGGCCACCTGAGTGTTGTCGTCGCAGCTGATGTTGAGACCATCCTGACAGGCGCCGTTGACGCAGTAGTTGCCAAACCCGAGGTTGGAGCAGTCGAGGCCGCAGAGACTGCAGTTGGCTTCGTCGTTGTTGAGATCGCGCTCACAGCCGTCGCCGAGCATGTCGTTGCAGTCGCCCCAGCCGGGCAGGCACTCGTAATTGCAGTCGCCCAAGGTGCAACCGGCGCCAGATACCTGCATCTGCGGCGGAGCGTTGGCAGCGCAGTCGTAGAAGCAGGCCCCGCAGTTGCTGGTGTCGCTGTTCAAGTTCTGCTCGCACCCGTTGGAGCCGGCGCCGTTGAGGTCGCCGTTGCAGTCCCCATACCCGGCGTCGCAAGTGTGCTGGCAGGAGCCCAGGCTGCAGATCGGAGAGGAATTTGGCGGGAGGTCATCGCAGATGTTCCCACAACTGCCGCAGTTGCTCAGATTGCTGGACGTCGGCGTCTCGCAGCCGTTGCGGCTGACGTCCTCGTCGGCGCTGCAGTCGTCGTAGCCAGGATCGCAGGTCGCCATCGAGCACTGGCCAGCGGTGCAGTCAGCCTGCCCGTTCGCCGTGCTGCAAGCGTCGTTGCAGGCGCCGCAATGCGCCTCGGTGTTGCTCAGGTTGGTCTCGCAGCCGAGCGCCGCGGTGCAGTCACCATAGCCGGCGCTGCAACTACCCATCTGGCAGGTGCCGGCGCTGCAGTAGCCGGTTGCATGCGGGAAGTCATCGGTGCAGTCGTAGCCCACACCGCACCCGCCGCAATTCTGCGCGTCGCTGTTCAGGTTGACCTCGCAGCCGTTGGTCATGTTGCTGTCGCAGTCCGCGAAGCCCGCGTCGCAGGTGAACTGACAACTGCTACTGACGCAGCCGGTCGCGTGCATGTTGTTGGGAGCCGCGTTGTCGCAGTTTACGCCGCACCCGCCGCAGTTCAGCGGATCGGCGCTGGTGTCGGACTCGCAGCCATTCGAGCCCACCGCGTTCAGATCGCTATTGCAGTCACTCCAACCAGCGTCGCAGGTGTGCTCGCACGTCCCAACGTTGCAGGCCGGGGCGGAGTGGATCGGGTCGTCGTCGCAGGTAACGCCGCACTCACCGCAATTGTAGATGTCCGAGTCCGTCGGAGTCTCGCAGCCATTGCGGCTGACGTTTTCGTCCGCGCTGCAATCATCGAAGCCAACGTTGCACGCCACGCTGCACGTTCCGCCGATGCAGCTCGCCGTACCGTTCGTCGAGTCGCATCCGTCGTTGCACGCGCCACAGTGCGCTTCCGCTTCGTAGATGTTGGTCTCGCATCCGGGGTCGGTGGTGCAATTGCCCCAGCCCGGGTCGCAGGTCCCCATCGAGCAGGTGCTGGAGTTGCACTGCCCAGCAGCGTGCGGGAAGTCGTCGGAGCAGTCGTTGCCGCAGGCGCCACAATTCACGGGATCACTCACCGTGTTCGTCTCGCAGCCGTCGCGACTGACGTTTTCGTCGGCGGAGCAGTCATCCCAGCCGACGTTGCAGTTCTGCATGCTGCACTGGCTGCTGCTGCAAGTCGGCGTGCCCTGGGCGAAGCTGCAGCCCAGGCCGCAACCGCCGCAGTTGCCAACGTCTGCACTGGTGGGCGTCTCACAGCCGTCGCGACTGACGTTTTCGTCGGCCGAGCAGTCGTCGTAGCCGGAGCTGCACACGACACTGCATGTGCCCGCGGAGCAGGCGGCCGCGCCGTTGGCGTTGCTGCAGGCGCTACCGCAGGCACCACAGTTGTCTTCGTCGGTGTTGAGATTGACCTCGCAGCCGTCGGACTGGATACCGTTGCAGTCGGTGAAGCCGGCGGTGCAGCTGTACTGGCAAGCTCCGAGCGAGCAGCCCGCATTGTTCATGTTCGGTGGCGTGTTAGCCGCACAATCATTGTCGCATGCTCCGCAGTTGGCGTCGTCAACTGCGAGCTCGGCCTCGCAGCCGTTTCCGATCAGGCCGTCGCAGTTGTCGAAACCCGGGTCGCAGGCATGTCCGCACACGCCCGCGGTGCAGGTTGCCGAGGCGTTGGCCCAGTCGTCCAAGCAGATGGTATCGCAATCACCGCAGCGGTTGATGTCCGTCTGGGTGTTGGTCTCGCAGCCGTCGCGGGCGATGTCCTCATCCGAGCTGCAGTCGGCGAACCCGGCGTAGCAGCTGGTCATGCTGCAGACGCCGAGGCTGCAGTTCGGAGCACCGTTGTTGGTGCCGCAGGCGTCGTTGCAGGCGCCGCAGTGCATCTCCTCGTAGTTGAGGTTGGTCTCGCAGCCGTCGGCAGGCCCGTTCGCGCAGTCGCCCCAGCCAGAGTCGCAGGCGCCCATGCTGCAGGTGCTGGAGCTGCAGCTGCCGGTCGCGTTCGGGTAGGCGTCGGTGCAGTCATTGCCACAGCCGCCGCAGTTGTAGTCGTTGGTCACGGTGTTGGTCTCGCAACCGTCGCGGACCACGTTCTCGTCGTTGCAGCTGGCGTATCCGGAGTCGCAACTGATGCTGCAGGCGCCGCCAATGCAGCTGGGAGTGCCGTTCGTGGAGTTGCAGGGTGCGTCGCAAGCGCCGCAGTGGCTCAGGTTCGTCGCGACCTCGGTCTCGCAGCCATCGCGGCTGACGTCCTCGTCGGCCGAGCAATCGTCGTAGCCGGAGCTGCAAACGACGCTGCACACGCCTGCGGTACAGGTGGCCGCACCATGGGCATTGCTGCAAGCATCGTTGCAGTCGCCGCAGTTGGCCTCGTCGACGTTGATGTTGACCTCACACCCGTTGTTCGGGTTGCCGTCGCAGTCTCGGTACCCGTCAGCGCAGGTGTACTGGCACGAGCCTAGCGAGCAGCCCGCGACCTCCATGTTCAGCGGAGCATGAATCAGGCAGTCGTAGTCGCACTCGCCGCAGTGCTTGTCATCGGTCTGGGTGTCGACCTCGCAGCCGTCGGTGCCGCCGTTGCAGTCGGCGCGGCCGGAGTCGCACACGTGGCCGCAAGCGCCCGCGGCGCAGGACGGCTCGGCGTTGGCCCAGTCGTCCGGGCAGACGGTGTCGCAATCGCCGCAGCGGTTCACGTCGCTGAGGACGTTGGTCTCGCAGCCATCGCGGGCCGCGTCCTCGTCGCCGGAGCAATCATCCCAGCCCGCCGCGCAGTTGCTCATGCTGCAGACGCCGGCGTCGCAGCTCGGAGCACCGTTGGCCGTGCCGCAGGGGTCGTTGCAGGCGTTGCAGTGCTGCTCGTCGGTGTTGAGGTTGGTCTCGCAGCCGTCGGCGCTGCCGCCGGTGCAGTTACCGAAGCCCGCGTCGCAGGCGCCCATGTTGCAGGTGCTCAGGCTGCAACTGCCCGTGGCGTTCGGGTAGAGCGCTGTGCAGTCGTTGCCGCAGCCGTTGCAGTTCTGGTCGTCGTTGGCCGTATCGGTCTCACAGCCGTCACGGCTCGCGTTCTCGTCGGCTGAGCAGTCCGCGTAGTCGCCACTGCAGCTGGTCATGCTGCACTGGCCGCCACTGCAGTTCGGGGTGCCCTGGTTGTAGCTGCAGGCCGTGGCGCAGCCGCCGCAGTTGTCTTCGTCCGTGCCCGTGGCCGTCTCGCAGCCGTCGCGGGTCGCGTTCTCGTCGGCCGAGCAATCGCTGTAGCCCGAGTTGCAAGCCATGCTGCAGCTGCCCGCCGAGCAGGCCGGAGCGCCGTTGACCGTGCTGCAGGCCCCGCCGCAGCTGCCGCAATTGGCCGTATCGG
>CAZSVU010000273.1:0-11687 GCA_964610275.1 uncultured Polyangiaceae bacterium | reverse complement strand
CGGTCCAGCGTGAGTGGACTCGCCCGTCGGGGTCGAGGACGACCAGGTAGGGGCACTCATGCGTGCGCATGGAGCAGGATAGGCGGGCGTCGAAAGGGGCTCGGCTAGGGGAGGTCGCGAGCGAACGGTAGGGCTCGGGGACGTGGCCGGACTCGAGTTGGGCCAGCAGGCGTTGGATTGCCTCGCTCTTCGGGTTGATCCGAGAGGCATGTTCCACGGCCGAGATGTGGTGCCCGGCGTGAGCCAGGCAGCGAAGCGATTCATACCGGGCCTCGTCGGAGTCCGCGAGCTTGGCGGCGGAGCGCCAGTGTGCGCAGGCTCGAGTGGTGTCGCCGCCCGCCTCGTACGCGCGAGCCGCGCTCAGTTGGGCCTGCGCGTTTCGCGGGTACACCTCCACGTGTGCAGCCAGCATGTTGGCCACGGCCGGGCCTAGGCCCAGAGCCGCAGCGGCCTCGGCCTCCAGTGGAAGTGCGGCCGACGGGACGACGGCGCGGTAGAGCCGGGCGGTAGACCGTGCCGTGGCGAAGCACCCCGCGTGCAGAAGCTGACGCGTCTTCCAGCGAATCCACCTGGGTGTCGGGTCGTCGACGCGATCGTTGACCCAGGAGGGTGCGCCAAACGGTGTGCAGGCTCTCCAGGAATCGTGGCCTGTGGCAATGCTGGTGCGAGGTCGCGCGCCCCGCCTCGGCGCTGGGTAGAATCGGGCGGACTTGTACACTCGCGCCGCTCCAGCGAGCGGTCTTGCAGATGAGCGCGCCATGCTTGCCTCGGATTCGGTCGTGAATCGAATCGGGTAGACGACCGTTACGATCCCGCCGACAGGCCGCGGAAATCGGAGCGCACCGAAAGCGTTCTGCACGCAGGCCACCACGAACGCATCCGCGAGATCGCTACCGTCATCCCGAACGTGCGTCACGCCGCCGTCGAGCCAGATGACGAATCGTGTCACCACTCGACCGCTCAAGCTGGGATTGCGGAGTAGACCCTGGTGGTAGCAGCCTCTGAAGCGGCCAAAGTTCAACCGTATGACGCGCCGCACCGACTCTGGGGGCAATCTGCCGCTCACGCGGGCCATGCCCATGCGCACCGTCGGGGTGCGGGTGCGGTGCTGAACACGCAGTGGCGCGGCAGCTGGCGCCCGAGGGTCCGGGCCTGCGCGACCTCGTGGGGTCTTGGCGAACCAACCCAGGGGGTCATTCGGATCCGCGGCGTTCAGTTCTGGCGCGGCGGCAGCGTTGGCTGCGAGGCCATGCTCGCCCTGGGTCCGCGCGATGCCGAATCGTTGATACATACGTTCGTTTTCCAGCACCAGCAGCGACGTGTAGCGTGACATGACCTGGTGGTGTTTCGAGAACGCCACGATCTCGTCTTGGTCCTCGTCGCCACCGTGGCCCTGGAGGGTCCGCAGCCTGGCCTCCGCCCACAAGGAGGGCAGCAGAGGGTTGGAGGCGTTCGCTCCTCGCGCCAGGGGCTTGACCAGACGATAGGGCCGTCCATCGAGCGTGCCCGTGAGCACCAACTGTCCCTTCGGGGCGCCGTCGAGCTTCCCCACGAGGATGCGTTCTTCGTTCACGCGCAGCGTCCGGAAGGAGTGACCTTCGAGATCGTGGAAGGCTGGCGGCAGCTCGACTCGTGCGCCGCGCACCATCGGGCTCATGACGCTCTGGGCGATGCGCTCGGCGTGTGCGGAGCCATCTCCGTCCCAGGGCAGTCGGTCGTGGGTGGCGCCAACTTCAACGGCTAGCGTGCTCAGCACGACTTCGTCGACGGAGACACCCGAAGCGACGATGCTGAGTTCGGCATTGATCGCGCGCAGCATCAGCCGGACGTGGTGGGCAATGTCCGCGGCTGCGAGATCGCCAGCAGTGGGGATCCCATCACCGATGTAGACCACGTGATTGGACCGACTACGGTCGAGGCGCCGGCAGGCCTGGGCGATGGCGCCGCCCAGGTCGGATGCGCCCGAGGCACGTTGCTGGGTCAACCAGCGCAACGCCCGACGCACGTTCTTCGGGGTGGGCGCGAGCAGGCCTGCTCGAGGGTAGCTCGAGCAGGCAGTGTCGCAGGCGAGGACGGCGAAGCGCTCGTGCGCGTGCATGTGGCTCAAGATCTCGCGGGCCAGCGCGCGAACGCGGGCCAGCGTCGCCTGACGCTGCCCGTAGCTTGTGTCGACCACCAGTACCCGGTCCCGCTGTATCGAAGTCTTCCGTCCGTCCTGCGCCGTGGCCGTCAGCCGCAGCGCGAAGTAGCCGGACTCTCTCGCTCCTGCCGAGCGTTCCGCCGACTGCAGAGGCAGGGCGTGACTGTGGGACGGGTCAAACGTGCCTACGGCCACGGCCTCTCTTGTCGTTTGCTGGTAGGAGACGACCAGGTCGCTGGCAGCGACGAAGTCGGACGCATCGAGATGCACCTGCGTGTGCTCGGCGCTGTGCCGAATCGTTGCCCGGGGATGTGACACGTGCAGGGCCTGCAGGCTGCGACCGTTCTCGCTGGCAGAAAGCTCGAACGAGAACTCTTCGATGGGTGGGGGTGAGCCGGAGCTGGAGCGGAGCGGAAGCGAGTAGCGGACCCGGCCACCTTCGCTCCGAAGCGGCTCGTTGAACGCCAGCAGAACCTGGCGGCTTCCTCGCGGAGGAACGGGAAATACCCGCAACGAGAAGTCGTTTCCTCGTTGCCACTGTAGCAGGGCCGGATCGCGACGCGTCTGGTCGACGATTTCGGAGAAGACACGTTTCGCTCGCCGCCGCTCCACCAACTCGCCTTCTACGAGCCGGCCCTCCACCCAGAGTGCCAGGCGGGATACCGCGGCACCCAGGGGCAGCGGGAACGCAAACCGGCCCTCCAGCACTTGGTCGGTGTCGTTCCGGAAGCGCTCGATCACTTCAGTGCGCGCGAAGCCGTCACATATGAAGACGCGCGCACGGTGGGATGCCAGACGGATGCCCGGCACCACGTCGTCTGTGCCCGGAATGCGGCCGGTCATCACTCCCAGCTCAGGTGGGCGCGTTTGCCACGGCGATGGGGCCGGCATTGGCGGCGCCGGCTGCTGCGCTGGGCGTGCTTCGGATACGTTGGTTGCTGGCGCTGGCCGGGGGGTCAACGCGGTGGAGGCTGCGTGTCGGGCTAGTTCAGGATGCGCGCTGCCGCCACAGCCCCCAACCATCACGGCGGCAACAGCGGCGAGCACCGCAGCAGCGTGCTTCGCCATCACGCCTTAGACAGACAGTGAGATCAAAGCCAGGTTCCGCACCAGTGGCGCGGCCGGTGTCTTACACAGGCTTACGATCTTTGAACACCAGCTGTACCTCGCAGCCGAGGTTCCGGAGCAGGGCGAGAAGCTGGAGGATGCTTGCGCACGAGCGTCGACGGTCTGAAGGCAACGGCGCTGCCGTTGGCCCCGCCAGAACCGCTGCTCAGTCCGCCCGAGCCCGACCCGCTGCCGCAGCCGACGAACACCGCCGCACCGGTGAGTGCAGCCACTGAACTCAGAGCTCCAAGCATCACTCCCTCCGTCGTGCATTCAGCGCCCCATTGTCGCCATGACGGTGCAAGAGGACGAGTGCGCGCTGGTAGGTAAGACACCCACACCATTCGACTGTGATGGACGGTAGTGTGGGTCATTTCTCTTCGCGCGGTTGGGTCCAGGTGTGCCACCGACGATTTGGATCAACTCAGCGAGCTACCATCCAATGAGTGCGGTCAGTTCGATTGCCTGCTCGTGATCCAGACGCTCGCGGGCGGCGTGCCCACGGCGCAAATTACAGTATCCGGTCGAGAGATGGCCGACCGCCAATCGAGTGAGGACGCCCTGCGCCCAGCGGTGGTATCCTGCCCCGCGTATGGGGAACTTTCATCGGCCTAGCCATGAGGTGATACGTTGGGGTTTGGCGGGCGCCGCGGTGCTGGTGATGCTCGGAGTGGCGACGGACGCGGCTGCTCAGGCCGCCACGACTGCGGGCGCCGTCACCACGCCGAATCCGACGTTGGAGCACGTGTCCATCGAGTGGGCCATCACCGGTGACGACGACGCCGATGGTCAGGTGGCGGTGCGGTTCCGAGAGCAGGGTGCGACTGCTTGGCGCGACGGCCTTTCCTTGTTCCGGGTGCCGGCTGGATCCAACGAAGGGTTCAGCTGGAACAATCGTCACGCGGGGAGCTTGTTTGGACTCATGCCAGGCACGACCTACGAGATCGAGCTCACCCTCACCGATCCAGATGGCGGCGACGACCAGCAGATGGTGAGTGCGCAGACGCGTCCGATCCCTTCGGTTCCCGCAGATGCCCAGATCGTCGACGTGACGCCGGCGACGCTCAGCGCAGCGCTCGGGGCCGCCCAGCCCGGCGATGTGCTGCTGCTCGGAGCCGGCACCTACGGCGATATCGTCGTGGCGAGCGATGGGACGGCGGCGCGGCCGATCGTGGTCCGGGGCGTAGCCACTGCCGACGCGATCGTGGAGGGCGAGGTGCGCATGGATGGCCGCTCGGACGTGTGGATCGAGCAGCTCACGGTGCGCGGCCAGATCAAGTTCAACGATGCCACTCGGGTGGTGGTGCGGGACTGCTGGGTGGAGGCGGCCACGGCCACGGGCGACGGGATCGTGTCGTACGGGAATGGATCCACCGATGGTTACTTCGCCGACAACGTGGTGACGGGCACCACGGTGTGGGCGGAGACCAGCCTGGGCGTGGACGGGGACAATCTGGGCGAGGGCATCGTCATGACCGGCCCGGGCAACGTCATTGCCTACAATCGGGTAAGCGGGTTTCGAGACTGCATTTCCACGCTGGAAGACGACGGGGTGGTCGATCAGTTCTCGATCGACATTCTGAACAACGACCTCGACACTTGCGCGGACGACGCCATCGAAGCGGACTTTACCCAGGGAAACGTGCGCGTGATGCGCAACCAGATGGCCAACAGCTTCGTGGGCCTGAGCAGCCAGCCCAGCCTGGGCGGGCCAACCTACTTCATTCGCAACGTCCTGTTCAGCACCATCTACAATCCGTTCAAGCTCAACCGCGGCAGCGTGGGCGACGTCGCCCTGCACAACACGGTGCTCAAATCCGGGGATGCCCTGGGGGTGTACGCAGGCGTCACCTGGTCGCGCGCCTTCTTCCGCAACAACCTCTTCATCGGAGGCGTCGGAGGAGACACCTACAACGGTTTCTCGAACGGCAGCGGAAGGGTGCTGCAAGCGCCGGACGCGGACGAGGCGACCTGCAGCTTCGACTACGACGGTTTCGGGTCCATCGGGACCGGGACCTTCCAGGGCAGAGTCGGCAGCAGCACCTTCAGTAGTCTCCTGGAGATGCAGACCAACACCACCGAAGCGCACGCCGTGGAGGTCGACCTCGGCGTGTTTGCCGCAAGCTTCGATTTTCCCGAGGTGCCCTTCCCGGCATGGACGGTTCCTGATTTGCGCTTGGCCGCGGGCAGCTCCGCCGTCGATACCGGCACGGTCCTTTCCAACATCAACGACGACTTTTCGGGCGCGGCACCGGACCTCGGAGCCTACGAGCTCGACGCCACGGTTCCGACCTACGGCCCGCGTGACGAGACCGCGACCGGTGGAGCCGGTGGTGCGGGTGGCGGCGCAGGCGCGCCGCCAGTGGGAGTCGGTGGCAGTGGGATCGGCGGTGACTCTGCGGCTGGTGCTGGAGGCGTGACCGGGGTCGGCGGTGCGGCTGGCGCTGTGGTGAGCGTTGGGGGCGCGGCGCAGGCCGGAAGCTCGGCAGGCGGTGCTCCGAGCACTGCTGGAGCAGCTGGCGACGTCGGAGTGGCTGGACGCGCCGGCAGCGAGAGCGCGGCCGGCGGCAGCGAGAGCGCAGCGGGCGCCCCGAACGCGTCCGGAGGTAGCCCAGGCGTTGCCGGCGCCGCGGGCAGCCCTGTATCACCGGGTGCGGGCGGAAGCGCGGGCCGCGAAGGAATGGGCGGTGCGAGCCTCGCAGAGGGCGGCACGATCAACGCAGGCGGCACCGCGGGCGAGTCCCCATCGGGCGGCACCAGCTCAGGTGACGATGGAGGCTGTGGCTGCCGAGTCGGCAGCACCGATAGCTCGCGCAGCAGCGCCCTCGCGCTCCTAGTGGCCGGCCTCGCAATGTACCGCCGGCGCCGCCGCCGCTAGCCCTCCGTGCACCAAGCGGTGCAGCCGTCGTAGTTCTCGTAGCCGCCGTCATCGCAGTCCTCCCAGGGAGTCTGCAGGATGCCGTCGCCGCAGCGCGGTCCGAGCACACAGCCGGGCGCGCAGCGTCCCCACTCCCCGCCGTTCACGCCGTCGTCGCATTCCTCGAATTCCGATTGCACTACGCCGTCGCCGCAGTGGGGTCCGGGAACGCAGCCCGGCGCACACTCGCCGTAGCCTCCATCGTTGACGCCGTCGTCACACTCTTCGCCGCGGGTGACGTCTAAGACGGCGTCACCACAGAATCCTGGCTCCGTACACGTCGGGCTGCATTCTACGCCGACCATGGCGCCGGTATCGCAGACCTCACCCCATTCAGGTTGCACGATGCCATCGCCGCAGCGAGGGCCGAGGACGCAGCCTGGCCCACACTCGCCGTAGCCGCCGTAATTCAATCCGTCGTCACACTCTTCGGGCGGGGCGTCCACGACCCCGTCGCCACAGCGTGGCGCCAGTGTGCAGTCCGGCTGGCACGAGCCATAGTCGCCCGCATTGATACCGTCGTCACACGCCTCTCGGATCGGTTCGAGCACCCCGTCGCCACACGTCGTCGGCGCGCAGAGGTGGCAGCCGTCCCCCGGGTCGGAGTTGCCGTCGTCGCACACCTCGGGCGCCTGCACCGTGCCGTCGCCACACGAGGAGAGAGTGAACTCGCAGGCGGCGCCGGGAGTCGAGCAGGTGAACCCCACTGCAACGGCGAGGCAGTCTCCGAGACACCCGTCACCGTCGTCTATGTTGCCGTCGTCGCAGGCTTCCCCAGGATCGGCTGTCCCGTTGCCGCAGCGCGGCAGCAACACGCAACTCGCGCCCGGACCCGTGCACGCGTACCCGGGTTCCGTGCTGCACTCGCTGCTGCAGCCGTCCCCAGCGATCGCATTGCCGTCGTCGCACGATTCTGACGCGTCCACTCTTCCGTCGCCGCACGCGGTGGTGGGCACACAGGGCTCGCCGGGGACCACGCACACGAAGTCGGCATCGCGGCCCAAGCAGTCGCTCTCGCAGCCGTCGCCTGAGGACGTGTTCCCATCGTCGCAGTCTTCACCGGGATCGAGCGCGCCATTGCCGCACGCAATGGAAGAACGGCAGGCTTCACCCGGGATCTCGCACACGAAGCCCGGCTCGGGCTCGCATCGGCCATTGCAGCCATCGCCGGGCAACGGGTTGCCGTCGTCGCACACTTCGTCCTCTGCTAGGAACCCGTCACCGCAACCCGGGACCAATGGCCAGAGGCCGCCCATGCCGACCGCGCCAGCTCCGCTCGATCCGCCCAAACCCTGCGGTCGTCCCCCGATGGCAGCAGCACCGCCCGGCGACGTCCCGCCCAGGCCAACAACAATCATTCCGCCCAGCCCTTCGGCACCTGCAGCTCCGGCGGAAGGAGTCCCGCCCGCACCGGGAAGAGTGGCACCGCCCGCGCCCGCAGCCGGACTACCGCCCGATCCCTCAACCCCTGCGCTGCCCGCGTTGCCGCCCGGCAGCACGACGCACACTCTCGAGGCGCACGTGAGACCCTCGTCACAGGCGCCGCCCAACGTGCAGGGACAGGCCTCACTTCCCACCGGGCAGCTTTGCTGACCGGCGGAGGCCACCGATCCTGAATCCCGCGAGGTGGTGCCACAGGCCGCGATGGAGCACGCCAACACCATCGACACGAGCCAACTCGAGCCGCGCCACGCCATGGCGTGCCCCGGCCTTCTCCCCAATGCGACTGCGGCCATCCAGCGTCTCCGAGCCGCATTGTACCTCCAGCACTGAACAGAGCCCCTACCCGCGCGACGCGGATGGGAGCGAGCACGCTCTGCCACATCCTGCGGCCGCTCGTTGGAAACGCCCACCTCGGGCACGTGCCTCCGATAGCGGTCGCACCGATGGCGCAGGATCACGGCTATTCCGTCCACGGACGTCGACGGATCCGGCCATTCAACCTGCATGGGTAGCTCCAAGACTCGTCCGGGATCCGCAGCCCGCGCCCCTGCATCCAACCAGTCCCGGCCCGCGAGCACGCCTCGCCGCGGGCAGTGCAGCCGGCTGGGCGCCCCCTGGAGGCTGCTGCTGGCAACGCTCGCCGGTGGCGTGCTGGCAGGCTGTGGCGGGCCAACCGAACCCACCGAGAGCCATGAGGGGGAGCTCAGCGGCACTCTGGAGGTCATCGCAGTGGACGGTCCGGGTGCCGAGGGAGGGACGCGGTACTACCTCAGGCGCCACGATGGCGATGGGGTCTTGCCGCTCGTCTTTGGCCGGGCCCCCACCGCCCGTGCGGGTCAGCCCCTGCGCGTGATCGGTACGTTGGAGAACGAGGCGCTGCGGGTGACGCACTACGAGGTCGACGACGACTGGTCCGGCGATCTCGGTCGAGCGGCGGAGAAGCTGCTGGAGCCGACGTCGATCCGACAGCGCTCCACCGCAGTGGTTCTCGTGGACGTGGGGGGAGGGATCAACCGCTCGGCAGACTTCTTCGACGACTACATGTACAGCACCGGCAACCCGGGTCCCCTGATGGGATTCGATTCCGACGATCGTTCCGTCGTCGAGTACTACGACGAGACCTCGCATGGCGCCTACGAGATGACCGGCGCGGTCGAGGGGCCCGAGAGTTGGTCGGGCGAGGCTTGCGCGGACTACGGCCGCGAGCTCGCCAACACCATCAGCGATCGGCTGAGCACCGAGTACGACAGCACCATCTGGTACTACGGCTCGGAGATCCCGAACTGCGGGTATGGGTGGGGCTCACAAGGAACGTGGGACCGCCCCCAGGGCAACGTGTGGTTCAACGGTGGCGTCTTCCCTACGGCGATACCTCACGAGATGGGCCACAACCTCGGCCTGCTCCATGCATCGAGCATCGACTGCGGAGACGTGCCCCTGGCGGACAATCCGTTGACCTGCTCGACGGAGGAATACGGCAATCCCATCAGCATCATGGGCAACCTCGGCGTGGGCCACATGATGGGCATCGAGAAGTGGTACTTTGGCTGGTTCGGCGGCTGCAATGGCGTGCGGGTGCGCACGAGTGGCACCTTCACCCTGCTGCCCATCGAGGTCCCGTGTGATGGGATCCAGACCCTTCAGATCCCCATGCCGGTGAACACCCGGACCTTCGACACGGAACAGTCGGCAGAGATCAACTACGCCCGGTACTACTACCTCGAGCTCAGGCAGACGGTGAGCCTCGACTCGGACATCGCCCAGGGCGTGTACGTGCATGCGTCCGACGAGATCAGTCCTTCGAACGACTACTCCAAGCGCAGCGTCGTTCTGGACATGAACCCCTCCACGAATCGTATCGACGGCATGCAACTTGGCGAGAGCTACACCGATCCGGCAGGTGGCGTGAGCTTCCGAGTGGATGCGCTCGATAACGACCATGCCACGGTCACGGTCAGCCTCGACTCGAGCACTGGGAGTAGCGAGTGCATGGATGGAACGCTCCTCGAGGGTTCCGGTCCGGACAACTGCCAGGGTGAGTCGACGGGCACCGGCGGCAGTCCCGGGGTGGGTGGGACGACCGGGAGCGGCGGTACCGGGACCGGTGGCAGCGACCTGGGCAGCGGCGGAACCGGGACGGGAGGCGATCCGGGTAGCGGCGGTTCTGGGGTGGATGGCGCCTCGGGCGGCAGCGGTGGCGCGGGCGTGGGCGGAAGCGTCCTGGGCAGCGGCGGCGCGGGCGTGGGTGGAGCCATGGTCGGCAGCGGCGGCGCGGGCGTGGGTGGAAGCGTCCTGGGCAGCGGCGGCGCCGGAGTGGGCGGAACTGTGTTCGGCAGCGGCGGCGCTGGAGTGGGCGGCGACACCCCAGGAGTGGGCGGTGCACCGATCGGAACGGGTGGAGCGTTGGTCGGCGGCGGCGGTGCGGGCGTGGGCGGAGCCATGATCGGCACCGGCGGCCTCGGAGTGGGCGGTACTATCGCCGGAGT
Organism: uncultured Polyangiaceae bacterium; assembly: GCA_964610275.1. Classification (GTDB taxonomy): domain Bacteria; phylum Myxococcota_A; class Polyangia; order Polyangiales; family Polyangiaceae; genus JAFGBI01. The sequence continues at coordinate 1,594 of CAZSVU010000273.1, read as the reverse complement.
GGGTGGTGCGCTGGTGGGCTCGGGCGGAGCCTTGCTTGGACTAGGTGGCGTTGCGACCGGCGGCAGCACCATCGGGCCGATGACCGGTGGACAGTACGGCATCGCGCCCCTGCGCGGAGCGCCCGGCGAGATGACCGAGGAGGGCGAATCCGAGCAGCCTGGATGCAGCTGCAACGTGCCGGGCGAGTCTCACGACGGGGCCACGCGGGCCCCCTGGTCTCTGCTGGCAGCGCTAGGGTTGCTGCTCGTGCGGAGACGGCGGCTCGCGTAGTCGCGTTGCGTCGGCACTGAGGTGCGCACATCCGATCGGGAGTGCGATCGAGATCGAAGATACTCGACCCCGTCGGCCGACTGGTGTGGATTTGGACTGCCGGAACTTCCTTCAGCCGATACGGACGGTGCGCTAGCCTTGCGTCAGTGACGCGCATGCTGGCAGGGTGTCTGTGCTTGGTCGGTCTTCTGGCGAGCGGCTGCAACGCGAAGCCGGGAGAGGCGTGCCAGAAGTCGAGTGATTGTGCCGGAGGGCTCTACTGCACCGGGGAGGGCAAATGCGCGCCGGTCGAGGCGCTGCGGCAGGAGCAACTCCAAAGGCTGCAGGAGCTCAGGACCGAGGCCGCCAAGATGCGCGACCAGATGGAGAAGCTGCAGATCCAGCTCGAACTGGATCGCGAGGACGACAAAGCCGTCCACCACGACAAGCTCGATCCCGAGTTGGAGCGGGCGCATCGCGCTCGGGACAGCAAGCAGCCTGCCACCCCCGAACAGTGCAAGTGTCCGCCGAAAGACCCGCTGTGTTCGTGCCTTTGATTGGTCCGCCTTGATATCGGATTGGGCCGGACTGTTTTGGACGCCTTTTCCGGCGTGAGCAACGACAAAGCGTCGTCGGTCGACTGCCGGATCGTGCCCGGTGGCACTACGCACGGATCCATGGGATTCAGCAGAAGTGCCGAGGACGAGCCGGGAGAAGGCCGCGCCACCGTGCGAGCGATTTGCTCCGGGTGCAACACCGAGGTGGAGCTGACTAGAGAGGAGTCCACTCAGATCCTCGACGCGGGCATCCGCCCGTTTCGGCGGCACCTCGTCGAGGTCGATACTGCCTGTCGTGAGTGTGGCACCAACCGACGGAAGCTGGTGGTGAGCGCGGTTGGGCGTCGATAGGACCGAGTGGCGATCAACGGCACCCGATCAGCAATTCGTGCAAACGCAATCGCCGGTAGGACAGGACTCGATGCTGCAATGGGCTGCGTCGTCGGCGCAGTCGATGGTGCAGTGTCCACCGGGGCAGCTCTCGATGACGCAGGTTGCTCCCGACTCGCAGTCCATGTGACAGCCGCCCTCTTCGCAGAGGCGAAGCGTGCAAATGCTCGCTTCACTGCATTCGAAGAGGCAGCCAATTTGGCACGATTCGATGGTGCACTGAGCGCCGTCCCGACAAGTCTGCCGGCACCCGCTGGCACACGAGGTGAGGTCGCAGATGCTCGTGGAGTCGCAGACCTGCGCGCTACCCCCGAGCACGGACACCATCGTGCACTTCGCGCCCGAGCTGCACTCCTGCGTGCCCCCCCCCCCAACCGTCATGAGGCACTGCGAGTCC
>CAZSVU010000272.1:0-11706 GCA_964610275.1 uncultured Polyangiaceae bacterium | reverse complement strand
TCGGTCGACGACTCCGTTCCATCTTCGCCACCTCAGCCGACACTGGCCACCGTGAGCGCACCTGCCACCGTGAGCGCACCGTGTGTAGACCCGAGGAAACCACGGCGCGAAAGGCCATCGGACTTCGGTCTGGACATGGTGAACCTCCGAGCGCGGACCCCGGATCCGAATGACACTAGGAAACGCACCAAGGCAATTGCCGTAGGCGCCGCCTCATCGTCGCAGAAGTGTAGCGCGCTTCGACCGAAGATTTCGGGGTTTCGCCCTTGTTGCCACTCTTCACCTTGCCAGTGAGGTTTGTCGCATCCCCAAATGCGCGAACTCGTCTGCAACTGGGTGTGGTGGCTCCTCTCGCCGTCCGAGCCTTGCGCTGCCGCGCAGTAATCGTGATGAAGCCCTCCGATCACGGGAATGCCGACGACCTGGCTCGCATCGCGACAGGTCTGCCGTGGTTTCGAAATCGGAATGCGCTGACCCAGCCTTGATGAGGCCACATCGTGTTGAAATATCGGAAGCTGTAGTCCTCGAGCACGGACTTCATGTGCCGCTCACCCAGGATGATGACGTGGTCGAGGACTTCTCGCCTGGCGCTCCCGATATGTCGTTCCATGGTCGCGTTTCATCAGCGGCGCTTTCGCCGCCGTTCGGATCACTTTCGTGCCAGCCCCCTTCGCCACGCGGTCGAACTCAGCGCCGAACCGGAGTGCACGCAGTCCAGGAACTGGACGAGTAGCACGGAGGTCTACGGCCCGAGCGCAGCGAGGGAGCGCCGCAGGCGCAGTGAACTTGTCGTCCCGGTCGCGGATGATGAACCCGAGTGGACGCATTCCGGGAGGGACCACGGCCCGAGCGGAGCGAGGGAGCGCCGCAGGCGCAGTGAACCAGATGTCGTACGTCTGCACGAAGTCGGCAGCCCAAACGGTGTGGTTGCGCAGGAAGGTGCGCCAACTCTGGCCGCGCGGCGACGCCGGGGGTCGGACTACTACCGGGAGGCGGCTTGATTCTCGGCGGATCGAGTTCTCGGACAGCACGGGGTCGACCCTGTGCCACTGTCCCATGGCCTCTGTGCCAGCGTGCGGCTCCGACCGTGGCGATCCGCGGTCTACTGCTATACGTCTGTCCGGCACGCAACTTGCTTGTTGCCTATTCGGAAGAATCATCATGCACGCATCGCTCCGCTGTCTCATCGCCGGTCCCGGTCTGTTCCTCCTCGCTGTCGCCTGCGGCGGCACGAGCCAGGATCATCAGGGCGGTGAAGGCAGAGCGGGGGGGCAGGACACGGAAGTGTCCGCCGGCGGCACAGAGGGCGGCACGGGCGGGACTCGGCCGAGCGGCGAGCAGTCCGTTGGGGGCACGCAGAATCTGGGTGGCTCGCAGGCTTCCGGCGGAAGCAGCCTCGCGGGTGCGGCTGCAGGACGCGCGAGCGGCGGAAGCCACAGTGGCGGCTCCGGTACGGGCGGGGCGAGCGGGAGCGGCGGAAGCCACAGCGGAGGCGCGGGCACGGGTGGCGACCTCCAAGGCACAGGCGGCTCGGGCACAGGCGGGACGAGCACCGGCGGCTCCGCCGGCGGTGCTGGCACAGCCGGCGCAAGCACAGGCGGCTCGGGCGTAGGTGGCGACCTCCAAGGCTCAGGCGGCTCGGGCGCAGGTGGCGATCAGGGCACGGGCGGCTCGGGCACGGGCGGCTCGGGCACGGGCGGCTCGGGCACGGGCGGCGACGACGGCACGGGCGGGACCGGGCCTACCTGCGGCTATGCGGGTCTAGAATGCTGTGCCGGCGACGAGTGTTACGGCGACCAAACGGCATGCGACGCCAACAACGAATGCGTCTCTTGCGGGGAGACCGGTGAGATTTGCTGCCAGGACCTCTCCACCCGTTCGATGGGCCCCGGTGAACAGGCTGGCCGATGCATCTCCACCCACGACGTGTGTGGGAGTGACGGACTGTGCGTCGACTGTGGCGGCGAAGGTGAGGCCTGCTGCGCGAACAGCCGCTGCGACGGTACTGGGTGCTGCGTGGGAGGAGTCTGCGTCACGAACGGCACGAGCTGCGGTGACGGCCTCGGCATGTGCACGGACGGAGCCTGCGCCAATTGTGGTGCGGGAGAAGGTGAACCCTGCTGCGAAGGAAGCTGCGGGCCCGACCTGGCGTGCAACGATTCCGGGATCTGTGTGTGTGGCGGGGAGGGCGAGCCCTGCTGCGATACCGCGTGCGATGCCTCGGATCTCGGCTGCTTCCGCTATGTCTGTCAGCCCGGCACCACCGAGTGTCCCGCGACCGCGCCGAGCCAAAGTGACGAGTGCGACTATCTGGGCACCGACCTCTGCAGGTATCCCGGCAGCGATCCCTTCGTTTGGGATTGCCTGTGCATGCCCTATGGGTGGAGCTGCATCGCCTAGAGCGTGCGTGCGCGGCCGAAGCCGCGCTCTTGGTCAGCCCAACCTGGCCGTGAGGTAACGAGCACTCGACAGCGACTGTCCCACCTGCGCTGGTCCACGGCTGCGCAGCTCGGCAGCTCAGCGACGCTTCGCCTTCGCCAGAGCTTGCCTGACTCGCTCCGTCACTTCATCGCTGCCGATACTCTGGTCGAGGCGTGCCGCCCATTCCTCAATGTAGCCGAGGTCGAGCTTCAGCTGCCCCAGCGATGCGAGACTGACAAGATCCTCAAAGTCGCGAGCACGCTCGGAAAACGCCTTGAGTAGGAAGAGTTCCTCTGGCGCTGTGACCCAAATCCTTCTGTCGAACACCTCGATCTCGCGACGGTGTTCCAGCAACTGCTCGCCAAGTGGGCCCACCGCGTTGAATAGGTCAACGAAGATCCCATCGGCGGACCGGCACCGGAACACTCCGAATGTCCGGAGTTCTTCGTCCATCGCCGGAACGTCGAAGCCTTCCGCTTCCAGCGCACGCCGAAGCTCAGGTTGGCGCTCGGACGGTAGCTCAGCGTAGAGGTCGGCGTCTCGCGTGGAGCGACTGACCCCCCATGCGCCCACAGCAAGTCCGCCGACCAAGGCGTAGCGAAGGCCCACCACATCGAGGGCGCGAACAGCGGATAGCAGCGCGTCTGACAGTGCGCCGATCATAGATGCATCGCTGCCCGGAGTGGTCGAACGTAGAGACGCGCCTTCACTTCGAGGTCGGACGCAGATTCCTCACTGACGGCGGCGGACGCCAACTGACCCACGACTTCACACAGCTCCAACGTATCCATGAAGCTCTTGCCGGGGGAGCGGCGGCAATCAGCCGCCCGATCCTCGGCGGAGTCTATCGCGTTGCGCCTCTTGAGCCGCTCTCGATCGAAGGGCAGTTCCACACTGCGATCCTACCGCGTGCACACGCCGTCGTCGATCCACTGCATCGCCGCACTCAGGCACCTCCCTGACTTTGCGGTACGAGAAGCGACGTACAGCGACACGCCCCGATCTGCCCGACGCCGGAAACGGCATGGTTCTCAGTACTTGACAGGAGAGCGCATCGGGGTTGGATTTCCGGCGCCTCCACCCCGTAACGACACGATATCGATGAAGAATTTGAGGGAGCTCAAACGAGCTGCCTGAGTGAAGTCCCTTCGGGGGTCGGGGCGTCAGAGCGTGGGGGGTTGGGTGGATCCGGGTGTGGTGCCCGGGTCCAACCACGATCGCCCCTCGCGTTCCCTGATACCTGTCCCTCCCGCAAACGTCGTGCCTACCGATGGGGTGCCGTGATCGACGACCGGGAAGGTTCGCCGACACCGCGAGATGGGCAACCGACTGAACAAGACAGTCGCTCGGACGCACCGCTTTGGCTGACCGGGCGCACCTGGGCCCCAGTTCGGCCCCGTGTGGCCCAACCGACAGGACGGCTCAGGCGGCGCGCCGGGAGTACCGATGGTGCAGCCCACCAACCACCGGGAACTCGACCACGCTTCCCCTCTCCGGTGGCTCCACCGCACGCGGCTCGGGCGCGTCCTTGCCGAGCGACAGGTGCGTGCGGCACGGGTGGTAGTATTCGGCGACGAATCGCCTGAGCAACCATCGAAGGTGACGCTCGTTCCAGACGATGGCGTGGTCGAGTAGCTCCCGACGTAGGGTCCCGATCACGCGCCCCACATGTTGGCCGTGGCCATGCGCTTGATGAGTCTGCGGATCTCGGGGTCGATTCCGGGACGGCCACCCCTGGTCCGGCTGCGCCAAGCCCAATCCCTCCGGAATCCGGCCCAATGCTATTTCACGACAGTGGCCGGCTTGACGATGATCAGCGCGTCGCTCCAGCTGCGCCACCGGCGCGAGAGCAGCACCCAGACCTGGTGGAGACTGGTCATCGATTCGTGTGTAGTTGTGCAGAAGAGGGATGTGGAATCTCACACCCGTAACCCATGGCGGTTGCGCCGGAAATTCCATCCAGAAGTCAAAATTTTGCTACAGCGAGCCGTCCTGAGCGTCCTCCTGCGTCGGCCCACCTGGTCCTGTGCCGCGCGACTCGCAGGCTCGGACGCGCGCAGCAAGAGTGTGATCAAGTCGTGCTCTTCCGGGCATTCGGAGCGTGTGTGTAGAAAGGCGTGCGCCTGGCCAAGAGCCTTTGGCGGGTCCTCACGCCGGCGCGGACTCCTCGCAATCGCGTGATCCGCGGTGGCAGGAGGCTGAGAGATCACCGCGGACTCGTCCGGTGTCTGCTTCGGGTGACGGCACGCGCTGCTTTCCGCTCGGGCAGGTCGGCGTGACCTGGAACGCCCCACCGCCCTTCGGCACATCTGTTCCCCATCTCTCCCCAACAGTGAGGTGATACCCGTGACGATTCGACGCGTTAGTTTGGTCTCGGTACTGGCGTTCGTGTGGCTGGGAGCCTCGAGTTGTGGAGAACCGAGTTCGAGCGGGCAAAACGCCGATGACGGCGATGGCGCGTGCGCCCCTGGGTTGGAGCTCTGCTCCGGACTGTGCGTTTCTCTCACCGACAACCCGCTCAACTGCGGGTCCTGTGGCAATATGTGCGGCACAGGCCAGGTCTGCTTGGCTGGTGCGTGCTCGTGCTTCACCGGTCTGATCGACTGCGGCGCGGGATGTACGGATCTGACGAGTAGCGGAGCCAACTGCGGCTCATGCGGGAATGTTTGCGGGACGGGTCTGGTCTGCTCGCAAGGCGTATGCACCTCCACGTGCGCACCGACTCTCACCCAGTGCGGCACGAGCTGCATCGACGTCACCACCAATGTGAGCAACTGCGGCGCCTGCGGCGCGGCCTGCCCGGCAGGCCAGGTCTGCATGGGCGGATCGTGCGCCTGCGGAGCAGGTCAGGCGCTTTGTGGGAGCGTCTGTACGGACCTGCAAGCCGATCCGACCAACTGCGGCGCTTGTGGAAACGTCTGCGCGGACGGCAACTGCCTCGCCGGGCAATGCCCGGGTGGCATCACGGGCAGCGGCGGCGCTGCTCCGGGCGTGGGCGGCGCTGCTCCGGGCGCTGGCGGAATCGGCGTGGGTGGCGCGGCTCCGGGCGTCGGCGGTGTGGGCGTGGGCGGCGCGGCTCCGGGCGCTGGCGGCGCTCCCGGCGCGGGCGGATACGTTTCGACGCTGGGCGGCGCTCCGAGCGTGGGCGGCGCTCCAGGAGCGGGCGGCGACCAGGGCCTAGGTGGCGCTCCGGGCGCGGGCGGCGACGGCACGGGCGGCGATCCGGCGAGCGGAGGAACGGGGGGCGGCGAGAGCACGTGCGTGTCGGGTGTCGACACTGGAAACACATGCAACCCCGCAGTGGACACCGCGGTGTGTGAACGCAGCGACCGAACCTGCGTCTGTGGCGCCGACTCGCTGTGGACCTGCACCCCCATTGGCCAGGGCACGGGCGGAGTCGGCACGGGCGGAGTCGGCACGGGCGGAGTCGGCACGGGCGGAGTCGGCACGGGCGGCACGGCCGGCGGATCTGGCGGCTCGACGAGCGACGACTGTACCCTGCCCGATTTGCCTGACAGCGTGAGTAGTCTGCCCAGAAACGAGACACTCCCCGATCCGTTTACGTTCTTCGACGGCACTCCAGTTACTACCAGAGCACAGTGGGAGTGCCGCCGCAGGGAAATCCAGGCAATAGCAGCCAAGTACATCTACGGTCCGTATCCCTTCGAGCCGGATGAAACGACGGGAACCGTATCCGGAGGCAATATTTCGATTACTTGTACGGAAGGTTCGAACACAGAGAATTTCTCGGCCACTATCAGTGGTTCCGGCGATGTGATCACCGTTGACATGGGGTCTGGAATCTTGCCCTCCAGCAGAAAGAGCTTGTCATTTGGCAGTGGCTTCGAAGGCAAGATAAGGAACCTCTTTGGCTTGTCCGAGATGAACACCAATGTCGCGACGGGATGGATGGTTGACAGGGTGATCGAAGTCCTGGAACAGAACCCGGGAAGCGGACATGATCCTACCAAGATGGCGGTATCGGGGTGTTCCGGATGTGGAAAAGCTGCCTTCCTGGTGGGTGTCTTCAGTCGCATACCGATGACGATCGTCGTGGAATCCGGAGGTGGTGGCGCCTCCAACTTGCGTCAGGCAGAGTGGTTCAGGCACGGTGCCGGTAATTCTAGGTGGCAGTGCGCAGATGCCCTGCCTCAGAGTATCGACAACCTCGAAGACACCGGTATCTGCGGACCATGGGTTACCAGTGCGGCGAGCCAGCTCCGATCAAATCCCGATTTGGTGAATCACCTCCCCATCGATCAGCACTTGCTGCTCGCGACTATCGCTCCGCGATACTTGGTGCATTTTTCGAACAACAATGGTGTGAATTCATGGTGTCACCTTGGCGGAACCTGTGAAGCGCTCTCCGCATGGGCAGCAGCACCGGTATGGAGTGCGCTCGGTGTTCCCAACAACATGGCTTTCGAAATGTACAACGGAATGCACTGCAGCGTAGGCGATACCGGCATTGCAGCCGCGATGTTTGATCGAGCATTCAATGGCAATACCAGTGGGAACACAGGCGTCGTGATCATTCCGGACAGTGGCGTTCAACAACCGGTCAGCGAATGGGAAGGCATGTGGATTGACTGGGATATGGGAACAGTGCTGCAGTAGCTTCTGTGCCTGTCCTTCCCGTAGACGTCGTCCCACCCGATGCGGAGCCGCGATCAGCGGTCGGAGAGGTTGGGGGGCACGCGAGATAGGAACCGTCCAACGACACTCGGCCGCCCGAACACTCGATTCGAGTTCGCCGGACGCACCTCTCCGGTGCCCCCATCCGCTCCTGGAGATTCCTACGCCGCCCGTCGCGTGCAACGATGATGCAGGCCGCCCACGACCGGAAGCTCGATCACCTTTCCCAGCTCGGGAGGCTCTACCGGTCGCGGCTCTGGTGAATCCTTGTCGAGGGAGAGGTGCGTGCGGCAGCGATGGTAGTAGTCGTCAACGAATCTCCAAAGCTGCCGTCGCAGGTGCCACTCGTTCATCACGATGACGTGGTCGACCAGCTCTCGGCGCAGTGTGCCGATCACGCGTTCGACGTACGGCGACTGCCAAGGCGACCTCCGGGCGATGATGACTTCTTCGATGCCCAGATTCTTGACGCGATTCCGAAAGAGCGCGCCGTAAATGCCGTCGCGATCCCGCAGTAGGTAGCGTGGCGCAGTCTCCCACGGGGACGCCTGAACGATCTGGTTCGCGGTCGAAGCGGCCGACGGATTGCTCGTCACGCTGATGCGCAGAATGCGCCGGCGGTCGGATGATAAGCAGCACGGCGGCAGATGCTGAAACGTCAGCCGCCGCACCTCAATGATATCGAAATGGTCCGAGCATTGAGGACCCACAACATCGCCGGTTCCCTTACACCTAGAATGCTGCATCGCAGGGGGCGATCCTTCTCCCCCCGCGCGGGCGCCGAGTGAACGGTAGCATCCTACTGTCGCCGCCGTCGGCTCGGCGATGAGAACGACGAGCATCGTGAGTCGTTGCGGGGAAGTCCATTAAGGAGGTCACTGTGCACACGAAGCTAGCGGGGATGCTCGTTCTTGGGTTCACGTTCGGAATCTGGGGCTGTGGGAGTGAGGACACTACTCCGGCGGGAAGCGATGGGGTGGCTGGGAGTAGCGGCGTGGCGAGTGGCATCGGCGGCTCGGCGAGTGGCATCGGCGGCACGGCGAGTGGCATCGGCGGCACGGTGAACGGAAGCGGTGGCTCGGGCGTCGCAGGCGTCGGTGGCTCGGGCGTCGGTGGCTCGGGCATAGGTGGCTCGGGCGTCGGTGGCTCGGGCATAGGTGGCTCGGGCATAGGTGGCTCGGGCATAGGTGGCCTAGTCGGCAGCGGCGGCACGGCCGGCAGCGGCGGCACCGCGAGCGGGGGCGGCGGAACCGGTGGAAGCACGAGCGGCGGAACCGCTGGTGACACGAGCGGCGGAGCCGGCGGTGACACGAGCGGCGGAACCGCTGGTGACGCGAGTGGCGGAACCGCTGGTGACACGAGCGGCGGAACCGGTGGCGGCACGGGCGGTGACGGCGGCGCCTCAACCGTAACGATTCCTGGAGATGGGTGCACGCCACCCGCGGCGTACGCCAATCTCTTTGTCAGCCTCTCGGGGCATACGCAGGCGGAGACCGACGCCAAGCTCGAAACCGCCTGGTCCACGCTCTTCAACCCTTCGGGGTCGGGCAGCATCTACTTCGACGGGCCAGGCTCGGACGAGTCCTACGTCCTGGACACCTACAACAACGACGTGCGCACCGAAGGCATGGGCTACGGAATGATGATCGCCGTCCAGCTCGACAAGCAGACCGAGTTCGACCGTCAGTGGACCTGGGTGAGGAATCACATGGCCTCAGGTTGCTTTGCCTCGGGATGTACCGGCACCCAGATCGCGTGGCACTGTTCGACTTCGGGTTCGAAACTGGCCACCGGTGGAGCGCCGGACGGGGACGAGTACTTCGCAGCCGCCCTCATTTTCGCCCACAACCGCTGGGGAGACACGTCCGGCCAGTTCAACTACGCGACCGAGGCCCAATGGGTGCTCGACTTGGTCCGCACGCAGGACTTCAACCTGACCTACCACCTCGTGAAGTTCTATTCGGGCGGCGACAACGGGCAGACCGATCCTTCCTACATCTTGCCGGCCTTCTATCAGACATGGGCCTGCTTCGACACCGCCAACGCAGAGTTCTGGGAGACTGCCATCACGGCGGGACGCGAGCTCTTCCACGCTGCGGCCGACGCGAACGGCGTCTTCGGCGACCAGCGTTCCTACACCGGTGATGCGTCAGTAAACACCGGTGTAGACAAGATACGCACGGTCGCGAACATCATGATGGACTGGAACTTCTTCGCTGCCGACCCCTGGCAAGTGGACACGTACGCGCCCCTGTATGGCGCACACGAGCAGAACATAGGCCCTGGAGCCCAGGGTTTCTGCGATGCTCTACTGGGCTTTGGCTTGCCGGCGTCGACGGGTAAGCCGTTCGTGGACAGGCTGTGGTCTGCCGGGGTCCCGCGCAGCTACTGGGACGGCACCCTCTACATGCTCGCGCTGCTCCACGTGAGCGGCACGTTCCGCCTCTGGTACTGACCGGGGACGATGCCTGGGATCGGCCGCGCCGAACGCGAACCACGCTAGCCAGGCAAGTTGGTAGGGTCGGGGACTGGCGCGGTGGCCACAGGAAGCGGGGAGTAGCGGTATGAGCTTGCCCCGAAATCGTAGACACCCGTGTTGTGTGGATTTGCATCATGCCGCGAGTGCGGGGTGGCTGGGTGACGGCTAGCGGCGGCGTGAGTCGCACGCTTGGTCTGCACCAGACCCCAGGTCTTGCGGGCGACTCGAAGATCGGGAAGGCTATGCGTCAATGTCGGACTCACCTTTCGACCTCGGACTGCTCGGTGGACACCGAGCGCTCGACCTACTGGTAGATGAGGTCATTGGCGCTGGCGAGGAGGCGATGCGCCTCTACCGTGGCGGCGCGGCCGATCGCTCCCGCACCAAGCAGGACAAGAGCCCGGTGACGGAGGCGGACGAGGCCGTGGAGCGCCGCCTGCGCGTCTTCATTGGCAAGGAGTTCCCCGACGCCGGGTTCCTGGGTGAGGAGACTGGCGCGCGCGGCCCGAACGCATCGGGAACGCGATTCATCGTCGATCCCATCGACGGCACCCGGGCCTTCATCCGTGGCCTTCCGACGTGGTCGATCCTCGTCGGCGTCGAGCACGTCGGCGAACCCGTGGTCGGCGTGGCCTTCATGCCGGCAGCCGGCGATCTGTTCGTCGGCGTGCGCGGTATTGGCTCCCGCGCCAACGGCCGCCCGGTGAGGCTCAGCACCGTGGACACCCTTGCCCACGCGACGGTGAGCCACGGCGGGCTCGCGCAGTTCACCCAAGCAGAGCTCGCCGGCGCGCTGACGAAACTCGCCGATGGCACCTCCACTCAGCGCGGTTTCGCTGATTTCGACGGCTACCGGCAGCTCCTGTTTGGTCGCGTCGACGCGATGATCGATCCCGGCACGACGCCGTGGGACCTTTGCGCCGCCGCTGCGCTGACCCGAGCGGCCGGGGGGCGCTTCACCTCGTTGGACGGGGAGGAGACGATCTACGGCGGCGGCGCCATCGCCTCGAACGGCCTCGTCCACGACGCCCTCGTCCAATTGCTGAGGTGAAGTGTCATTCGGCTTGCTCCTCCAACGAGGATGCGTTCTCCGTGTGGTTTGGTGGCGTGGGTGTAGCGCTGCTGCGTCCCAACACATTCAGCACTCATCGCGTTGCAAACGCAACAACGGTGGAATCCTTGCACTTTCTCCTGACCAGCGTCGTACCCTTCCCGGCTTGCGCCAGCGTCACCGGCAGTCCACCCACGCCCGGTGCCGAACCACCCCATCCACCGGGCATATGACCACCGCATCCGCGACCTCGTCTGCGCGGAGCGCGATCCAGCTCTCTCCGCCCAACTCGGCATCCCCCGATCTACCACCGCCAGCTGAATCCGCCGGGGTTCCAGACCGGTGGTCACCACGGAACTCTTCGGCCAAGACGAGCAGGCACTCCGAGCGCGAGTGCCCTCACACCAACTCCGATGCAAGCCGGAAAGCGTAGGTCGGCGCTGCCAGCAATCTCAACGATGTCGCTCCTGTCGCATTTGCGTCAGGGCAAGTGCTGAATGTCCTGGCTCGCAGCATTGGTGCCCGGCGCCGACGCGCACCAACCGTCAGTCGTCGGCCGGCACCGGCGGCTCGCCTCGCGCGGTCATGATGAACACGTGCTCGGCATCGAACCGATAGACAATCCAGACGTTGTGTCCCGCGACGCGGCGGACGAGAGCGCGTGTGGGAGCGAACCTGATCTCCTGATCCATTGGACCCGGCAGCTCGGCAGCTCTCGACAGCGCTCCGACCGTCGCAAACACCGCCTGATACGGCGACGTGCCAGGACTCACGCCGAGTGCATTCAGGCTGCGGCGGAAGGTGGCGCTCAGGCGCGGGACTCGTTTGGCCAGGGAGACTCTCCGGCAGCGATGCAGCGTTCGAGCTCGTCATCGGTGAGTTCGATGTAGTCGCCCCGCTCGAAGTCCTCATTGGCGCAGCACAACTCGCCCTCAAGCGGCGCGCCGGTCTCGCGTACCGTCTCCGTCGCCCCGCCTGGCAGAGCCTCCGCGGGCTGGCTGTTCGCGTTGGCCATGGTGAGAGCATGGCACGGTCGAGCCCGGGCGTCACGAAAGTGGCTAACCAGCGCATCCTTGATCCATGTTTCGGCGGCCGCCAGCGACCGCCGAAACATGGATGG
>CAZSVU010000271.1:0-11706 GCA_964610275.1 uncultured Polyangiaceae bacterium | reverse complement strand
CCCAACCAACCCGCCCGCGGCAAAGCCCGCGGGCATCCACACCCCCTTCCGTCCCCCCTCCTGCTGCCCCCCCCACCCGCGCCCCCACGCGCTTCCCCGCCGCACTCGACCAGACGCGTCGCGCCGTCCCGCGACGTCCGCTCATGGACAATCCCGCCTCGGTCGACTCACTCGTCGAGACAGAAGAGCTGCATGTTGGCGACCGCCACGTGCTCGACCGGCTCGGACTCGGCCACGATGGCGCGAAGCTCGGCGAAGTAGTCGCGTTGCAGCTGGCGCAGCCGAGCCAGATCCTGGGTAGAGACGCCGAACAGGTTGAAGGTGAAAGTGCCAGCGCCGCTCTCGGCGAGTCGCGTCCGGCCGAGCTCGGCACACCAGGCAGCGAGATTCCGCGCGGCCAGGCGGTCTCGCCGCACGTCGACGGTGGCGACCTGGTGCTCGAAGTGTCCCTCTGTCCCCTCGCGGATCTGACCGGCCTGCAGCAGCAGCTCGAGGCATTGATCTTCCTGGTCGACGCTGATGCCCAACCGCCGCGCAATCCAACCGTGCTCGTGGCGAGGCAGAGCGCGATACTGCTCGAGCTCGAGCGCACGCAACACCGCGTGCGACCAGGGCGCATCGCGCGCCGCTCCGCGCGCCGCCTCCAGGGCTCGCCAGGCCTCGGCGGCCTCGGGGAGCCGCGCCGGGTCCACGAAGGCAGCAAGGAAGTCGAGCAGGCGCAGGGTGCAGGCATCGACTAGGCGGAGGAAGTCCGGGAGCCGTGGCTCGGTGATGCCCTTGATCCAGCGGGACACGGCGTAGCGGTTGCGGCCGGTCGCGGCAGCCAGCTCGTTGATCGACTGATGACCGCGAAGATCGCCGAGCAGCTGCGTCACTCCGCCACGCGTGGCCACGTCGATCTCGGCGAGCCAGCTAGGAGGTCGGTCATAGAAACGCGCCAGCGCCTCGGTTGGCTCGACTCCCACACGGCGCGCGACCGCCAGCGCGCGAGCCGCGGTGGGAAACCCGTCTCCGGCCTCCCACGTGTAGACGACGTTGCTCCGGTAGCCGAGCCGGCGGCTGAGCGCGGTCTGCGAGCGGGCGTCCCGGAGCGCCCGGATCAGCTCGGAAGACAGACGCTCGTACCGCATGCATAGGAGTTTTGCACATGTTCGGGCATTTTCAAGGCACGAAATGTGCATTACAGATATAGATCCGCTACCTCAGCACAGCCATAATGAGATCGGTCGCCAACGATGATGGCGCGTGAGGAAGCATGAGCTGCAAGCTGAGACCCCTGCCGAACGCGATGAGCCTGGTGGCCGCGCTACTGCTCGGCGCGTGCCTGGGCGGTCAGACCGGTGGGGAGACGGGAGGGACTTGGGTCGAGGAGAACGAGCCGACGTTTTCCGGCGACGGTTGCGAGGAGCAGCCCACTCCCCTCGCCGAGGACGAGGTCTCGCCCCTCGGCTTCAGCGCCGCGGACGTGGCTTTGCTCGTGGGCGAGTCGGTCACGACGCCGATGATCTGGCTCGACACGACCGACCGCGGGGTAGAGGCCACCGTGGAGCCCGGACCATCCGAGCTCACCATCGCGATCCTCGACTCGACGAATCCACGCTTTGTCGACGCCAGCCCCAAGGAGCCGGAGGATGGCCCAGCGATAGAGCCGGCCGCGGATTGCCCGGATCGTGTGGACGTCGATGTCACGCTCCGCATTACGACTGCCAATGGCGCGCTCGACGAAACCGTCTCGGCCACTTTGCACGCCACTGACGCCGAACTCGCCGAGCTCATCGTACAGCTCGACCCGACGAGCCTGACCGGAACCTTCAGCGCCACGCCCGTCAGCTCGACCGCTGAGCTGCAGGGCTTCGCGCTGCACACGACCTACGACCCCACCGGGACGAGTGGTGAGCTGTCCGCCACCTTGACCGAGACGGACGGCGAGCTCGTGTCGGCCAGTCTGATCCGCTTCGCCGAATGGAGCGGGGAATGACCTTCACTCCTCAATCCTGACCATCACACCCAATCACTTGCTTGAGAAGTCGCACTGCGAGAACCAGGAGCCACGTCATGAGAATCGCCATCAGCTTCGCCGCCACCTCGGCCATCACCCTGTTCGCCCTGGGCGCCTCGGCAGAATGCGAGCCAGCCTGCCCGGAGGGATTCGTCTGCGAAGAGATTACGCTCGACTGCCCTGCCGTCGAGTATGCGTGCGTCGAAGGTGAGGACTGCGAGCCACCAACGTGCGAGCCGACTACCGAGTCCGTGTGTAGCCCCGCGGCGTGCACGACCAGTGACGATTGCGGGCCGGATCTCGTCTGTCTCGAGACCCAGACCGTGATTTGTACCGATGTCGCTTGTCCTCCCGGTGAAACCTGCGAAGCGGTGGAGCCGCAATGTGAGCCGCAAACCGAAAGCCGCTGCGCCCCCCGCTGGATGGCGCCCTGCGAAACCGCCGCGGACTGCGGCGAGGGTTTCGACTGCGTCGCAGAAGAGAGCTGCTCGTGCGGCGGCAGTTCCCCCGCCGTTGATCCGGATGAGGCCGACGGGGGCAGCACGCCCTTGCCTCCCGACGAGCCCGATTGTGTCTGCGAGCCCACGGGCGAGATGATCTGCCAAGCCCAGGAGATCGACTGCAGCAGCGACGCCGCCGCCTGCCCCGAGGGATGGACCTGCATCGACAACCCGAACGGCATGTGCACGGCCAGCACCGACGGGACCACCGAATGCTTCACCGACGGTCCGGAACGGCTCTGTGCTCCGCCCTACTACGACTTGGCTGCCCGTGGCGACACGTATGCCACGCTAAACGCGGGTGGTGAATCGGAGAACGCCGAACCGACTGCTCAGGACGAGACGTGGCAGGATGCCGACGGAACCGATCCGGAGCCAGCGGCAGAGGAATCTACCGAATCCGGAGGCGGCTGTGCCCTGGCGACCGGCAACACCACGGCGAGCGGATGGATGCTGTCGCTGCTCGCCCTGGTTCCACTAGCGCGACGACGTCGTCGGAACTGAGTCCGGCTCGAGCTTTGGCTGGTCAGCGGTGCCGGTGCCGATGGTGCACGTCCGGGCGATGCGGGTGACGGTGCGTGCGACCGTCGTGCTCGTGCTCGTGCTGGTGCCAGCCCTGGGCTGAGCCCAACCGGGGATGCCGATGGTCGTGGTGTCCGTCGTCGTGCTGGTGCCAGTGGGTGTGAGTGGCGGGGTGGTGCTCGTGCTCGTGCTCGTGATGCTCGCGGTGCAAGAGCCACAGCGCCATGGCCATCAGTGCCACCGCCAGTCCGTGCACCCATCCCACGGTCTCGCCCAGAACGGCCCACGCCAGACCGAGGCCAAACAACGGCGACGTGGAGAACACGAGTTGGGATCGAGTCGCCCCGAGCTGCTGCGCACCGGCCACGTACAGAACGAGCGACAAGCCATACCCCAGGGCACCGATCCCCAATGCACCAGCGACCTGCAGGAGACTCCCCTGCCCTCCGAGCGCCCAACCGAGCGGGATCGCGACCAGCGCGGCAACCAACCCCTTCACCAGCGTGATCTCAGCTGGTGTGTACCCGTCAATCAGACTGGTCAGGTTGTTGTCGAGTCCCCAGGCCACGCAGGCGAGCGCAACCAGCGCCACGGCCGAGCCCAGGTGAGTGTGTCCGGACAGAATCGCCGATGCCAAGACCACCAGCGCCACGGCAGCCCAACCGCGCTTTTCGAGATGCTCCCGGAACAGCAACCGCGCCAACACTGCGGTGGCCACGGTTTCCAGGGTGAGCCACAGCGAGACCGACCCGGCCGGCGCGAGTGACAGGCCCCACAGCAGCAGGATCGGTCCGACCACGCCACCGAACGCTACCGCGCCGGCGAGCCGCCACCGATTGGCTCGCACGCGACCCGGCTGCCTCGCCCCGGCCGCCGCCCCCTCCCCGCGCTCGGTCCTGCTCGCCACTCGCCGCACCCACACGGCAGGCACCACCGCCAGGGCTGCCCCGGCATAGAGCAGCCCGGAGAGCAGCACCGGACCGAGCTCAGCCACCAGGCTCTTCGCAGCGGGTGTGGACGCACCGAAGAGCAGCGCCGCCAAGAGGCACCACGCGAGTGGCCCGGCCTGCCAGCGCCGTGCGGTCATTGCGGCTTCGTTGCCACCAGGCTGAAGAGCGGCCCAGGCTTCAGCTGACCCAGCCACAGATCGACGAACCCCGCGTCTCCCGCCTCCTGCAGGACACGGTCCTGCCCAAACACGAGGCCGCCAGGCTCAGGCGTATGTGTTGGCGAGGGTTCGTCCATCACAGCATCCCCACGTCACTTGGGACGGTCGATTATGGTGTGCCTGGCAGCGCGCGTCCACGAGCGGTCGGAATGGGCCTTCCCCCCAGAACCGGCGCACAGGGACCCTCCGGGATGCCTACAGCGGCCGCGAGGGTCCCGTGGGGCTGCGCGGCGGCGGAGTCGGGCCCGTCGGGTCGAGCCGCTTCGGCCGGTTGCTGCCCGGCGCCGGCGGCAGGGCAGGACCCGGGCGATACTCCCACCGCTCCCGCTCCTCGCGCTCGAGCTCGAGCTCGCGCTCCCAGATCTCCTCCGTCTGCTCCCGCTGACGCTCCAGCTCCTCGTTCCGACGCTGCTCCGCCGCCCGAGCGGGATCCAGCATTCCAAAGCGGACTCCTAAGCCGAACACCGTGGTGGGCACGAAAGCATAGAAGTCTCCGGGGTCGTTGTTCAGGGGGATCCAATGGCCGGCCTCCAGCATGAGAGCCGTGTAGGCGCTAAGCGTTGCCTGCACCCCAATCACCAGCTTCAGCAAGCCGTCTCCGGTGCCGCTGCGGTCGACGTACGTCTCGGTGCTGTCGCGCGGTATTTCGGGCTCGCCGTAGTCCATGATCCAGAAGTTGGAGAACGTGACCCCCACGTAGGGCTCGAGGTCACGAAGAACGCGATAGCTACCAATCACGCCCGCCAGCGCATTGTAGGTCTCGTACCGCGCGGCGTACCCGCCCCCGACCCTGGCGGCCAGGGCCAGGTCGTCGGTGGGTGACAGGACGTTGAGCTTCAGGTCGGTCTGCATGCCGCTCAGGAGAAATGACCTGAGGCCCACGTCCACGTGATCGGCGAGCCCCAGTCGCAACCCCGAGTCCACGCCCCAGGCGAGCGCGTCGCGTTCGGGATCGCGGGTGACTGCATTGTGCACGACGGTGGTGCCGGAGTGCCCCGTCACCGTGCCCGGGCGCTCGGTCCGCGCGGTCTGAAACAGGCCGAATCCGCAGGCCGTGGAGGCCAGCGCAGACGCGAACGTCAGCACCGATGCACGCTGCACGAGCCGCTTGGGAGCGCGCATTTCGTTCGGCCTACTCCGCCTCCAGAGCGGAGACGATGCCTGCCAGATCGTCGTGCTGATCGCAGATGGCCCGAAACTCATCGCGATCGAGCGGGGGAAGCGAGCTTCGTCGAGTGACCTCGGCAAAGGCCTCGATCAGCAGGTACGGCTCGTAGTTCTTCCAGCCACGGTGAATACAGTCGCCAGGCACCTGCACTACCTCTGGCCGATGCGTCTCCGGGAAGCTCGCGTGCACGCGCACCACGCGTATCCCCACCACCGCCCAGTGCGACACGACCGACTGCCCAGAGCCGGGGTCCTCCGAAATGGCCACGGGCACGATCACCCGCGGGTCGCGGTTGACGTCCACGTCGGCGCGCCAACCTGCGAGCCACTCCTCCGCCCGCTCGCGGGCCGAGTCGAGGTCATACTCCGCCGTCTCTTCGTCGCTCAACCCAGGCGCCATGCCAATCGACTCGGCAGCCCGCAGGTGCAGACCGTAGAGCAACGTGATGATCTGGTAGAGCTCATCGTTCAGGCTGGGGTCGTGCCGATCGCCATCCTCCAGCACCCGGGACGTGCTGGACAGGAATTCGCTCCCCAGCACCGCTTCGAGCATGCCCTGGACGAAGCGGTAGGCTCGCGCCGTGCGCAGGTAGAACGTGGGGAACGGCTCCACCACCAGCTTGGGGTAGATGTCGAACTCGACAGGTTCCACCTCTTCGTCAACGCTTGGCCCTATGTCCGGCAACTCCAGCTGCCGAACGTGCGTCTCGCGGTTCTGGGTCACGATGGATCGAAACGTGTCGACCAGCTTCTCCTTGTACTCGCGCGTGAGGAGCAGGTGCTCGCTCTCGGGCGCTCGGTCCGGCAGCAGCAGCGTCTCCAGCGCGTAGAGCTGGTGATCATACCAGCCGGAGGCCTCGGTCGGCGTGAGGTCGATCGCCCCACTCTGGATCTCGGCGATCAGGTAGTCCATGAGGTCGCCATCGAGCGTCGCTCCGGGACGACACAGGAGCCGTCGCATCATCCGGTTCTCGGCGCTGTCCGAAGCGGGCAGAAAGGCCAGCCCAGCCGGGCAGAGGGGAAAGTCATCTGAGTACTCCGGCGGGTGATCCTGCTCGAATGCCGCCAGGAGCGCGCCGACGTCGTCCAGGGCTGCGGCGTCCGAGACGTAGGGGATGAGCTCGCCGGGTGGGTAGTCGTGAAACGGGTTGGTGAGCCCGGCATAGAGATCGAGCATTTGCTGGTAGCGTAAGCGAAGCTCTGCGTTCTCCCCCAACACCAGCGCCGTGGCTGCGAACGCGCCGAACTCGGGAGCTGCAGCGTGACGGCTTTGTAGGAATCGATCGCGTCGGAAGCTTGCTTCGAGCTCGGGCAGCCAGGTGTAGAAGCCGATGGGGCGGGAAAACAGAGCGTCGCCCTCGAACACGTCCACGAGAACGTCCGCCGTGCTCGTGACGGCCGCTGACGCCGTGGGGGCCTCTCCGCCCAAGCTGATGGCGGCCGCAATCTGCTCAGCAGCGGCCTGGGCGTGCGTGCTGGCTCCACCCGATCCCTGCTCGGCGCGCAGAACCAGCTCGGCCAACAGGTCTCGGAGCAGTTGCCGCTTGTCGATCGGGCTGCCGCTGCTGCCATCGTCTGCGCCGAGCTCCACGGCCGCGTACAGGCCGTCGTTGAACGGTTTGAGCGCGCCGTTCACCACTTCCATGCTCGGCATCACCGGTCGGTCGCCGAGCTCGAGTAGCGCAGCCTGCCGCGACGGGAATACGCGCCCCTCCAAAAACTCGTCGTCGCCGCCGAGCGGGCTCAGCGATAGCCGCGTGACCGAAGCGCTCTTGTTCAGAGTGACCAGACAGCCCTCGAACTCTTCCTGCACGGTTCGCGACGGGTCGTACTCCGGATTCTTGTCCGCCAGATCATCGTCTCGGAGGACCTGACGACTCTCGGTCACCGCTTCCTCTTGACCCACCATGTCGAGCGGGTCCGCGCAGCCCAGCGGCAAGGCCATTACCCCCACGCCCACGCTCACCCTCGCCCAGCTGCCCAGCCTATCCAAGCTCGTACCTCCCACTGGAAAGCGTGGCACGTGGGCGGTGCCGGCGCAAAGTGGGGCCGGCAGGCCTTCCCCGCCTACTGCGGACGCGAGGGGCCCGTGGGGCTGCGCGGCGGCGGAGCCGGACCGGTGGGGTCGAGCCGAGGTTGCTTTGAAGGACTCGGCCTCCGAGGTCGCTCAGTACCGGTACGCTGGCGCTGGCGCTCAGCGTGCTCGACCTCCAGTGCGTGCTGGCGCGCCCGCTCGGCACGCAGCGGGTCGAACGCGCCAAAGCGAAAGCCGGCGCCGATGACCGTGGTCGGGACGAACCTGTAGAAATCGCCCGGATCATTCTGCAGTGGGATCCACCGGCTCACCTCCACCATGAAAGCGCGCCCGGTCCCAGCCGGGAGCTGGATTCCAACGACCAGCTGCAGCAGCCCGTCGCCATAGCCCTTGCCTGCTGCCAGCCGTTCGCCTGGCTCCAACTCCACCTCCGGTTGCTCGTAGCCACGAATCCAAAAGTTGGAGAAGGTGGCGGCGGCATAGGGCTCCACCATGCGGAACACGCGGTAGCTGGCGATCACCCCACCGAGCGCGTTGTAGACCGCGTACCATGGGCTCTGCCCACCGCCCACGCGGCCCGCCAGGGCCAGACGATCCGTGGGCCTGAAGAAGTTGTACTTCACGTCCCCGCGCAGGCCGAGTCCGAACAGCGGGCCCAGTCCCACGTCCAGATGATCGGTGGCTCCAATGCGAACCTCGGGTTCCACTCCCAGGTTGGTGGTGGTGCTGCGACCCGCTTCGTCGTCGATCTCGTTCATCACCAGGGTCTGGCCAATGTGGCCCCCGATCGTGCCCGGCGGCTCGGTCCGAGCGGTCTGGAACAGGCCGTACGAGCAGCCGAGGGTGGCGAGCCCGATTCCGGCTGCAATCAGACCCACGAATCGCCCGGAGCGGCGAGTGCTCATTTCGCGCAGCTCACTCCGTCTCCAGCGCCGCCACGACCTCGTCGAGGTCGTCGTGCGCATCGCAGATGGCGCGCAACTCCGCTCGCGTGAGCGGAGGCAGGCCGAACGGACGCCTGACCTCCGCGGTCGATTCGATCAAGAGATACGGCTCGTAGGTGGCCCAGCCGCGATGGATGCAGCCGGCCGGAACTTGTACCACTTCCGGACGCCGTGACTCGGGAAAGCTCGCGTGCATCCGCAGCACGCGGACTCCCAGGACGGCCCAGTAGGTGACGATCGACTCGCCACTGGGCGAGTTGCTGTCGATGGCGACAGGCACCATCACCCGGGGATCGGCGTTCACGTCCGGGTCCTGTCTCCACACCTCCAGCCAGGTGGCGGCGCAGTCGCGCGCCGACTCCTCCGGGTACTCGACCAGTTCCTCAGCGCTGAGCTCGTGCGCCATGCCGATCGAATCGGCAGCCCGGAGGTGCAGCCCGTACAGGAGCAGTATCTTGTCGTCCAGCTCCTCGGACAGGGACACCGAGTGCCGCGATCCATCTTCGAGCACCCGTGCCGCAGTATCCAGAAAGTCCGCTCCCATCACCGAACCGAGCAGCGCAGCCACGAACCGGTAGGCCCGGGCCGTGCGCAGATAGAAGGTCGGAAATGGCTCTACCGGAAGCTTGGGATAGATGTCGAACTCAGTGGTCTCGACCTCCGAGCTGCCCGCCCTGGCGTCGACTATGTCCAGCTGTCGCACGTGGGTTTCTCGTGTCTGCGTGACGATCGACCGAAACGTCTCGACCAGCTTCTCCTTGTATTCGCGAGTCAGCAGCAGGTGCTCGGACTCGGCAGCCCGGTCCGGCAGCAGCAAGGTCTCGAGCGCGTAGAGCTGATAGTCGTACCAGCCGGAGTCCTCCGTCGGGGTCAGATCCAGGTTGCCAGTTTGGATCTGGTTGATCAGATGGTCGAGCAGGTCGCCTTCAGGCGGTGGACCCTCGCGACAGAGGAGCTGCCGCATGAGTCGGTTCTCCGGACTCTCCGATGCTGGCAGGAACGCGAGCCGAGCCGAGCAGAACGGAAACTGCGGCGGAAACTCCGCCGGGTGGTCCTGCTCGAATGCCACCTGTACGGCTGCGACGTCCTCCAGCGCGTCCGCGTCGGGCACGTAGGGGATGAGCTCGCCGGGCGGATAGTCGTGAAACGGGTTGGTGAGCCCCGCGTAGAGATCGAGCATCTGCTGGTAGCGCGTGGCGAGGTCCGCGTTCTCAGTCAGCAGCCACGCGGTGGCGGCAAATGCGCCAAATGAGGGCGGAGAATCGTGACGGCTCTGCAGGAGCCGGTCACGCTGGAAGCTCGCTTCGAGCTCGGGGAGCCAGGTATAGAAACCGATGGGGCGAGAGAAGAGCGTGTCCTCGACGAATGCGCCGATGAGGTCGTTGGCACTTTCCTGGATCGCGCTCGTGACCACCGGAGACTCGCCACTGAGCTGGATGGCAGCGGCGACGTGCACTGCAGCCCCCTGGGAGTAGGTGCTTTCCCCGCCCCAGCCCTGCTCGGCCCGCGTCACCAATTCCGCCAGCAGATCTCGGAGCAGCTGCCGCTTGTCGATGAGGCTGCCGTTGCTGCCGTCGTCGGCACCGAGCTCCACCGCCGCGTACAGGCCGTCGTTGAAAGGCTTGAGCGCGCCGTTCACCACCTCCATGCTCGGCATCGCATCGCGGTCGCCCAGCGCCTCGAGCGCCGCCCGGCGTGAGCGAAACACCCGGCCGTCCAGAAATGCGTCGTCCCCCTCCAGCTCGCTGATCGACAGCCGCGTGACCGAGGCACTCTTGTTCAGCGTCACGAGACAGCCATTGAACTCTTCCTGCACGGTGCGGCCAGGGTCGTACTCCGGGTTCTTGTCGGCCAGATCGTCGTCCTGCAGGAGGTCGTCCCGCTCCCTGACAACCTCCTGCTCGCCCAACACGTCCAGCGGGTGGGTGCACGCCACGCCCGCTGCAAGAGCCACGGTCACGACCGGGCCCGCCCACCTCCCGAAGCTCTCCAGCATCGCTCCTCCAGGCCCAAGCTTGGCACGAGCGTTGGGCCGAGGCAAAAGCAGCCAAACGTCTGCGGCGCTCGTGTTCCCCGACACTCACCTCGAGGTCGCCTTACGGAACGCGTTCTCGTTCAGAAACGGCAAAATGTGCGTGCCACCTCGAGCAACTCTCGGCCAGGACTGCGAATCCCGATCGCCCTTCGGGCCCACTTCTCCGGACGGCACCGCCACGGCGCAGGCCAAGTCGAAGCCCCCGGGGTCGCCCGCGCTGAGCGCGCGTTGCCCGCGACGCTACCGGACGCACTCGATGCGCGCCGCGTGTCCCTTGGCTCTGCCCAGCCGCTGGTCCGTGGTGAGCAGGGTAGCGCCGAGCACTTCGGCCAGAGCCACATAGGCGGCGTCATACGCACTGAGCGAAGTTCTGAGCTCCCAGATCCGGGGCAGAAGATCGCGATGCGCGTAGCGGGCGACGTCGAGCGCCAAGAAGTCTTCCATGGCCTCGTCAGCGCGCCGGGGACTGAGCTGACGGCCTGCCTGGTGGCGGCGCAGCGCCTGAGCGACCTCCAGATCAATCACCTCCGGCGCGTGCAGTGTCTCGGTCGGCTGGGCTACACGGCTGAGAACCTGATCTCCACTCGGGGCGCGCAGCAGGAGATCGAGGATGGCAGAAGCGTCCACGACGATCATCTTCGATCGCGCAGCTCCCGCACAACCTGGGCTGAGCTGGGGCGAGGACGGACGGGCGTCCGCTGCGCGATGCGCTCCAGCACTTCTGCCCTGGTAGGACGCTCCAGGGTGCGCCGAAGCTCGGACAGAAGGTACTCGGACAGTGACATGCCCGCCAGAGCGGCACGTGCCTTGAGCTGACGGTGGATCGGAGGTGGAACGTTGCGGATCTGGATCATCGTGCCCGGCATGCTCTGAGTATAGTTACATGTGCTGCACATGCACGCTCCCAACAGAGGCTGCAGTCAGTCGCCGGGGAAAGCCCCGGGCTGCCTCTCATCGAGCAGCCGCATGGCCAGTTGCGCGGTTTGTGGGCCGCCCTGGGCGCACGGAGGCTGCGGGCGGCGGCTCTGCTAGCCTCCGGCCATGGCCAAGGGCCCGAAGATCCCCACCACACCTGCCATCCGCCTGCTGCGTCAACACGGCGTCGAGTTCGAAGCCCATCTCTATGCCTACGTCCAGAAGGGGGGCACTGCCCACTCGTCCGTGTCACTCGGCGTTCCCGAGCACCAGGTGATCAAGACCTTGGTGATGCACGACGACAGTGGCCGACCGCTGCTGGTGCTGATGCACGGAGACCGGCAAGTCTCCACCCGCAGCCTCGCGCGAGAGATCGGTGCACGCGCGATCACTCCGTGTGCTCCGGAGCTCGCTGCCAAGC